>DBMN01000300.1:0-18294 GCA_002298965.1 Rhizobiales bacterium UBA697 | reverse complement strand
GCGATGGCGATGAGCAGACCGCCGGCGACGACGAAGGGCAGCATGTAGCTGACGCCGGTCATCAGGTGCTTGTAGACGCCGGTGCGATCGGCGGAGCGGGCGGCCTTCTCGGCGGCGACGCGGTCGGCGAGCGGCGTGGCGGCGGAGGCGGCGGCACCCTGGACGGTGGCCTCGGCGAAGGCCTTCTGGACGAGAGCCTTGCCGTCGCCGATGGCGGCCTTGGTGGAGGAGGAGAAGACGCGCTTGCCGGCGAAGCGGGCGAGGTCGACGTTGGTGTCGGCGGCGATGATCACGAGGTCGGCGCGGGCGATCTCCTCGGCCGTCAGCGCGTTCTGCGAACCGACCGAACCCTGGGTTTCGACCTTGACCTCGTAGCCGAGCGCCTTGGCGCCGCTCTCGACACCTTCGGCGGCCATGAACGTATGCGCGATGCCCGTCGGGCAGGATGTTACGGCGACCACGAATTTCGACATCTGTTCCTCCTGGCGGGGTCGACCCCGCTCTTCCTCCTGGTGGAGATCAGGCCACCGGCGACGTCACCTCGACGGCGTCGGCGAGCTTTTCGACATCGGCCTTCGGCCCGAGATGGGGTCCGATCCGATCGAGTTTGGATGCGGGGAAGGCGACCGCGAGCCGCGCGATGCGCTCGAGATCGGCGCCTTCGACGAGGCCGGCGACGAGGCCGGCGACCATGCTGTCGCCGGCGCCGACGGTGGAGACCACGGTCTTGGGCGGCAGTTTCGCCGCGAGCATGCGCTCGGCGGTGACGAAGAGCGCGCCCTCCTCGCCGAGCGACACGACGACGAGGCCGATGCCGCGAGCGATCAGCATGCGCGCCGCCTCGACGAGGTCCTCGCGACGGGCGAGCGACCGACCGACGGCGCTCTCGAGCTCGTGGCGGTTGGGCTTCACCGCGTGGATCGCCAGTCCGCTCGACAGCAGCCGCGCCAGCGGCGCGCCCGAGGTGTCGACCACGACGCGGGCGCCGTGCTTGACGAGATCCTCGGCGAGCACCGTCCAGGCGTCGTCGGGAAGCGATTCCGGCACCGAGCCGGCGAGCACCACCGGACGGCCGGGCACGACCGAGCGCAGCAGCGCCGCGCGCACCGCGTCGAACGTGCCTTCCGAGATCTCGAGCCCCGGCAGGTTGATGTCGGTCGTCTCGCCGTTGGCGAGATTGGCGATCTTGATGTTGGTGCGGGTCTCGCCGGCGGTCCGCACGAAGCGGTCGCCGATGCCCTTGGCGGCGAAGAACTCGGTGAAGCCGTCGTCGTTGGCCCGGCCGAGAATGCCGGTGGCGGCCACCGGAACGCCCCAGTCGGCGAGGCAGCCGGCGACGTTGACGCCCTTGCCGCCGACGTTCGACAGGGCGGCACGGGCGCGCTGCACGGTGCCGACGACGAAACGGTCGAGGGTGACGGTGAGGTCGATCGCCGGATTGAGCGTCACGGTGACGGCGAGCGGATGGGCGATGTCGGTCATGACTTCGCTCCTTCCAGCGCGCGCACCTGATCGGCGCTCTCGCAGGCGAGCGCCTTCTCGGCCAGCGCCTTCAGTTCGGCGACGGCGGCCGCACGGATGCGGGCCTTGACACCGGCGACGTCGCGCGGGGTCATGGAGAGCTCGTGGACGCCGAGACCGGCGAGGATCGAGGCGCCGAAGGGATCGCCGGCGATGCCGCCGCAGACGCCGACCCACTTGCCGGCCGCCTCCGCGCCCGCCACCGTCCGTTCGATCAGCCGCAGCACCGCCGGATGCAGGCTGTCGGCCTCGCCGGCGAGATCGGGATGCTGCCGGTCGATCGCCAGTGCGTACTGGGTGAGGTCGTTGGTGCCGATCGAGAAGAAGTCGACGTGCGGGGCGAGGACGTCGGCCATCAGGGCGGCGGCCGGGACCTCGACCATGATGCCGATCGGCACGACCGGCGCGTCGAGTTCGGCGCGGACCCGCTCGCAGACGGCGCGCAGGGCGATGACTTCGCCGACCGAGGTGATCATCGGGAACATGATCAGCAGCTTCCGCCCGGTCTTGGCGGCGCGGTAGAGGGCGCGCAGCTGCGGCAGCATCAGGTCGGGCCGGCGCAGCAGCAGACGCGCGCCGCGCACGCCGAGGAAGGGGTTCTCCTCCTTCGGCAGATCGAGATGGGCGACCTGCTTGTCGCCGCCGATGTCGAGGGCGCGCACGATCAGCGGGCGATCGCCGAGCGCGTCGAGCATCGCGGCATAGATCTCGTACTGCTCGTCCTCGCTCGGCGTCGCGCCGCGCTCGAGGAAGAGGAATTCGGTCCGCATCAGGCCGACCCCTTCGGCGCCGAGGTCGATCGCCATGCCGACCTGATCGGGCGTATTGACGTTGGCGGCGATCTCGAAGCGACGGCCGTCGGTGGTGGTGGCCGGCGCGGCACGATCCTCGGCCTCGCGCGAACGCTTGGCGACATCGGCCGCGATCCGGGCACGCGCTGCTTCCAGCGAGACCGCATCGGGTTCGAGCCAGAGACGGGCGCCGCCGCCGTCGATGACCGCCTCGACGCCTTCGGCGAGATCGAGCGCGGCATCGCCGGCCGCGACGATCGCCGGAAGACCCAGGGTGCGGGCGAGGATCGCGGTGTGCGAGGTCGGACCGCCACGGGCGGTGACGAGGCCGACGACGCGGGCGGTGTCGAGACCGGCGGTGTCGGACGGGGTGAGATCGTCGGCGACCAGGATCACCGGGCCGTCGAAGGCGACGGCGGCGGTCGCCGCTTCCAGCTCGGGGGCGAGTTCGAGCAGGACGCGGCGACCGACGTCGCGCAGATCGACCGCACGGGCGGCCAACAGAGGATTGCCGAGCGCGGCGAGCGAGGCGGCGGTACGTTCGACCGCCTGATGCCACGACCACGCGGCGCCGTGGCCTTCGACCATCAGGCGACAGGCGGCAGTGACGAGATCGGTGTCGGCGAGGAATTCGCCCTGCGCCTCGAAGATGGCGGCTTCCGCGCCGCCGAGACGGCGGCGGGTGTCGTCGGCGATCGCCGCGAGCTTCTGGCGGGTGGTGTCGAGGGCGCGATCGAGCTGCGCGCCGCCTTCGACCAGATCGACCGGCACGTCCGGCACGACGATCTCCGCCGCCCGCAGCACGTGGACGCGGCCGATCGCCAGACCCGGCGAGGCCGAGATGCCCGGCAGCGCCGGCAGCGCCGACGGCGGCGTCCAGCCACCGACCACCGCGGCCTTGGCGGCGGCCTTGGCGGCATCGGCCTTTTCCTGGGCGGTCAGCGCGACGATGGCGGCCTTCATGGCGGCGAGCGCCTCGGCGGCACCTTCGCCCTCGGCCGAGACGACGACGGTCTCGCCGTCGCGCAGGCCGAGCTGGAGCAGGGAGACGAGATTGCGCGGATCGGCGACGACGTCGCCGGAGCGGACCTGGACGCGCGCCTTCTGGCGGCGCGCCGTCTCGATCCAATGGGCCGCCGGACGGGCATGGAGACCGTTGGGATAGTCGCAGACCCATTCGAACTTCTCGGCGAGGTCGCTCGCCGGCGCGGCGGGGGCGGCCGCGGCGGGCGTCTCGCCGAGCGCGGTGATGACCGCGGACGGATCCTCGGCCGCGATCACCGCCTCGAGCGCCGCCTCGTCCTGCAGGAGCCGGGTCAGACGGCGCAGGATCGCGATGTGGGCATCCGACTGGGCGGCGATGGCGACGACGAGGCGGACGGTCTGGCCGTCGTTCCAGGTCACGCCCTCGGGGATCTGGAGAATGGCGAGGCCGTTGTCGCGGATCAGCGCGCGGTCCTCGACCATGCCGTGGGGGATCGCGACGCCGCGGCCGAGATAGGTGTCGGCCACCTGCTCACGCCGCAGCATGGATTCGACATAGGCGGGATCGATGCGGCCGCTCGCCACGAGCAGCTGCGCCGCTTCGCGGATCGCCGCCACCTTGGACGCGGGAGCCCGAGTGCGACGCACCCGGTCGACGGAGAGAAGGCTGGAGCCGGACGCCATGGGATCATCCTCGATCGCAGGTACGGACTGAAAACGATTTCATTTCTCGATCGCGCATAAAGACCTTTGTCCCTGGCGCTGTAAACGGCGCACAAATGCGTATTGCGTAAAAAGATGGGGATGAGTTATGAATTTTGGATGGAAACGTTTTCACACAGCGCCGCGGGCACGCCCAATGCCGCGAGCAACCATGCCGTGGGCATCCGCGACGTCGCGACCAGGGCCGGGGTCTCGCCCGCCACCGTGTCGCGCGTGCTGACCGGCGGCCCCGCCAGTCGCGAGACCCGCGAGCGCGTCGAGGCCGCCGTCCGCGAGACCGGCTACCGCCCCAATCTCTCCGCCCGCCGCCTGCGCACCCGCGCCTCGCGCACGATCGGTCTGATCGTCTCCGACATCCGCAACCCGTTCTTCACCTCGCTGTCGCGCGCGGTGGAGGACGCCGCCTATCGCGCCGACATGCGGGTCGTTCTCTGCAACACCGACGAGAACCCGACCCGCGAGGCGATGTATCTGCGGCTGATGCAGGAAGAGCGGATCACCGGCCTGATCATCGCCCCGACGCGGGCGACCGCCGATCGGCTGGAGACCATGACCTTCGACTTCCCCGTCGTGCTGGTCGACCGTGCCGGCCCGACCGGCGCGCACGATTCCGTCGTCATCGACAACTCCGCCGCCGTCGACACGCTGATCTCGCATCTCCTGGGACGCGGTCATCGCCGCATCGGCGGCCTCTTCGGCAACACCTCGTCGACCGCCCAGGAGCGCCATCGCGGCTATGCCGCCGCCATGCTCGCCCACGGTCTGGCGCCCGAAGCGCGGATGATCGAACCCTCGGCGGAAGCCTCCGAGCGTGAACTCGCCCGCTGGCTGACCGAACCCGACCGCCCCGACGCCTTCGTCGGCTCCAACGGTCAGATCGTGCTCGGCATGGCCCGCGCCGTCCGCTCCGCCGGTCTCGCGATCGACGACGACGTCGTCCTCGCCGGTTTCGACAACGAGATGTGGACCGAGATGATCGGCCGTGGCCTGACCGTGATCGAACAACCCGTCGAGGAGATCGGCCGCTCGGCGATGGATCTGCTCTTCCGCCGCCTCGAACGGCCGGACGTCGCGCCCTGCAAGATCGTGCTCGCCGGCCGCCTGATCGACCGCGACGAGACCCCCGCGCCCCGCGCGGCCTGACGAGACGACGACACGCCCCGAAATGCGAAGAGCCCGGGTGGATCGCTCCGCCCGGGCTCTTCTTTCGTTCGTCGTGACGTCGCCGTCAGATCTCGTCGTCTTCGGCCTCTTCCGGGCCCTTCATCGACTTGAGCTTGGCGAAGATCTTGTCGGCGTCGAGTTCGTCCTCGCGCGCTTCGCCGCGGATGCCCGAGCCGTAGTTGCCGGCGCCTTCGAGCGCACCGGGCGTCACCGTCTCGTCGACCGACAGCAGCGTCGCCGCACCCGGATCGCCGGCCTCGCGGATCGGCATCGACTTCGCCGCCTTCTCGACCTCGAGGTCGAGCTCCAGCTGCGAGCAGAGGCCGAGCGTCACCGGATCGGACGGAGCGAGATTGGCGGCGTTCCAGTGGGTGCGCTCGCGGATCTGCTGGATCGTCGTCTTGGTGGTGCCGACGAGGCGCATGATCGCCGCGTCCTTGAGCTCGGGATGATTGCGCAGCAGCCACAGGATCGCGTTGGGGCGATCGTGACGGCGCGACACCGGCGTGTAGCGCGGACCGCGGCGCTTGGCCTCCGGCACGCGCACCTTCGGGTCGGCGAGCTTGAGGCGATGCGCCGGATCCTTGACCGCGCGATCGATCTCCTCGCGGGTGAGCTGGCCGGTGATCAGCGGGTCGAGACCCTTGATGCCCTGCGCCGCCTCGCCGTCGGCGATGGCCTTCACCTCGAGCGGATGCAGCCGGCAGAAGGCGGCGATCTGGTCGAAGGAGAGCGCGGTGTTCTCCACCAGCCACACGGCGGTGGCCTTGGGCATGAGAGGCGTATTGGTCGGGGTCGCCATCGGATGGACCTTCCTCGAGGCTTCTCCCGGCCGGCCGGCGGGGGGAAGCGGAACTGTCACCATGAAAGGGGATGCGCGTTCATAGCGCGAAACGATGCATGGTGCAAATCATCGGTTCGCCGGCGCGCTTGCACCTTTCGACGGCACGACCATATCCTGATCTTCGACGAAACACCCGGACAGAACCCGCATGACCCACCTGCCGCAACTGCTCACCCTCGCCGCCGTGATGCTGCTCGCCTGCATGAGCCCGGGGCCCGATTTCGTCGCCGTCACTTCCCATGCCCTGCGCGATCGCCGCGCCGGCCTCGGCGTGGCGACCGGCGTCGCCCTCGCCTGCCTCCTCTGGGCGACGCTGGCGATCTTCGGCCTCGGCCTTCTCCTGACGCGCGTGGCCTGGGCCTACGAGGTGATCCGGATCGTCGGCGCGCTCTATCTGGTGAAGCTCGGCATCGGCATGCTGCTCGCCGCCCGCCGCGGCGCGCCCGCGGGCGCCGAGATCCCGACGGCTGCGGCCGGCGGTCGGTCGTCGCTGCTGCGCGGCCTCCTCGTCGGCCTGACCAATCCGAAGTCGGCCGCCTTCTTCGGCAGCCTCTTCGTCACGGTCCTGCCGCTCGACGCACCGCTCTGGGTGCAGGTCGCGACGCCGCTGATCGTCTTCGCCGTCGCGCTCTCGTGGTTCGCGACGGTGGCCTTCGTCTTCTCGGTCGAACGCGTGCGTTCGGGCTACGTCTCGATCCGCCGGCCGATCGACGCCCTGATGGGCGCCGTCCTGGTGGCGCTCGGCGCCCGCCTCGCCGTCTCCAGCTGACGCGCGCCGGGCGGACCGTCCGACCTCACCCGACCGTCAGCACGATCTTGCCGACGTGGGCGTTGGTCTCCATCCGCCGGTGCGCCTCGACGACGTCGCGCAGGGCAAACGTCGAATCGATCACCGGCTTCACCGCCCCCGCCTCGACCAGCGGCCAGACCTTCGCGCGCAACGCATCCGCGATCGCGCCCTTGAAGGCGGCGTCGCGGGCGCGCAGCGTCGAGCCGGTGTGGGTGAGACGCTTCAACATCACCCGCATGAAGTTGAGCGTCACCTTCGAGCCGCGCAGGAAGGCGATCTGGACGATCCGCCCTTCCACCGCCGCGGCCTCGTGGTTGCGCTCGATGTAGTCGCCGCCGACCATGTCGAGGATCACGTCGGCCCCGTGGCTCTTGGTGAAGTCCTTGACCTCCTTGACGAAGTCCTGTTCGCGATAGTCGATCGCGAGATCGGCGCCGAGATCGCGGCAGCGTGCGCACTTCTCCGCCCCGCTCGCCGTGGCGATCACCGTGGCGCCGAAGGCCTTGGCCAACTGGATCGCCGCGACTCCGATGCCCGAGGTGCCGCCGTGGACGAGGAAGACCTCGCCGGCCTTCAACCCGGCGCGGTCGAAGACGTTCGACCACACGGTGAAGACCGTCTCCGGCAGGCTGGCGCCCTCGACCATCGAGAGCCCCTTCGGCAGCGGCAGGACGCAACGCGCGTCGACCGCCGCCCATTCGGCGTAGCCGCCGCCCTGGAGCAGCGCCACCACCGCGTCGCCGACCGCGAGACCCGTCACGCCCTCGCCGAGCGCCGCGACCCGACCCGCGATCTCGAGGCCGGGAATGTCGGAGGCGCCCTTCGGCGGCGGATAGCCGCCCTCGCGCTGCAGCACGTCGGGCCGGTTGACGCCGGCCGCGGCCACCTTCACCAGCACCTCGCCCGGCCCCGGAGCCGGCACCGGCCGGGTCTCGAGCACGAGCGCCTCCGGTCCGCCGGGTTCGGGAATGGCGACGACGGTCTGCGTGGCGGGAATGTCGATCATGGAGGACCTCTCGGGGCCGCGCCGCGTCACAGCGGCGAGCCGTCCTTGCGGGTGAAGACGAAGCGACCGTCGACGAAACTCGCCGCCAGATTGTCGTCGGGATAACCGACCGCGTCACCGGGCGTGCGGTCGCCGACCACCAGGATCAGCGCGTCCTCGGCCGTGCGGTTGATGAACTGGTGGCCGTCGCCGGTCGCATGCGGGAAGCCGGCGCAGGTGCCGGGCTTCAACACCTGTTCGCCGGCATCGGTCACCAGCACCACCTCGCCCTCGAGCACCCAGACGAACTCGTCCTGCTCGGTGTGCCAGTGGCGGAACGACGACTGGCCGCCCGGCGCGATGCGCACCAGGTTGACGCCGAATCGGGTGATGCCGGCATGTTCGCCGAGACGGCGATACCAGCGCTTGCGGTTGGGTGCGTCGTGCGGCGGCGGAACGGCGGATGCGTTCGATTCCGGCACGTCGAAGGGATCGAAGGCGGGGGCGCGCGGTGCGGGCATGGCGTTTCTCCCTCGTCGAAGAACCGCCCGACCCTAGTCCGTCGCCCCCTCGCTGTCACTGGCGCGAAGGATTGATCGCCCCGACCCCGAGCACGCTCTCGACCACGCCGTTGGCGTGGACCGTCACGCGTTCGGGCGCCGTCGCCCAGCTCTTGCGCCCGCCGACCCACAGCGGCACCCCGCCGCCGAGCAGGATCGGAATCTGGAAGAGATGCATCCGCTTGACGAGGCCGGCGTCGAGGAAGGCGCGGATCGGCCCGCCGCCGCCGACCACCCAGATCCGCCGGAGCCCCGAGCGTTCGCAGTCGATGGCGATCTCGACCGCCGTGCGGTCGTCGAAGACGGCGAGCCCGTCCTCGTCGATCCGCCCCGACTTGGTCATGACGAAGGCCGCCTTGCCCGCGTAGGGCCAGTCGGGAAAGCGACGGCAGTCGCGATAGGTCGCCGACCCCATCACCACCGCATCGATCCGCGCGGCGAAGGCGTCGTATCCGTAGTCGACCGCCTCGAAGGGCTTCAGCCAGCCGATGCCGCCGTCGCGATCGGCGATGAAGCCGTCGACCGAATGGGCGATGTAGACGACGACCTCGGGCATGCGTTCTCCGACGTGTTCGGGCGACCCGGTTTGGCGTGCCGCCGGTCGAGTTCTATACTGAGTCGCGCGAACCGGCCTCTCCCGCCGGCGCCAAGACGGATCCGGCCATGGCCTTCATCGACGACGAACCCGTGAAGAAGAAGCTCGCCCACGAGATCGGGCAGGACGTGTCGCTGGTCTCGGCCGAGGAGCTCGAGGAGCGCATCGCGATCCTGCGCGCCGAGATCGAGCGCCTCGAGACCGAGGTCGGCAAGCGCCGCGCCTCGCGCTCGGCCGCCGAAGCCGTGTTCCGCCTTTGACCGAAGCGCTCGCCCAGATCACCCCGCCGGTGGAACCGCCGGCCGCCCGCGCCGCCCCCCGCGTCGCGGTCGTCGATCTGCGCCTGACCGACTTCCGCAACTACGCCTCTCTTTCGCTTTCCTGCGACACCCGCCACGTCGTGCTGACGGGGGAGAACGGCGCCGGCAAGACCAATCTGCTCGAGGCGCTGTCGCTGATGACGCCCGGTCGCGGCTTCCGTCGCGCCCGCCTCGACGAGATGGCCCGCCTCGGCGGCGCCGGATCCTGGTCGGTCTTCGCCCGGCTCGAAGGCCCCGACGGCGAGGTCCGCCTCGGCACCGGCGCCGAGGCCACGCCGGGCGAGGACGAGACCCGCCAGCGCCGCGTCCGCATCGACGGCACGCAGGCGAAATCCGCCGACGATCTCCTCGAACACTGCCGCGTGCTGTGGCTGACCCCGGCGATGGACGGGCTCTTCTCCGGCCCCGCCGGCGACCGCCGTCGCTTCCTCGATCGGCTGGTGCTCGCCGTCGACCCCGGCCACGGCGCCCGCGTCTCGGCCTACGAGCGCGCCATGCGCGGACGAAACCGGCTGCTCGAGGACGAGCGCCTCGACCTCGACTGGATCGCCGCGATCGAGGAACAGATGGCCGAACTCGGCGTCGCCGTCGCCTCCGCCCGGGTCGAGACGGTCTCCTGTCTCGAACGGCTGATCGAGGCGACGCGGGCCGATGCCCCCTTCCCCCATGCCGAACTGGCGCTCGAAGGCGAGATCGAGGCGCTGGTCGCCCGCGGCGGTCCTTCCGCCGAGGCCGAGGACACGTTCCGTGCCCGCCTGCGCGACAGCCGCCGCCGCGACCGCGCCGCCGGCCGCACCCTCGACGGGCCACATCGCGCCGATCTCGTCGTCCGCCACGGGCCGAAGGCGATGCCGGCGCATCTCTCCTCGACCGGCGAGCAGAAGGCACTGCTGCTCGGTCTGGTGCTGGCCCATGCCCGTCTCGTCGGCGAGACCGCCGGCCGTGCGCCGCTCGTCCTCCTCGACGAGATCGCCGCCCATCTCGATCCCGTCCGCCGCGCCCAGCTCTTCGACGTGCTGGAAGCGCTCGGCGCGCAGTGCTGGATGACCGGGACGGACGCGAGCGCCTTCGCCGGCCTCGGTGATCGCGCCTGCCAGTTCGAGGTGAGCGCCGGCGCGATATCCCGTCGCAACTGATCGAAGACGGCGCGAATCCGCCGGCATCCGTATTCGACCGAAGCGGGAAGAACCCGCACCCCTTACCCGAAATCAAGAGCCGCGACCGGCCCCGACGTCATCTTCCGCTCGTTTTCGAGGGGAAACACATGACTGTCGGTCTGCAACGTCGTGATCTGCTGCGCGGGCGCCTCGCCCGGCCGCCGGTCGCCCCTACCCTGCGCCCACCCGGCGCGGTCGAGGAGGCGCTCTTCGCGACGCGCTGCGACGGCTGCGCCGCCTGTGCCTTCGCCTGCCCCGAGAAGGTGATCCGCCTCGATCGCGATCACCGGCCGATCCTGTCCTTCGCCCACGGCGAATGCACCTTCTGCGACGCCTGCGCCAAAGCCTGCCCGACCGGCGCCATCGTCACCGAGGGCGGCCGCCCCTGGACGTTGCTCGCCGAGATCTCCGGCCGTTGCCTCGCCGTCGGCGGGGTCCACTGCCGCTCCTGCGGCGATGCCTGTCCGACCGCGGCGCTGCGGTTCGTGCCCATCGCCGACGGCCGCTTCCTGCCGCTCGTCGACGAGGCGACCTGCACCGGTTGCGGCGCCTGCGTCGCCCCCTGCCCGGTCGCCGCGATCACCATCGCACCCGCCCCCGTTTCCGAAGGAGTCCCCGCATGAACGTGATCGGTGTCCTCGTCCATGCGCTGCCGGACAACGTCGCCGACGTCTCCGCCGCGCTCGCGAGCATGGCCGGCGTCGATGTCCATGCCGCCACCGACGACGGTCGGCTGGTGGTGACCGCCACCGATGCCGACGGCCGCTGGGCCTCCGATGCCCTGATGGCGATGAACCAGATCGCCGGCGTGATCGGGACGTCGCTCGTCTACCACGCCCACGAACCCGAAACGTCCGAAGAACCGGCGGCCGCCGCCGCCTGATCCGAAACCGCCGACCGGAGCCCGATCGCGGGCAAGCCCGCCGCGATCCGCCGACTGACCCCGAGGAGGTCGCCGAAGATGACGATCCATACCACCCGCCGCGACGTGCTGAAGGCCCAGGCCGCCGCCGCCACCGCCGCGGTGGCCGGCATTGCCGCCCCCGCTGCCGCCGCCCCCGTGGGCGACGCCGGCATCCGTTGGGACAAGGCCCCCTGCCGCTTCTGCGGCACCGGCTGCTCGGTCCTGGTCGGCACCAGGGACGGCCGCGTCGTCGCCACCCAGGGCGACCCGGAAGCCCCGGTCAACCGCGGCCTCAACTGCATCAAGGGCTACTTCCTGTCGAAGATCATGTACGGCCAGGACCGGCTGACCAGGCCGCTCTTGCGCATGAAGAACGGCAAGTTCGACAAGGACGGCGACTTCACGCCCGTCACCTGGGACCAGGCCTTCGACATCATGGCCGAGAAGTGGAAGGCCGCGCTGAAGGCCAAGGGCCCGTCGGCGGTCGGCATGTTCGGCTCCGGCCAGTGGACGGTGTGGGAGGGCTACGCCGCCTCCAAGCTCTACAAGGCCGGCTTCCGCTCCAACAACCTCGACCCCAACGCGCGCCACTGCATGGCCTCGGCCGTGGTCGGCTTCATGCGCACCTTCGGCATCGACGAGCCGATGGGCTGCTACGACGACCTCGAGCACGCCGACGCCTTCGTGCTGTGGGGCTCCAACATGGCCGAGATGCACCCGATCCTGTGGTCGCGTCTCACCAACACCCGCCTGACCAAGCCGGGCGCGGAAGTCCACGTGCTCTCGACCTTCGAGCACCGCTCCTTCGAGCTCGCCGACAACGGGATGATCTTCAACCCGCAGACCGACCTCGCCATCCTCAACTACATCGCCAACCACATCATCCAGACCGGGGCGGTGAACAAGGACTTCGTGGCGAAGAACGTCAACTTCACCAAGACCGCGACCGACATCGGCTACGGCCTGCGCCCGAAGCATCCGCTGGAGGAGAAGGCCGTCAACGCCTCGCACAAGGTCGACGCCGGCAAGATGGAGCCGATCACCTTCGAGCAGTACGCCGAACTGGTGAAGCCCTACACGCTCGAATACACCGCCCAGCTCTCCGGCGTCCCGGCCGAGAAGCTCGAGCGGCTGGCCAAGCTCTACGCCGACCCGAAGAAGAAGGTCATGAGCCTGTGGACCATGGGCTTCAACCAGCACGCCCGCGGCTCGTGGGTCAACTCGTTGATGTACAATGTCCATCTGCTCGTCGGTAAGATCTCCGAGCCGGGCAACTCGCCCTTCTCGCTGACCGGCCAGCCGTCTGCCTGCGGCACCGCCCGCGAGGTCGGCACCTTCGCCCATCGCCTGCCGGCCGACATGGTCGTGACCAATCCCGAGCACCGCAAGGTCGCGGAAGCGATCTGGAAGCTGCCGGAAGGCACCATTCCCGAGAAGGTCGGTCTGCACGCCGTCGCCCAGAACCGGGCGCTGAAGGACGGGACGCTGAACGCCTACTGGGTCCAGTGCACCAACAACATGCAGGCCGCCCCGAACATGAACGAGGAAGGCTACCCGGGCTATCGCAACCCGGCGAACTTCATCGTCGTGTCCGACCCCTATCCGACGGTGACGGCGCTCTCCGCCGACCTGATCCTGCCGACCGCCATGTGGGTGGAGAAGGAAGGCGCCTACGGCAACGCCGAGCGCCGCACTCAGTTCTGGCGCCAGCAGGTGACCGGCCCGGGCGAATCCCGCTCCGATCTCTGGCAGGTCGTCGAATTCTCCAAGCGTTTCAAGGTCGAGGAGGTCTGGCCCGCCGACCTCATCGCCAAGAAGCCCGAACTCGCCGGCAAGACCCTCTACGAGGTGCTGTTCAGGAACGGCAACGTCGACAAGTACCCGGTCTCGGAGACCTACGAGGGGTTCGAGAACCAGGAATCGAAGGACTTCGGCTTCTACCTGCAGAAGGGCCTGTTCGAGGAATACGCGAGCTTCGGCCGCGGTCACGCCCACGACCTCGCGCCCTTCGACACCTACCACAAGGCCCGCGGCCTGAAGTGGCCGGTGGTCGACGGCAAGGAGACCAACTGGCGCTTCCGCGAAGGCTACGACCCCTACGTCAAGCAGGGCGAGGGCGTGAAGTTCTACGGCTACAAGGACGGCAGGGCGAAGATCATCTTCGCGCCCTACGAGCCCGCCGCCGAGAGCCCGGACAAGGACTGGCCGCTGTGGCTGGTCACCGGCCGCGTGCTCGAGCACTGGCATTCGGGTTCGATGACCCGCCGCGTGCCGGAACTCTACAAGTCCTTCCCCAACGCCGTCGTCTTCATGCACCCCGACGACGCCATGGCGCTGGGCCTGCGCCGCGGCCAAGAGATCCGCATCTCCACCCGTCGCGGCGAGGTGACGAGCCGCGTCGAGACCCGCGGACGCAACAAGCCGCCGAAGGGCGTCGTGTTCTTCCCGTGGTTCGACGAAGGCCAGCTCGTCAACAAGCTCACCCTCGACGCGACCTGCCCGCTGTCGAAGGAGACCGACTACAAGAAATGCGCCTGCAAGGTCGAGCGCGCCTGACGCGCCGATGTCGCGACGCCATTCCGGGGCGGGTCTCCCGCCCCGGATCGAGCCACGAGAGCAGAGCACGCCCCCATGTCCCGCACGCCACAGAGATCCCAAGGGCTCCAGAGCCCCGAACGCCGGAAGGTCCTCGAGACCGCCGCGCGCGGGATCGCCGGCGTCGGCGTGGCCGGCGCGCTGCTCGCGACCCATGAGCGTTCCGCCGAGGCCATGCCGACCCAGGCGATCCGCCCGCCGGGGGCGCTCGCCGACGAACGCGCCTTCCTCGCCGCCTGCTCGCGCTGCGGCCTCTGCGTCCGCGCCTGTCCCTACAAGACGCTGAAACTCGCCGATCTCGGCGCCCACGTCGCCTCCGGCACGCCCTTCTTCGTCGCTCGCGAGACCCCTTGCGAGATGTGCGAGGACATTCCTTGCGTGAAGGCCTGCCCGACCGGCGCGCTGGACCATGCGCTCGTCGACATCAACAGGGCGAAGATGGGCACCGCCGTCCTCGTCGACGAGGAGAACTGCCTGAACTTCCTCGGTCTGCGCTGCGACGTCTGCTATCGCGACTGCCCGGTGATCGACAAGGCGATCACCCTCGAGGTCGAGACCAACCCGCGCACCCGCAAACACGCGATCTTCCGCCCGACCGTCCATGCGGCCGACTGCACCGGCTGCGGCAAGTGCGAGAAGTCCTGCGTGCTGGAACAGGCCGCCATCAAGGTGCTGCCGCTGCGCGTCGCCCGCGGCGAACTCGGCCGTCACTACCGGCTCGGCTGGGAGGAATTCAAGAAGAACCAGGGACCGCTGGTGAAGGGCATCGAGGACCTCCCCGATCGCGCCCCCGACGACGTCACGCCGCCCTCCGGCGTCCCCGACGCGCCGCCGATCATCGATCCGACGAAGCAGGGGAAGTGGAAGCCATGACCGCGCTCGCCCCCACCCCAGCCCCGGCTTCCGGCGACCGCCGCGACCACGCGACCCGCGTGGCCCAGAAGGGCGCCTCGACCCGCGGCTTCCTCGCCCGCAACCGTTTCCTGCTGCTGCGACGCCTCAGCCAGGCGACCGTCTTCGCCCTGTTCCTGACCGGGCCGCTCTTCGGCCTGTGGATCGCCAAGGGCACCATCGCCTCATCGATGACCTTCGGTGTGCTGCCGCTGACCGATCCGCTGGTGCTCGCCCAGATGCTCGCCGCCCGCCATGCACCGGAAGGTCTGGCGATCCTCGGCGCGGCGATCGTCGCCCTCTTCTATGCACTCGTCTCCGGCCGCGCCTATTGCGCCTGGGTCTGCCCGGTCAATCCGGTGACGGATCTGGCGCACTGGACCCGCGAGAGGCTCGGCCTCCAGGCCAAGGGCTGGCAGCCGCGACCCGAGACCCGCCTCTGGATGCTGGCGATGATCCTCGTGGTCTCCGGGCTGACCGGCGCCATCGCCTTCGAGCTGGTCAACCCGATCACCCACGCCTTCCGCGTCGTGGTCTTCGGCGCCACCGCCTCGATCGCCTTCGTCGCCGCGGTCTTCGTCTTCGATCTCTTCGTCGCCCGCCGCGGCTGGTGCTCGCATCTCTGCCCGGTCGGCGCCTTCTACGGGCTCCTGGGCTCGGGCGCGCTGGTCAAGGTCTCGGCGTCGAAGCGCGCGGCCTGCGACCACTGCATGGACTGCTACGCCGTCTGCCCCGAGCCGCACGTCATCTCGCCCGCCCTCGAGGGCGGCCGGAAGGGCCTCTCGCCCGTCGTCCTGTCCCGCGACTGCACCACCTGCGGCCGCTGCATCGACGTCTGCGACCGCGGCGTCTTCCACTTCACGCATCGTTTCGACGCATCCGAGACCACCGCGGTCCTCGCCGCCGGGTCGAACTCACCGGGAGAAAAACCATGAGGAAGCTCATGCTCGTCGCGGCGCTCGGCGCGGCCGCCCTCGCCTTCGGCATCGGTTCGGCGACGAGCCAGCAGGCGAGCGAGGTCAAGTCGCTGCGCGGCAACTCGCCGATCGTCGACCTCGCGCCGGCCGACACGCCGCACCAGAACGTCTCCGGACGCTTCGACCGCGCCTATCGCCAGCAGCCGCCGCTGATCCCGCATCAGATCGATCGCTACCAGATCGACCTGAAGGCCAATCAGTGCCTGCAGTGCCACGACTGGTCGAACGCCGCCAAGAACGGCGCCCCGACCCTGTCGATGACCCACTATCTCGATCGCGACGGCCGTCAGACGGACACGGTCGCCGGCACCCGCTGGTTCTGCAACCAGTGCCACGTTCCCCAGGCCGACGCCAAGGAACTGGTCGAGAACACCTTCAAGCCGTCTCAGACCAAGTGACCGCGCGTCGAGGCACCCTCCTCCGCCGATCCGACGTTCGGAGCGACCAAAATGACCCATGAGACCTCACCCGCCGAACGCCCCGGCTTCCTCAAGCGCCTGTGGCGGCTGTTCTGGTCGCCGTCCGGCTCGATCGCCCTCGGCCTCCTGCTCGTCGCCGGCTTCGCCGTCGGCGTGCTCTTCTGGGGCGGCTTCAACTGGGCGCTCGAGATGACCAATCGCGAGGAGTTCTGCATCTCGTGTCACGAGATGAAGGACAACGTCTACGCCGAGTACAAGAACACGCCGCACTTCCAGAACCATTCCGGCGTGCGCGCGACCTGCCCCGACTGCCACGTGCCGAAGGACTGGCAGCACAAGATCGTGCGCAAGATCCAGGCGACCCAGGAGCTCTGGGGCCACTTCGTCACCCAGTCGATCTGGACCCGCGAGAAGTTCGTCGACCGCCGCATCGAGCTCGCCAAGCACGAATGGGCGCGGATGAAGAAGACCGACAGCCGCGAGTGCCGCAACTGCCACGGCTTCGACTACATGGACTTCACCAAGCAGGAGACCCGGGCCGGCAAGCAGCACCAGATCGCCATCGACACGGGCAAGACCTGCATCGACTGCCATCAGGGCATCGCCCATCGCCTGCCCGAAGGCGGCCGCGACGCCTACGAGAAGCTGATGAACGAGATGAAGGCCGACGCCGACCTCGGTACCACGGACGCGCTGAAGAGTTACGCTTCGGCTCTTCCCAAGAAGTGAGATCCCCCCTCGGATCTCCTTCGGGAGCCGCCGCGATCGCCCCCTCGCGATCCGNNCTTGCCGACCGTCCTCATCCCCCTCGGTCTCGCCTTCCTGATGTTCGTCGTCGGCACCGAGACGCGGCTCGCCGACTTCCCGACCCTGGTGCGCGAGCCGCGCGCCGTCGCCCTCGCCCTCGTCGCCCAGTTCGTGGCGCTGCCGCTCGTGGCCGTGCTCGTCGCCCGGCTCTTCGGCCTCGCCCCCGCCGACGCGATCGGCCTGGTCCTCGTCGCTGCCGTGCCGGCCGGCGTCACCGCCAACTTCGTGACGCTGATGGCGCGCGGCGAGGTCGCGCTCTCGGTGGTCGTGACGGTTGCGACCAGCCTCGCGGCACCGCTCGTCGTGCCCTTCTGGACGCGGCTCGCCTTCGCGACCTGGGTCGACGCGCGGGTCGACGTCGTGCTGCCGCTCGGGTCCACCATCGGCGCGATCCTGGTCACCACCGTGCTGCCGCTCCTCCTCGGCATCGCCGCCGCGGCCCGCCGACCCGAGGCGATCACCGCCGCCCGCGTCGTCTTCCGCCGCGCCTCCGGCCTCGTCTTCGCGGTGATCGTGACGACCGCGATCACCGCGCAATGGTCGATGCTCGGCCCCGCCGCCCTCGCCGTCGCCCCCGCAGCGATCGCCTGGAACCTCGCGACCCTCGCCCTCGTCACAGGCGCCGCCCGCCTCGCCGGCATCGCCCCTGCCCGCACCGCGGCGCTCCTCCAGACCACCGGCCTGCGCAACGTCGCCCTCGCCCTGACCGTCGCAGTGACGCTGCTCGGCCGGGCGGACGTCGCCGTCGTCGCCGTCGTCCACGTCGCGGTGATGAACGCGGTGGCGCTGGTCCTCGCCGCCCGCGCCCGCCGCTTGTCGGAAGTCAAGGCGTGAGCGACCGACGCGGAGTTGTATCGGCACATCGCGGGGTCCGCAGGAACGGAACACGATGACCGGACGACCGACGGGCAAGGGATGGCTGACGACGCTGCGCCGCGGGGCGCATGCGCTGACCTGTGCCTTCCTCGTCGTCTTCGTCGTCGCCGGTCTGCGCGCCCAGGCGCTCGCCGCCGCGATCGGCGACGAGACCTGCATCGCCATGGGCGGCACGCTCGCCCGCGCCCCGACCCCGACCGCCGATCCGAGCGATCTCGCCGATCCCTGCCATGCCTGCTGCGACCTCGGCCTGTGCACGAGCGCGGCCGCCCTGCCGCCCTCCGAGCCGGCACGACTCGCGATCCCGCACGCCTTCCGCGTCCGCGTCACGTCCCCGGCCCGCTCGACCCGGATCCGCTCCGCCATCGGCGCGGTGTACCCGGGGCTCTCC
>DBMN01000106.1:2037-6196 GCA_002298965.1 Rhizobiales bacterium UBA697 | reverse complement strand
TCCGGGCCGGCGTCCGGGCGCTCGGCGCGTTGCTGACGACGGCGAGCGGGGCGGCCCTGCTGCTGCTCGATCGCGCCGCGCCCTGGCTGATGATCGCCAATCTCGTCGTCCAGACGGCGTGGCACATGGCGGCACCGCGGCTCTTCCCGATCGACGACGAGAGCCTGCCGGGCCGGACACGCGAGCGCAACGCGCTCGTCGTCTGGGGCGCGGCGACGGTGCTCCTCGTCGCGATGGTCCTCGACGGCGCCGTCGTGCTCGCGGGCAATCCGACGGCGGAGGCGGCGATCGCGGTCGCCATCGTCGCGGGGATGGTCTGGCAGGGCCGCGAGATCCTCCACGGGGCGTCGGGCTGGGGCACGGCGACGCCGGCGACCTTCGCGGGCGAGAGCGTGCTGCCCGAAGGGCCGGCCGATGCGGACGCGGCGGCCGAGGGCGACGGCATCGGGCCGCGGCGCTGGCTGATCGCACCGACGATCGACGGGCTCTTCCTCGTCGACCTCGACGGCGAGGACAAATGGTTCGCCGACGCGGTCGATCTGCCGGCGGATCTGAAGGCGCGGTTCGAGGACTTCGAGGACGACGTCCGGGCGGCGCTCGTGCCGCATCGCGCGATCGATGGGCTCTGGGTGCTGCCGCGGGCGACGATCGCCGACTTCGAACGGCGGGCGACCGAGCTCGCGACCGCGCTCGAGCCGCATGCGCTCGCGGGCGAGGCGATGTGGTGGCTGCCGCCGGCCGACGACGTCGCGGCGGAGGACATCGAGCCGCCGCCCCATCCGTCGCTCTGATCGGCACCGACGGGGGATCGATCGCCGCGGTGTCGCCATCGTCTCGGGATTGTATCGCCGCGAGCCGTGCCGAATCGCGGCGCCGCCAACTGCCCGAGTGTTCCCCGTCCATGACCGAAGACCGTCCCGCCGCCGAGGGAGCGACGCCGTCGCCCCTCACCCGCGTCCTCGACTTCCTGCTCGAGCACGAGTTCGCCGTCGCCTTCTGGCTGATGGCGGCGCTCGTCCTGACGCCGGTCTTCATGGTCGACGTGCCGCCGCTCGCCGACTACGTCAATCACCTCGCGCGGATGCGGGTGATCGCGGTCCAGGGCGTCGATCCGTACCTGACCGCCTTCTACGAGATCCAGTGGCAGCTCATCCCCAATCTGGCGATGGACCTGATCGTGCCGGTGCTCGATCGGATGCTCGACATCTATCGCGCGGGGCAGGTCTTCACCGCGCTCACCATCCTCGCCATGGTGACCGGGCCGATGATCGTGCAGAAGGCGCTGTTCGGACGGATGAGCGCCTTCTCGCTGGTCGCCTTCGTGGTCGTCTACAACGGCCTCTTCCTCTTCGGCATGATGAACTTCCTGCTCGGCGTCGGTCTCGCCATGTGGGGGCTGGCCGCCTGGATCGCGCTCTCAGAGCGGCCGCTGGTGCTGCGCATGGCGGTGTCGGCGGTCTTCTGCTTCGTGCTCTACGTCTGCCATCTCTACGCCGTCGGCCTCTACGGGCTGGCGATCGGCTCGTTCGAGCTGTGGGCCTGGGCGAAGCGCGGCTTCCGCCTCGATCGCGGCTTCGTCGCGGCGCTCGCGGCGCTGATCGTGCCGGTGCTGCCGGTGGTGCCGCTGCTGATGGCGTCGTCGACCTGGGGCCTCGCCGGCGAATACGCCTGGGTGCCGCAGTCGAAGATGGACGGGCTGTCGCTGGTGTTCCGCACCTATTCCGACGTCCACGATCTGGCGCTGATGGCGGCGGGCGGCGCGGCGCTGGGCTATGCCCTGCATCGCCGGCTCCTGTCGTTCCACGGCGCCATCGTGCCGCTGGTGGTGTTCGGCATGGCCGTGTTCCTCGCCATGCCCTACACGCTGTTCGGCTCGGAAATGGCCGACCAGCGCATGCCGATCGCCATGCTGTTCCTGGTGCTCGGCTTCGTCCGCTTCGAGCCGGAGGACCGCTGGACCAAGGCGAGCTTCATGGCGCTGGTGGTCGGCTTCACCCTGCTGCGCGTCGCCGACGTCGCCGTCGAGTGGAAGAAGATCGACGCGATCTATGCCGACATGCGCAAGTCGCTCGCCACCGTGCCGCGCGGCGCCAAGATCCTGGTCGCGGTCGCCGACGAGCCCAAGGGGCCGGAGACCGAGCAGGACGCGATCAGCCATGCGCCCTGCATCGCGATGATCGAGCGTTCGGCGCTGGTCTCGACGGCGTTTGCGGTCAAGGGCAAGCAGATCATGTCGGTGAGGCCGGCCTATCACGCCCAGGTCGACACCGAAGACGGCAATCCGCCGACGATCTCGCGCCTCGTCGCCTCCGCCTATGTCCACGACGACGCGCTGCCGCGCGACAATTTCTGGGACAAGTGGACGACCGAGGACGACTACGTCATCGTCCTCCACACCTATCGCGACGACGACAATCCGGACGTCGACGACCTCGAACTGGTCCACGACGGTCACGGCTTCCAGCTCTATCGGGTGAAGAAGGAAGCCCAGCAGGGTCAGCGCACGCCGATCGAGCCGCGTCGGCCGCCGGCGTGAGTTCAGTCGATCAGCGAGGCCTGCCAGGCGAGCAGCGCGGTCGACATGTCGAGCATCACGAGGCGCAGGACGGCGGCGACGAGCGGGCCGCGCTCGGCGGCGTCGAGGTCGGCATCGCCGGCGAGGTCCGCCGCCAGACGCGCGGCGATCCAGCCGTAACCCTGCATGTAGATCGGCGGATCGATCCGACGTTCGCGGTGGACGATGCCGATGCGGGTGACGCGGCGGACGTAGTCGTCGTCGATCCCGTCCGCGAACAGGCGGCGCCAGTGCTCCTTCTGGGCGCGGCGCAGGCGCTCGACGTCGATGCCGGCGAGGCGCTCGGCGGCGGGACCGGCGAGGAGGTGGACGTAGAAGTCGTCGACCAGCCGGTCGAGCCGATCGGCGAGCAGAGCGGAACGGGTGCGCACCAGCGCGACGTCGGCATCGGTCAGGCCGAGCCCGGTCATGGTTCTGGCGACTTCGGTCTTCATCGCGACGGAGCCTCGTTCGGTCACGGAAATTTCGGAGCGTGTCATGTCCGCGACGGCGCCCGCCATGACAAGACCGGCGCCGCGCATTTTCGTGTATATCAAAAGATACAACGAATGATTGATTTCCGCTACGGAATGCCTGCTTTTCTGCGCACCGCGAGCGCCTTCGAGAGTGGCACTCCGGGTGCTCGGAGGGCCGTGCGGATCGTCGGTCGCGACGTCGCGGATCGGTCCCGATCGGGGCGAGGGCCGTCTTTCGTTTCATGCGACGGAAGCGCTCTTGACCACGTCCGGCGGCGGCGCTAGGACTGCGGTCGAAGGGCGTACCGTACAGTACGGTACGCTGCACCGCGGCATGACGGCGGATCGCGCGAGCGGTTCGCGGGGTGCGCCGCGGCAGGGCATCATCACCGGCCGATCGCGGCCCGGCACCAGGAGACGACAGGCGTGACGTCGCAATCCTTTCCAGAAGAGTTCGCACCGACGGAGCGCCAGATCGGCGTTCTCGACGCGGTGCTGCGTCTTCTGGTGGACGAGGGCGACCGCGTCACCACGACCGCGGTGGCGCGGGCGGCGTCGTGCTCCAAGGAGACGCTCTACAAGTGGTTCGGCGACCGCGACGGTCTCCTCGCCGCGACGGTGCGCTGGCAGGCGGCGCGGGTGCGCGTCGGGCCGATCGACCGCTCGCGGCTCGATCGCGACAGCCTCGCCGAACGGCTCGAGGAATTCGCGGTCAACTGGCTGACGGTGATCGGCTCCGACACCTCGGTCGCGCTCAACCGCGTGGCGATCGGCGCCGCGGCCAAGGCCTCGGCCAAGGGCGGGCGGGGCGGCCGGCCGCTCGATCCGGCGTCGCTCGGGGCGATCGTGCTGGAGAACGGCCGTTTCGCCATGGGGCGGCGGCTGAAGCCGGTGCTGGAGGCGGGCCGGGCCGCGGGGCTCCTCGCCTTCGACGACACGGAAGAGGCTTTCCGCACCTTCTTCGGGCTCGTCGCCCGCGACGTCCAGATCCGCCTGCTCCTCGGCGATCGGATCGATCTTTCGCCCGACACGATCCGGCGCGACGCCGGCCGTGCGGTCGCACAGTTCCTCGCCCTTCACGGGGCGGAACGGGCGGGGTCCACCGCCTGACTTCGAGACCGGCGGGTTC
>DBMN01000106.1:1798-1931 GCA_002298965.1 Rhizobiales bacterium UBA697 | reverse complement strand
CGCATCGCGCTGAAGGCCGGTTCCACCACCGCCGCCAAGGTGCAGGCCGACGGCCTCCAGGTCCTGACCGTGGCGGAAGCCGCCGCCTGGGCCGACCTCATCATGATGGCGACCCCGGACGAGCTGCAGGCCG
>DBMN01000106.1:0-1685 GCA_002298965.1 Rhizobiales bacterium UBA697 | reverse complement strand
TACCAGAAGGGCGGCGGCGTGCCGTGCCTGATCGCCGTCCATCAGGACGCCTCGGGCAACGCCCACGACCTCGCGCTGTCCTACGCCTGCGGCGTCGGCGGCGGCCGTTCGGGCGTCATCGAGACGAACTTCCGCGAAGAGTGCGAGACCGACCTGTTNNGGCCGCGCCGGCATCATCGAGACCTCCTTCAAGGAAGAGACCGAGACCGACCTCTTCGGCGAGCAGGCGGTGCTGTGCGGCGGCGTGTCCGAACTCATCAAGGCCGGTTTCGAGACCCTGGTCAACGCCGGATACCAGCCCGAGATCGCCTATTTCGAGTGCCTGCACGAGCTCAAGCTCATCGTGGACCTGATCTACGAAGGCGGCATCGCCAACATGAACTACTCGATCTCCAACACCGCCGAGTGGGGCGAGTACGTCACCGGCCCGCGCATCATCACGTCCGAGACCAAGGCCGAGATGGCCCGCGTCCTCAAGGACATCCAGACCGGCAAGTTCACCTCGGAGTGGATGCAGGAGTATCGCGCCGGCCTCGCCCGCTTCAAGGGCATCCGCCGCGTCAACGACGAGCACCAGATCGAGGCCGTCGGCGGCAAGCTGCGCGCCATGATGCCGTGGATCGGCAAGAACAAGCTCGTCGACAAGGCGAAGAACTGATCTTCGCAGCGTCGCGACGCATGAAGACGAAGAGGCCGGGCGAGAGCCCGGCCTCTTTCGTTTCGGGAGCGCCTTCACCCTTGGCGGAGGTCGGCCCAGATGCGGTCGACGAGGCGGGCGGCGAGGAAGTCCGTGCGCTCGCCGCGTTCCTCGTGGAAACGGTCGCCGGCGTCGACGTCGAGGACGCGCTCGACCTGGGTGCGGCGCAGCGGACCGTGGCCGCCGGCGGCGGGCGCGAAGCGCCATTCGGCGACGGCGACGTCCTTCGCCGGATCGGGGCGGAAGGGGCCGGAGGCGACCGCGGCCGGTCGCTCGGCGAGATGGAGCGCGACGAGCGTGATCTCGAGGCGGGGGAGGGCGGGGTTGCCGGCCTCGACCGCGCGGGTGAAGACGTCGTCGACCACGATCCGCGCGGTCGCGGCGAAGCGGCGGCGATCGGCCTCCTCGAAAGTGCCGGCGGGGCCGTCGGCATCGATCGCCACCTCGCGGAAGCGATCGGCGATCATCGGCCGGAGACCTCCGACCATGCAGCCGGCGAGGGGCCAGGCGAGGAGGCCGGCGAGGACGCCGCGGCGGTGCGTCACGGCTCGAATTCGCGGCGCGCCCAGCCGGCGGCGAGGCGGAGGAGGTCGGCGAGGCGGCGATCCTCGTAGTCCGGCGCGTTCCACGGGCCGGAGCTCGGCGGACGCGAGACGTCGAAGCGGCGGGTCTCGCGCCGACCACCGACCGCGATCGAGATGCGGCCGGCGAACTGGTCTTCGGACCCGCCGGGGAACAGGCTGTTGCTCTCCGAAGTGTCGGCGGTCAGCAGGATCTCGTCGATGAAGAGGACGAGGTCGGCGGCGGCCGGGTCGCGCGGCGCCATGCGGCCGGCGAAGGCGTCGGCGAGGGCGCGCTTCGCCATCGCCTCGACCTTGACCGCGTAGTTCGGCAGGCCGCGTTCGACGAGGCCGGAGACGTCGGCGCGCACCGAGCGCCAGCGCTTCGCGGTGATCGGTCCGCCCTGGGCGCGGGCCGGCCCGGCGAA
>DBMN01000054.1:4266-8838 GCA_002298965.1 Rhizobiales bacterium UBA697 | reverse complement strand
GGCCGCCGGGCCGACGTCGGCCTCGGGGGCGGAGGGGGCGCGCAGGAAGTAGTCCGTCGGCGTCTTGCCGCCCTCGCCCGGCACCGCGCCGCCGCCGGCGCGGCGCTTGTGGAGCGTCGGCGACTGGTTGTCGGCGATGGTCATCAGGTCGGCGTCGTGGCGGGCGACGACGAGATAGACGTGATCGGCGCCGTCGGGCGGGCCGCGGTCGAAGGTGACGCCGACGTCGCCGGGTTGCTGTCGGCCGACCGGAACATGGACCCAACGCCGGCTGCCGATGGCGCCGCCGAGGAGATGGGCGAGCCGGCCGGCGCCGACGGTCGCCTCGACGTCGATGCCGGCGCGGCGCAGCAGAGTCGAGAGATTGGCGGCGCAGCCGCTGTGCGGCCACTGCACGCCACTCTCGGCGAGCAGGGCTGCGGCCTCGTGCTGGGCGTCGGCATATTCGTCGGGCGACTGCGCGATCTCGAGCAGTCTGGCGATGCGATCGCGATCCATGGACGCTCCCTCCGTGGTGGACGGTCGGGTCAGCCGGAGGTCGATCGCCCTTCGAGGTTTCCCGCCGTCTCTGAGGCAATTGTCCCTCGGGACGGGCGGGAAATCGACCGGAAATTCATATTACGTAGGAATACAATCTGAGGTAACGGGATGCGGCGGGCCGGCTGTCGGCTTTCGGACGCTCTCTGGCTAAGGGCGGATCGGCGCCCTATAGTCGGCGGATGAAATACCCGCCGCACATCCTCGACGAGATCCGGGCGCGGCTTCCGGTTTCGGAAGTCGTGGGAAGGCGCGTGCGCCTGAAGAAGCAGGGGCGGGAATTCGCCGGTCTGTCGCCCTTCAATCCGGAGAAGACGCCGTCCTTCTTCGTCAATGATCAGAAGGGCTTCTACCACTGCTTCTCGTCCGGCAAGCACGGCGACGTGTTCCGTTTCCTGATGGAGACGGAGGGCCTGACCTTTCCGGAAGCCGTCGAGCGGCTGGCGGGCGAGGCGGGGGTCAGCCTGCCCAAGCCCGACGTGCGCGAGGAGCGGCGTGAGCGCCATCGCGCCAGCCTCGCCGACGTCTGCGAGATGGCGGCGCGCTTCTTCGAGGAGAACCTGCGGCTCGGTCCCGGCGCCGCCGCGCGGGCCTATGTCGAGAAGCGGCGGCTCGAGGCGCGTACGGTGCGCGAGTTCCGCATCGGCTATGCGCCGGCCGAACGCGAGGCGCTGAAGCGGCATCTGCTGGCCAAGGGCGTCGACGAACCGTCGATGGTCGACGCCGGCCTCCTCATCAAGCCGGACGACGGACGGCCGACCTACGACCGCTTCCGCAACCGGCTGATGATCCCGATCCAGGACGAGCGCGGCCGGGTGGTCGCCTTCGGCGGCCGCGCGCTCACCAGCGAGGACAATCCGAAGTATCTCAACTCGCCGGAGACCGAGCTCTTCCACAAGGGCTTCATGCTGTTCAACGGCCACCGCGCGCGGGCGGCGGCCTATGATCAGGGCTCGGTCATCGTGGTGGAGGGCTATCTCGACGCCATCGCGGTGTGGCAGGCCGGCATTCCGGCGGTGGTGGCGACACTCGGCACCGCCTTCACCGAGGATCAGATCCAGCGCATGTGGCGCTTCGCCGCCGAGCCGCTCGTCTGTTTCGACGGCGACCGCGCCGGCATCAAGGCGGCGCATCGGGCGATCGACCGCATCCTGCCGCATCTGAAGTCTGGCTTCTCCTTCAACTTCGTCTTCCTTCCCGACGGCAAGGACCCCGACGAACTCGTCCAGCTGGGCGGAGCCGAGGCCTTCCGCGCCGAGATGGCGCGCGCCGTACCGCTCGCCGACGTGCTGTGGGACCGCGAGACGCAAGGCGCCGCCATCGACACGCCGGAGCGCAAGGCGGCGCTCGAGAAGCGGCTGGAAGACCTCGTCCACGAGATCAAGGACCCCCGCGTCCAGCGCGCCTATCAGCTGCGCTTCCGGCTGAAGCTCTCCAACCTCTTCTGGTCGAGCGAGCGCGGCGAGAGCCGGGGGGGCGGCGGCTGGCAGGGCAAGGGCGGCCGTGCGCCGCAGGCCCAGCAGACGATGCCGCCGATGACCGGCGGCGATCTCGTCGGCATCGAACGGGTGGTGCTCGGCCTCTGCGTCGCCTTCCCCGATCTGTTCGAGGTGGCGGCGGAGCGGGTGCTGGCGCTCGACTTCGGGCTCGAGCCGCACGAGGCCTTCAAGCGCGAGCTGCACCGGATGGCGACGGAGGTCTCGGAGCTCTCGGTCTCCTCCTTCTACGAGGGCATCGACCCGCGCTTCTTCTTCCTGCTCGAGGAGCTGCACGGCGCGGAAGTGGTCGACGCCGAGGGACGGGTGATCGAGCCGAGCGGCGGACGGCTCCGGTCGCGATTCAAGGTGCTCGCCCATCACCCGCCGGAGACCTGGGTGGAGGGCTGCCTGTGGCACTTCCTCGACCGGCTGGAGCTTCGGCAGATGGAACGCGACCTCGACCGCGAGGTGGCGATGATCGGCGTCGATGCCGACGAGACGGTGGAGGCGCGCATCCTCGGCATGTCGCGCGACATCGCCCGCCGCAAGGAGGAATACGCCCGCCGCGAGCAGGAACTGGCGGAAGAGGCCAAGGAGATCCGCCGATCGCACGGCGAGGCGGTGCCGGCCGGCGGCATCTCGGCCGGCGGTGCTCCGCGCGGGCGGTGAGGGCGGGTCCGGGAAGGCCCTCAGTGGCGGATTCCGGCGGAGCTCGCATGCGCATGATTCGCATCGATCGGCGAATCATGCGACGAATCACCCTTGCACAAAGTGATTCGCCCGTTACATATCCCCGTGGATTTCTCTCGCATCGGCGCCGCAATGGATGTGCGCGGGCGGACGGGATCCGGAATTGCGGGCGTTTCCCGTGACTTGCCTCTCTTGCCGCCGGGTTCCGGCGGCCGGTGGGGCCGGGTGCGTCGGTCGAACAGTGTCAATCGGAGCTTAACCCGAGCACCGTAATCCAACCCTTCGGCGCGTCGAACGCGATCGCTCCCCTCCGGTGTCGTCGATGACGAGGCCGTCGAGGGCGGGGCAGTCCGTCGGCGGGCAACGGCAATTCCAGGAGACCATCGATGGCAACCAAGGCAGGCGAGACGGAAGAGACCGAGGCCCAGGCGCCCGAGACCCAGGACGGTCCGCTTCTCGATCTCTCGGATGCCGCCGTCAAACGGATGATCAAGCTCGCCAAGAAGCGCGGCTTCGTCACCTATGACGAGCTCAACGAGGTGCTGCCCTCCGAGCAGGTCGCCTCCGAGCAGATCGAAGACATCCTGGCGATGCTCAACGAGATGGGCATCAACGTCGTCGAGACCGAAGAGGCCGAGGCGGAAGAGGGCGAGGGCAAGGCCGAGGACGAGGAGGCCGAGGGCGGCGATCTCGTCGAATCGACCGGCGCCTCGGTGCCGGCGCGTGCCGCCGCGCGCGAGCCGGCCGACCGCACCGACGATCCGGTCCGCATGTATCTGCGCGAGATGGGCTCGGTCGAGCTTCTGTCGCGCGAGGGCGAAATCGCCATCGCCAAGCGCATCGAGGCCGGTCGCGAGGCGATGATCGCCGGTCTCTGCGAGAGCCCGCTGACGCTTCAGGCCGTCATCTTCTGGCGCGACGAGCTCAACGACGGCAAGATCCTGCTGCGCGACATCATCGACCTCGAGGCGACCTATGCCGGTCCCGACGGCAAGAACGCCGGCGGCCCGCCGATGGTTCCCGTCGACGGCGAGGAGACCGACCCCGAGGAGGAGGCCGCCGCCGCCGAAGGCGAGGCCGAAGACGGCGAAGACGACATGGAGGGCAACGTCTCCCTGTCGGCGATGGAAGCGGAACTGAAGCCGAAGGTGCTGGAGATCTTCGATCTCATCGCCGACGACTACAAGAAGCTCGCCCGTCTGCAGGAGCAGCTGGTCGAGGGCCGTCTCAAGAGCGAGACGCTGTCGCCCTCCCAGGAGCGCCGCTACAAGAAGCTCAAGGACGACCTGATCCTGCAGGTCAAGAGCCTGTCGCTCAACCAGGCCCGTATCGACAGCCTCGTCGAGCAGCTCTACGACATCAACAAGAAGCTGATGGGCTTCGAGGGTCGTCTGCTGCGCCTCGCCGAGAGCTATCGCGTCGGCCGCGACGACTTCCTCAAGAACTATCAGGGTTCCGAGCTCGATCCGCATTGGCTGCGTCGCGTCGCCAATCTCGGCACGCGCGGCTGGCGCGAGTTCGTGAAGTCGGAAGGCGACACGATCAAGGAATTCCGCACCGCGATCCAGAACCTCGCCTCCGAGACCGGGCTCGAGATCGTCGAGTTCCGCCGCATCGTCCACATGGTGCAGAAGGGCGAGCGCGAGGCGCGGCAGGCGAAGAAGGAAATGGTCGAGGCAAACCTGCGTCTCGTCATCTCGATCGCCAAGAAATACACCAACCGCGGCCTGCAGTTCCTGGATCTGATCCAGGAGGGCAACATCGGTCTGATGAAGGCGGTCGACAAGTTCGAGTACCGCCGCGGCTACAAGTTCTCGACCTATGCCACCTGGTGGATCCGGCAGGCGATCACCCGTTCGATCGCCGA
>DBMN01000054.1:0-4253 GCA_002298965.1 Rhizobiales bacterium UBA697 | reverse complement strand
CGCCAGATGCTGCACGAGATCGGCCGCGAGCCGACCCCGGAGGAGCTGGCCGAGAAGCTCGCCATGCCGCTCGAGAAGGTGCGCAAGGTCCTCAAGATCGCCAAGGAGCCGATCTCGCTCGAGACCCCGATCGGCGACGAGGAGGATTCGCATCTCGGCGACTTCATCGAGGACAAGAACGCGATCCTGCCGATCGACGCGGCGATCCAGTCGAACCTGCGCGAGACGACGACCCGGGTGCTCGCCTCGCTGACGCCGCGCGAGGAGCGCGTGCTGCGCATGCGCTTCGGCATCGGCATGAACACCGACCACACGCTGGAAGAGGTCGGTCAGCAGTTCTCGGTGACGCGCGAACGCATCCGCCAGATCGAGGCGAAGGCGCTGAGGAAGCTGAAGCACCCGTCGCGGTCGCGGAAGCTCCGGTCGTTCCTCGACAACTGATCGAACCCGCGATCGGCCCCGGCAAGTCCGGGGCCGATCCGTTTCCGCCCGCGAACAGGCGAGGTCTTCCCGATGTCCTTCCTCAAGCGTCTCTTTGGTCTCGGCGGCGGCGAGGCTTCGCCCAAGGGCGAGGCGGACGCGCCGACGGTCGAGATCGCCGGTCACGTCGTCCGCGCCACGCCCTACAAGGACGCCGGCCAGTGGCAGCTCTGCGGCGTCGTGTCCAAGACGATCGACGGGGTGGCGAAGGAACATCGCTTCGTCCGCGCCGATCGTTTCGTCGACCGCGACACGGCGATCGAGATGAGCTTCGTCAAGGGCCGCCTCCTCGTCGAACAACTCGGCGATCGGCTCTACGACTGAGAAACGGGGCGGAAAACCGCCCTTCTCGGACGGTCGTCCGGGAGGCTTTCGGGCTGGCCATCGCGGCTGCGAAGGTTTAGAAGCCCAATCCCCGGAGACGCCTCGACGGCGTCGCGACCGACCGAAGGGCCTCTCCCATGCTTCTCACGATGATGCGCGCGAAACTCCACCGCGCCACGGTGACCCGTGCCGATCTCCATTACGAAGGCTCGATCTCGATCGATCGCGACCTGATGGATGCGGTCGGCTTCCTCGCCAACGAGCAGGTCGACGTGCTCGACATCGACAACGGCGCCCGCTTCACGACCTACGTCATCGAGGCGCCGCGCGGGTCGAAGGTGATCGGCGTCAACGGCGCGGCGGCGCGCCTCGTCCAGACCGGCGACAAGGTGATCGTGCTCTCCTACGCCCAGATGACGCGCGAGGAGGCGGAGGCCCACGTGCCGACCGTCGCGCTGATGGACGAGGGCAACGTGATCAAGGGGTGAGGGCCAATGTGACGGGGACGGAGTGCCGTCCTCCGTTCGGCTTCATGTTGAGGTGCGAGCGAAGCGAGCCTCGAAACACGAAGCCACGACGGGCCGTGCCTCTCGGCCCTTCGCCTTTCGAGGCCCGGCTGCGCCGGGCACCTCAGGATGAAGGGCCTCTGCCGAGCGTCCGAAAGCGTGGTGCTCTACAGGTCAGTCTCGCCCTCACACCAGCCCGGCGAGGCCGAGGCCGGCGACCACCGAGAACAGCGTCCACTGCGGGAATTCGCCGAAGCCGAGGCGGTGGCGGATGACCATGACGATGTTCCAGGCCGCCGAGGCGACGGCGATCAGCGTCGCCGCGACCGCCAGTTCCGGCCCGCGTCCGGTCACGGCCGGCCAGAGATAGAACGCCGCCAGCGCCACCAGCTCGATGGTGACGAGGTGCCAGCACAGGTGGGCGCCGTATTTGATCTGACGATCCTCGATCGCCGCCGCCATCAGCGGCCGGTCGATGTCGCGCCCGCCGAAGACGACGTGCACGGCGGCGGTGAAGGCGGCCGCGAGGCCGGCGGCGATCCACCAGAGGTTCATGCGCTCTCCCCGTCTTCCATTCGAAGGTGTGGCCATCATGGCGAGGGCGAGAGGCTCGCGCGAGCCGGGTGCCTGAGGCCCGGTGTCGCAGCTTCGACGTTCGTCGGGATGACGGCACGACGGTTTCGCCCCGACCGCGACTTGCTCTAACCTGTCGGCGAGAGAGGAGCCCGTCGCGCATGACCGAAGAGACCGAGATCGAGAACCCTCGCGGCGAACTCACCGTCCGCGTCATCGCCATGCCGTCGGACACCAACGCCAACGGCGACATCTTCGGCGGCTGGGTGCTGTCGCAGATGGACGCCGCCGGCGGCATCCGCGGCGTCGAGCGGGCGCAGGGCCGCGTCGTCACCATCAAGGTCGACACGCTGACCTTCATCCGCCCGGTCAAGGTCGGCGACGTGCTCTGCGTCTACACCGACGTCGAGAGCATCGGCCGCACCTCGATGAAGATCCACATCGAGGCCTGGGCGCGCCGCTTCCTCACCGCCACCCGCGAGAAGGTGACGGACGCGACCTTCACCTTCGTGGCCGTCGACGACGACGGCCGGCCGCGGCCGATCCCGGTATCGTGATTTCGAAGGCGTCGTCGCGGCGTGGCAGTCTGCCGGCTCATCGACCGGAGACCTCGCCATGTTCGGATGGGAATTTCTCCTCACCACGCTGATCGTCGTCGCCTCGCCCGGCACCGGCGTCGTCTACACGCTCGCGGTGGCGCTGGGCGCGGGGCGGCGGGCGAGCATCGTCGCCGCCTTCGGCTGCACGCTCGGCATCGTGCCCCATCTCTTCGCCGCCCTCGTCGGGCTCGCGGCGCTGCTGCACGCCTCGGCCGTGGCCTTCGCTGCGGTGAAGTGGGCGGGCGTCGGCTATCTCCTCTACATGGCGTGGCGGACGGTGCGCGACGGCGGCATGCTGCGGGTCGAGGCCTCCGGCCCCGTGCGGTCGGACCGGGCGATCGTGCGCGACGGCATCGTGCTCAATCTGCTGAACCCCAAGCTCTCGATCTTCTTCGTCGCCTTCCTGCCGCAGTTCATGACGGCGGACGATCCGACGCCGATCGTCACCATGTTGGGGCTGGGCGGGGTCTTCATGGCGCTGACCTTCGCGGTCTTCGCGCTCTACGGCGTCTTCGCCGCGGCGATGCGCGACCGGGTCGTCTCGAAGCCGTCGGTGATGCGGGCGATCCGCGGCTCCTTCGCCGCCGCCTTCGTCGGTCTCGGCGCCAAGCTCGCGCTGACCGAACGCTGAAAAACGAAAAGGCCCCGGACGATGCCGGGGCCTTTCGATCTTCGTGTCGCGAAGCGCGTCAGTTGGCGGCGCGGTTGCGGTTCATGACGTAGGCGTCGCGCTCTTCGAGGGCGATCTTGACCTCGTCGCTCGGGGCGGCCGGCTTCTCGGTCGCCTTCTCGGCATGGCGCGCCTTGCGGCCTTCCGGGGTCGAGCCGGTGGTCTCGGGCTCCTCGGCGGCGGCGACGCGGGTCGCGGCGTTGCTCTCGCCGGCGGTGACGGTCTCGAGCGAGACGCGGGTCAGGCCGGCGCCGACGAAGCCGAGTTCGTTCGCGGCCGCCTGCGACAGGTCGATGATGCGACCGCGGACGAAGGGGCCGCGATCGTTGATGCGAACGACCACCGAGCGGCCGTTCTTCAGATTGGTGACGCGCATGTGGGAGCCCAGCGGAGCGGTCCGGTGGGCGGCCGTCATGGCGTGCATGTTGAAGCGCTCGCCCGAGGCGGTGGGACCGCCATGTTCGGAGCGACCGTAGAACGAGGCGACGCCTTCGGCCGCAAAGGCCGGCAGCGACGCCGCGACGAAGAGAGCGCCGCCGAGGAACGCCGAACGCACGACTCCACGCTGCCGCGAAGCGGCATCGTCACGGGTGATGATCATTCCGATTTCTCCAAGTCACGGAGCGGACCGGGCGCATGCGCCTACTCGTCCTGCTCGCGGCGACGGCGGGAACCGGGGACGCGCCCCAAGCCGTTCCATCAGACCGTCTGTCATGACCGGCACCGACCCTCATTTCTTGACGGGTGGTACATGCCGGCTCGCGGGACGCCGGACGACGTATCGGACGTCGGCCGGTGCCGTGATTCCCGGCGCGGCGCCTCTCGCTGCCGCGATCCGGGTTTTCCCCCGGCGTCTCGCACCGACGCCCTCGGGGGGAATTCCGATGTCTATTTCGTCTCGCGCGGTGCCAGTTCCCAGGTGATGGTCACGGTCGCGGAGATGGACCGGCTGCCGGCCTCGACGGGCACGGCGCGGTCGGAAGCCATGGCGGCCTTGGCGAAGACGCGCGGCATCGGCCGGTCGGTCGGCTGTTCGCCGATCGACAGGACGCGCACCAGACGCTCGCCGGCGGCGCCGGCCAGAAGCTCGGCGCGCGCCCG
>DBMN01000229.1 GCA_002298965.1 Rhizobiales bacterium UBA697 | reverse complement strand
CGTCGACGCCGAAGTCGCCGCCGGGCAGCGGCACGCCGGCGGTCCAGGCGGGCGCGAGGCGCCCGAGCTTCGGCTCGAGCCGCTTCAGCGCGGCCTCCGCGAGACGGCGATAGGTGGTGATCTTGCCGCCGAAGATCGAGAGGAGCGGCGCGCCGGCGACCGTGTCGTCGAGATCGAAGACATAGTCGCGGGTGGCTTCCTTGGCCTCGCTCGCGCCGTCGTCGTAGAGCGGGCGGACGCCGGAATAGGACCAGACCACGTCGTCACGGCGGATCGGCTCGCGGAAATACTCGCCCGCCGCCGCCAGGAGATAGGCGATCTCCGCCTCGGTCGCATGGACCGCGGCCGGGTCGCCGCGATAGTCGAGGTCGGTGGTGCCGATCAGCGTGAAGTCGCGCTCGTAGGGGATGGCGAAGACGATGCGGCCATCGGCGTTCTGGAAGATGTAGCAACGGTCGTGGTCGTAGAGCCGGCGCACCACGATGTGCGAGCCCTGGACGAGGCGCACTTTCGCTTTCGGCTCGCAACCGAGCGCGCCGGAGAGCACGTCGGCGACCCAGGGGCCGCCGGCGTTGACGACGGCACGGGCGCGGATCGTCTTTCGCATCTCCCCGTCACGCGCTTCGAGTTCGATGGTCCAGCCGTCCGCACCGCGCGTCGAACGCACGGCGCGGGTGCGGGTCTCGATCACCGCGCCGCGGGCGGCGGCGTCGCGGGCGTTGAGCACCACCAGCCGGGCGTCGTCGACGCGGCAGTCGGAATATTCGAAACCCTTGGTGAAGAGGCCCGGCTTCAGCGGCCCGCCGGCCGCGTCGGCGACGAGATCGAGCGTGCGGGTGGCGGGCAGCAGCTTGCGACCGCCGAGATGGTCGTAGATGAAGAGGCCGAGGCGCAGGAACCACGCGGGCCGCAGGCCGCGGTGATGCGGCAGCACGAAACGCAGCGGCTCGATGACGTGCGGCGCCATGCGCCACAGGATCTCGCGCTCGAACAGCGCCTCGCGGACCAGCCGGAACTCGTAGTATTCGAGGTAGCGCAGCCCGCCGTGGACGAGCTTCGTCGACCAGGACGAGGTGCCGCTGGCGAGATCGTTCATTTCACAGAGATGGACGGACAAACCCCGTCCCGCCGCGTCGCGCGCGATGCCGCATCCGTTGATGCCGCCGCCGATCACGGCAAGGTCGTAGACCTCGGCCATGCCGATCCTCCACCGTGAATTTCCGTCCCCGTCCCATGGTCGATGCCATGGAATTTTTGTTGTGAGATTTTCTATTTGTCGCGCGAAACGAAGTCAATCGAAAATGAAAACGCCCTTTTCGAATTTTCCGTGATCGCCGTCTTGGCGCGAAACCGCCGTGCGGCCGGGGACGGGCGGGGCTCGGCGTCGATCCCCTGTTGCTCCCCCGCTGCGACCGCAGCAATATCCCCCCGCGCCGCCGCCCCTCTCCCGGGGGCGAGCGGCCGCGACACGCGGCACGAGACGGTTTCGCGCGCGTTCGCCGACAGGAGACCGATCGGATGTTCGATGCAGCGCGGTTCGTACGAGAGACGATCGCCGAATTCACCGGCCGCGCCGCGCCGCACGCCGTCGACAGCGCCCTGCGGGACGGGCCGCTCTACGTCATGGGGCGCAACCCGGAGGCCGCGGCGCTGATCGCGCGCCATCCCGTCGCCGGCATCGTCAACGACTTCGCCGCCCCCGGATCGACCTGGAACGGCACGCCCGAGGTGCGCACCGAGGACGTCCCGCGCGGCGCGACCGTGATCAACGCCTCGACCTCGATCAGCCCGATCTCGGCCCGCCGCCGGCTCGAGGCGATCCCCGAGGCGCGGATCCTCGCCTATGCCGACCTCACGCGCGATCCGGCCTCCGACCTGCCGCTGCCCGCCTTCGTGGCGGAGGCGCGCGAGGCCTTCGCCGCGCACACGGCGCGCTGGAGCGCCGTCCGCGCCCGGCTCGCCGACGCGGAATCGATCCGGATCTTCGACACGCTCGTCGCCTATCGCCTGACCGCCGACATCGCCCTGATGGAGGGCTTCCGCGTCGCGCTGCGCGACCAGTATTTCGAACCCTTCGCCGCGCCCGCCGCCGGGGCGGTCTTCGTCGACTGCGGCGGCTTCGACGGCGACACGACGGAGGAGTTCGTCCGCCGCCATCCCGACTACGCCCGCGTCCATCTGTTCGAGCCCTCGGCCGAGAACCATGCCGCCGCCCAGGCGCGGCTCGCCGGCGTGCGCGACATCCGCTTCGTGCCGCTCGGCGTCTCCGACACCGCCGGGCGCCTCGCCTTCTCCTCCGACGCCGGATCGGCGAGCGCGGTATCGGACGAAGGCTCGTCCTTCATCGACGTGACGACGCTCGACGCCGCCGTCGAAGAGCCGGTCTCCTTCGTCAAGATGGACCTCGAGGGCTGGGAGATCCCGGCGCTGAAGGGTGCCGCCGGCCACATCGCCGCCGACCGGCCGATCCTGGCGATCGCCGTCTATCACCGCGCCTCGGATTTCTGGGAGATCCCGGAATACGTCCTGTCGCTCGGCGTCGACTACGACCTCCACCTGCGCCACTACACCGAGGGCTGGTCGGAGACGGTGATGTATTTCGTGCCGAAGAAGGCCTGAGGCGACGGCCGGCGGCGGCGCGCCGCGGGGCCGTGCGGGCCCCCGACCTCGACAAGCGGCACCCCGGGATGTAGCAAGTGGGCTTCTCGAATTGCCCGCCCTCCGGTGGCCCAGGCCGCCGGAGGGTCGGTGCCTACACGCTCGGTCGACGACGACATGATCTCCATCCTGCTCTCCGGGCCCGGACTGATCGGCACGCAGCATGCCCGTCTGGTCCGCGCCCATCCGCGATGCCGCCTCGCCGCCGTGGTCGCGCCGACGAGCGAGGAAAACCTCGCCTTCGCCCGTGCCCACGAGACGCCGCTCTATGCGAGCGTCGAGGCCGCCCTCGCCGCCGAGACGATCGACGGCGCCATCGTCTCCTCGCCCAACGAGTTCCACTTCGCCCAGGCGATGACCTGCATCGACCGGCGCATCCCGACGCTGGTCGAGAAGCCGATCACCGACCGGCTCGACGAGGGGCGGCGGCTGACGGAAGCCGCCGAGGCGGCCGGCGTGCCGATCCTGGTCGGCCATCACCGCACCTACAGCCCGCTGCTCGCGGCGGCCGACGGTTTCCTCCACAGCGACGCCTTCGGCGACATGGTGGCGCTGACCGGCTCGGCGCTGTTCTACAAGCCCGCCCAGTATTTCCTCGACGGACCCTGGCGGACGAAGATCGGCGGCGGCCCGATCCTGATCAACCTGATCCACGAGATCGGCCTGATGCGGCACTTCGCCGGCGAGATCGAGAAGGTCTCGGCGGTCGCCTCGCAGCGCACTCGCGGCTACGAGGTCGAGGACACGGTGGCGATGACCTTCGGCTTCGAGAGCGGCGCGCTCGGCACCTTCCTGTTGTCCGACACCGCGGCGAGCTCGAAGAGCTGGGAGATGACCTCGGGCGAGAACCCGTCCTATCCCCATTTTCCGCAAGAGAACTGCTGGCACTTCGCCGGCACCCGCGGATCGCTCGATTTCCCCTCGATGCGCACGCGCAGCTACGCCTCGGCCGAGGGCAGCTCGTGGTGGAAGCCCTTCGAGCACGGCCGGATCGACTTCCGCCGCCGCGACCCGCTCGAGGCGCAGCTCGACCATTTCGTCGCGGTGATCGCCGACGGCGCGACGCCGCGCGTCACCGCCCGCGACGGCTGGAACAACCTGCGCGTCGTCAACGCCATCCGCCGCTCGATCGCCACCGGCGCGACGGTCGCGATCGCCTCGGTCGACGACGGCGCGGCGGAGACGGTGCGGTCATGAAGGTCCTGCTCGTCGACACCGGCTTCTCGGCCCTGCCGATCTTCCGCCACCTCGTCGAACGCGGCCACGACGTCTGGGTGATGGGCAACCGCGCCCGCGACGCCATCGCCCGCGAGGCCGGCGAGCGCTGGATCGAACAGGACTACTCCGACGTCTCGGCGGTCGCCGCCCATGCGGAACGCCTCGGCATCGACCGCCTGGTGCCCGGCTGCACCGACGTCTCGATCGCCACCTGCGTGGCGATCGCCGGCGGCGACGGCCGGCTCGATCGCGCCGACGCCAATCACGTCCTCGCCGACAAGGCCTCGTTCCGCGCCCTCTGCGCCGATCTCGACCTGCCGGCGCCGCGGGCGATCGATCCGGCGAAGCTGCCTGCCACCGGGCGCTTCATCTGCAAGCCGGTCGATGCCTTCAGCGGCCGCGGCATCTCGGTCTTCGACGCCGCCGATCGGCAGGCGAGCCGCGATGCGATCGACCGCGCCACGGCGGCGAGCCCGACCGGCCGCCTGCTGATCGAACCCTTCGTCACCGGACAGCTGCACAGCTGGTCGGTCTTCATCGAAGACCGCCGCGCCGTCGAAGGCACCTTCGTGATCGAGGGCTCGTCGGTCGACCCCTATGCCGTCGACACCAGCCACGTCGTCTTCGACATGCCCGAGGCGGCGCGCGCCCAGCTCGCGACCGCGGTCGACCGCATCGCCGAGGCGCTGGGGCTGGTCGACGGTCTCGTCCATCTGCAGTTCCTGTGGGACGGCGAGCGCGTCTCCATCGTAGAGATCACCCGGCGCTGCCCGGGCGACCTCTACGCGCTGCTGATCGAATATTCGACCGGCTACCGCCACGCCGCGAAATACGCGTCGCACTTCCTCGGCGAATCGCTCGCCGCCGCCGCGACCGAGCGCCGCCCGGTGCTGCGTCACACCGTGACCTCGCCCGAGGCCCGCATCTATTCCGGCCTCGGCTTCGACCACCTCCTTCCGGTGCGCGCCTTCTTCGCGCTCCAGGGACTGGGCGAACCGCTGGCGCCGGGTCATGCCGGTCGCATCGGTGTCCTCTTCGTCGAGCCGACCGACGAGGCGAGCCGCGACGAGGCCTATCGACTGTTTCTCGAGCGGCGCGTCTATCGCCCGCTCTGACGGGGCGACGCGACCGCTCACCTTCGCGCCGGCCGCAGGGCCGCGAATGCAGGAACCGCCACCATGCCGAGGCCCCTCTACGTCGCCCGACCGATCATGCCCGACGAAGGCGACTTCCAGCGCATGGCGAGCGAGGTCTGGAAGAGCCGCATCCTGTCGAACGGCGGCCCGTTCCACCAGCGGCTCGAGGCGGCGCTGGCCGACCGGCTCGGCGTGTCGACCGCGATGCTCTTCAACAACGGCACGATCGCGCTGCTCGCCGCGCTGAAGATGTTCGACCTGCCGCCCGGCAGCGAGGTGATCACCACGCCGCTGACCTTCGCGGCGACCGCCCATGCCATCACCTGGAACGGACTCGAGCCGGTCTTCGCCGACGTCGACCCCGAGACGCTGACGCTCTCGCCCGACGCCGTCGAGAAGGCGATCACCGACAAGACCTCGGCCATCCTCGCCGTCCACGTCTACGGCACGGTCTGCGATCTCGACGCGCTGCAGGCGATCGCCACCCGCCACGGCCTGCGGCTGATCTACGATTCGGCCCATGTCTTCGGCACGACGGTGAACGGACGCGGCATCGGCACCTTCGGCGACGCCTCGGTCTTCTCCTTCCACGCCACCAAGCTCTTCCACACGCTGGAAGGCGGCATGATCACGACCGGTCGCAGCGCCGATGCCGAGACGATCTATTTCCTGCGCAACTTCGGCATCAAGAACGAGGAGGAGGTCGTCTCGGTCGGTATCAACGGCAAGATGAACGAGCTCCAGGCGATCGTCGGCCTGCTCAACCTGCCGCTGGTCGAGGCCGAACAGGCCGAGCGTCGCCGCCTCCGGGCGACCTATTGCGGCTTCCTCGCCGACCTGCCGGGCATCGGCCTTCCGCCCGAGCAGCCGGGCGTCGTCCATTCCGAGCAGTATTTCCCGATCGTCGTCGACGAGACCGTCTTCGGCCGCAGCCGCGACGACCTCTACGACGCGCTGAAGCGGATCGGCATCTACGCCCGGAAGTATTTCCACCCGATCTGCACCGATTTCGAGCCCTACCGTGGCCGGCCGATCGTCACGACGCGCAACGTCGCCCATGTCGAGACGGTCAAGCGCCGGGTCCTCTGCCTGCCGTTCCACTCCGGCGTCGAGGCGGAGGACGTCGCCGACATCGAAAAGGTGTTCCGCGGCGAGGTCGGCTGAGCCCGAACGCGGGCGGACTCCCGCCCCGGCGCCGGCCATGGCATGGTGCCGCGCGGCGCGGAGCCGACGGGGCGCATCTCGAGGGGACGGCATGCTGAAATACCGGATCGTGCGGTTTCTCGCCGGGCTGCGGGCGCTCTTCGTCGCCGACAAGGTGCGGCGCCGGCAGGTGCGCGACGCCACCGCCCGTAGGCTTCTCGCCGGCCGCGCCTGGTACCGCACCGATCCGCCGACCCCGCACGCCTACGAGCTCGCCGTCGCCTCCCGCCTGCTCCAGGACGCTGCCTTCCCGGCGGCACTCGCGACCGCCCGCAAGGTGATCGCGGTGGTCGTGCCCGAGCGCGACGAGATGAACGGCGGCATCCATTCGCTGTTCTCGATCGCCGCCGAGCTGCGCCGCCAGAAGCGCGCGCACGGCTTCGAGGTCGTCGTCGTGACGCGGCCTCAGGCGGCGCCGATCACCCATTTCCGCAACACCCGTTTCACCAATGCCGAGACCGTCTTCCGCTTCCCCCAGCTGATGCGCTGCGGGGCGCTCGAGGAGCTCATGCTGGTGATCCCGGAATTCGTCGCCTCCGACCTCGTCGACGGTCTCGAGGCGCGCGAGCGGCGTTTCCTCGCAGGTCTCTCGCGCCTGCGTATCCACGTCCTCAACCAGAACATCGACCTGATGCCGCCGCGTGCGGCGGTCGATCGGCTGCGGACGCTGACGCCGGTGGTGACGCAGAGCGTCGCCCATCACGCCTATTTCACCCGTGAGGTCGCCGAGCGCTGGGGTCTGCCGACCATGCTGCTGCCGGCCTTCACCGACCTCTCGCCCTATCCGCCGGCCTCCTTCGCCGAGAAGGAGAAGCTGATCATCCATTCGCCCGACCCGGCGCCGCACAAGGCGGCGGTTCTGGCGGCGCTGGCGCGCGAGCTGCCCGACTACGAGCTGCGCGAGATCCGCGGCATCTCCTTCGACACGTTCATGGATCTGGCGACGCGCTGCATGTTCTCGATCACCTTCGGCGAAGGCTTCGACGGCTATTTCTCCCAGCCGATCCAGCAGGGCGGCCTGAGCTTCGCGATCTTCGAGGAGCGCTTCTTCCCCTCGAAGGACCTCGGCGCCCGCGAGAACATGCTCCGCGACGGCGACGACATGATCGCCCGCCTGCCCGGCCTGATCCGGTCGTTCTCGCAGGACGAGGCGCGCTACCGCGCCGTCGGCGACGCCTGGCGCGCGACGATCGACGCGCTCTACGACCGCGAGGACTATCGCCGGCGCATCGGTGAACTGGTGCGCGGCGAATTCCCCTACGACGGCCGCCCGTCGGACGCCTGAGGCGAGCCGACAGGGGGAGCGACGAGACGCGCCGGGCCGTCGATGTCGACCGGCCAGCGCGCCCCGATCCGCCGATCGCCTCACTCCGCGCGGAAGCCGAAGGTGCGGCGGCGCATCGTCTTCGGCCGGGCGGGGGCCGGGCGTTCGCAGGGCAGGAAGACCCCGCGGCCGGCGGTGCCGACGAGCGCGCCCTTCTCGGCCACCACGTCGCCGCGCGAGATCACCGTCTCCGGCCAGGCCGGAACCGCGATGCCCTCGTAGGGCGTGTAGTCGCAGTCGTGATGGAGATCGGCGTTGGTGATGGCGCGCGGGGCGTCGGCGTTCCACAGCACGACGTCGGCGTCCGAGCCGACGGCGATGACGCCCTTCCTCGGATAGAGGCCGTACATCCGCGCCGGATTGGTCGCCGTCAGCTCGACGAACCGGTCGAGGTCGATCCGCCCGTCGACGACGCCGGAGAAGAGCAGCGGCAGGCGCGTCTCGACGCCGGGAATGCCGTTCGGCACCCAGCGGAACGAGGCGTCCTCGCCCTTCAGCTTCTTGCCGGCGGGGTCGTCGTAGCGGAAGGGGGCGTGATCGGAGGAGACCACGTCGAAGACGCCGTCGGCGACGCCCTGCCAGATCACCTCCTGATTGGCCGCCTCGCGCGGCGGCGGCGAGCAGATGCACTTCGCCCCCTCGAAGCCGGGCGCGGCGAGGTCGTCGGCCGAGAGGAAGAGATACTGCGGGCAGGTCTCGGCATAGAGCGACAGACCGCGCGCCTGGGCGCGGCGGATCTCCTCCATCGCGTCGGCGCCGGAGACGTGGACGACGAGGATCGGCACGTCGACCAGTTCGGAGAAGGAAATGGCGCGATGGGTCGCCTCGCGCTCGATCACCTTCGGCCGCGAGGCGGCATGGAACAGCGGCGCCGTCTTGCCCTCCGCCTCGAGCCGGTCGGTGAGCCAGGCGATGCAGTCGGCGTTCTCGGCATGGACCATGACCATGGCGCCGTGGTCGCGGGCGACCGACAGCACGTCGAGGATCTGGCGATCGGAGAGCTTCAGATCGTCGTAGGTCATGTAGATCTTGAACGAGGTGTAGCCCTCGGCGATCAGCGCCGGCAGCTCCCGCTCCAGCACGTCCGGGGTCGGATCGGTGACGATCAGATGGAAGGCGTAGTCGACGATCGCCTTGCCCGCAGCGCGGGCATGGTAGTCGTCGACCGCGGCGCGCAGGCTCTCGCCGCGCACCTGCGCCGCGAAGGGAACGATCGTCGTCGTGCCGCCGAAGAGCGCCGACCGCGTGCCCGACAGGAAGTCGTCGGCCATGCGGCTGCCGTCGCCGGTTGGTTGGTCGAAATGGCAATGGCCGTCGACGCCGCCGGGCAGAACCAGCCGGCCCGTGGCGTCGATGTCGCGGGCGCCGGGGGCGAGCCGGTCGGCGATGGCGACGATGCGACCGTCGCGGATGCCGAGGTCGCAGGCGACCAGCGAACCGGCGGTGGCGACGCGGCCGCCGCGAATGGTGAGGTCGAAGTCTTGCACGTCTCGTCTCCTTCCGGGGAGGGCGGTCGGGCCGCGGGCGAGGGTCTCAGGCGATGAGCGGGGTATGGCCGTGGCGGCGCCACAGGGCGCGCGCCACGGTCTCGGCGGTGGCGACGACCTCGTCGCCGTCGAAGAGGGTCGGCCGTCCGCCCTCGAGCAGGACGCGGCCGTCGACCACGACGGTGTCGACCGCCGCTCCGTTGGCCGAGTGGACCAGGAGGCCGGGTCCGTCGACGAGGGGCGCGAGGTTCGGCTGGCGCGCGTCGAGCAGCAGGAGATCGGCCTTGCGGCCGACCGCGAGCCGGCCGATCTCGTCGGCGAGACCGAGCGCCTTCGCGCCGCCGCGGGTCGCCCAGCCGAGCACGTCGGCGGCGTTCCTGACGAAGCCGCCGCCGCGGATGCGGGTGGCGGCGAGCGCCATGCGCATCGCCTCGAACATGTCGCCCGACTTGGTGTCGGTGGCGAGCGTGATGCCGGCACCCGCCGCCTCGTGGGCGAGGATCGGCGCGACCGAACCGTGAGCGGCATTGCCGACCGGAACGTGGGCGACGTGCGACCCGGAGCGGCCGAAACGGGCGATGTCGGCGTCGCTCATGTGGATGCAGTGGCCGGCGACGAGCCGGGGACCGAGTAGGCCGACCTCCTCCAACAGCTCGACCGGACGGCGCCCGTCGCGGGCGAGAACGGCCTCGACCTCCATCGGCGACTGATGGAGATGGGTATGGAGGATCAGATCCCGCTCCCCCGCGAGGGTCGCGACCTCGCGCAGCAGATCGGGCGAACAGGTGTCGGGCGCATGCGGGCCGAGAATCGGGGTGACCAGCGAGTCCGGCGCGCGCCGCCGCTCGACCACGTCCATCGCCTCGGCGAGCGTCGCGCGACCGCGGGCCGCGTCGGCGTGCCATTCACCGCGGGCGAGGGCTTCGTTGTCGGCATCCATGATGCGCCCGCCGACGAAGGCGCGCAGGCCCGCCTCCTCGGCCGCACGCGCCAACGCTTCCGGGTGGCGGTAGAAGTCGACGATCGTGGTCGAGCCGAAACGCAGCAGCTCGAAGACGCCGAGCCTCGCCAGCGCATGGGCCTCCTCGAAGGCGAGTGCGTCGCCCTGCGGGATGCCGGGCGTGTAGGCGGGGGCGAAGCTCAGGTCCTCGACCATGCCGCGCACGATCATCAGCGGCGTGTGGTTGTGGGTGTTGACGAGCCCCGGCATCAGCAGGTGGCGCGACGAGCCGAGGCGCCGGGCCGGCATCCACGCCGCCTCGATCTCGGCGGCCGGGCCGACGGCGACGATGCGGTCGGCGACGACGGCGACGGCGGCATCGCCGAGCACGGTGCCGGCGTCGTCGAGGAGAAAGGCGACCCGCGCCCGGATCACGAGATCGCAGGGGCGCGGGGCGGCGGTCGGATCGGTCATGCGGCACCTCCGGTCGGGGCGGCTGCGTCGAGGCCGGCGAGAACGGCGGCGGCGGTCATGCGGGTGTGGGTGGCCATGGCCTCGGCGAAGGCCGCGCTGTCGGCCCGGCGGAAATGCGCCATGAAGACCTCGTGTTCGTCGAAGGATTCCTCCCAGCGCCCGCCGACGTAGTTGGCCTGGGCGCGGGCGCGGCGGATCTTGGAGGAGAGCGACGTCCAGGTCGCGGTCAGCACGGGATTGCCGGCGAGACGGACGATCTCGGCGTGGATCTCCTGGTTGCGGCGGAAATAGGCGCGCCGATCGCCGGTGCGGTGGTGCTCGGCGAGATCGGCATGCAGGGCGTCGAGGGCGGCGCGCTCGGCCAGCGTCGCCCGGGCGCAGGCGAGACCGGCGGAGAGCCGGTCGAGGGCGATCGACACCTCGAAGACGGCGGCGATCTCGTCGCGGTCGACCGGGGTGACGATCGGCGTGCGATGCGGGCGCAGTTCCATCAGCCCCTCGGTCGCCAGCACCTTGAAGGCTTCGCGCAACGGCGTGCGCGACACGCCGAACGTGTCGCACAGCATCTTCTCCGGCAGCGGCGTGCCCGGCGCCACTTCGCCCTCAAGCACCATCTCGCGCAGGCGGGCGACCAACTGATCGTGCAGCGACGCCGTCGCCAGCGGCTGGCGCGCGTCGGCGGCGGAGAGTTTCAGCCGCCCGGGCTGGAACTTGTAGCGCGCCTTGGGACGATCGCCCACCCGCTCGGCAGTATTCTCGGCTGCCTCAAATTTCGGCATTTGCGCCCTCTTTCGCCCACAGAAGTGGCTTTCTCAAAAATCAATATAGGCATTATATCTCAGATAACACTCGATAAAAGAAAAATCGCATACCGAATGCGAAATCCCGCATCCCCTGGCGCTCCCGTCGGTGCGCCGCGATCGACACCGCTTTCACAGGAGTGCTGTCCATGAAGACCCTGTTCTCCCGCCTCGCAGCGATGGCCCTCGTGGTCGCCGGGCTCACCGGCACCCCGGCCCTCGCCGACGACGCCATCAAGGTCGGCTACGCCAAGTGCGCGCACTGCGTGCCGATGTCGCTGCTGCCGAAATACACCGAGGGCGCCACGGTGGAGGCCATGGGCTTCAACACCGGCAACGACGTGCTGACGGCGCTCCTTTCGAAGAGCATCGACGTCGCCCAGGTGACCTACCTCCATTACGTCACCGGCCTCGACAAGGGCTTCGACCTCGTCGCCGTCTCCGGCCAGATCTCAGGCGGCTCGACCATCGTCGTGCAGAACGACCTGCCCGTCGCCGAGGGCGATTGGGCCGGCCTCAAGGCGCTGATCGCCAAGTACAAGGCCGAGGGCAAGCCCTTCCGCGTCGCCGCCTCGCGCGGCAATGCCCAGGACATCCACATGCGCGGCGCGCTCGCCAAGCAGGGGATCGATCCGAACAAGGACGTCCAGTTCGTCAACATCCCCAACCCGTCGGACCACATCCAGGCGCTGCGCCGCGGCGAGATCGAGCTGATCTGCACGGTCGAGCCCTTCGCCACCCAGATCCTCCAGGCCAAGGCCGCCAAGCTCTTCGGCTTCCCCTACGATCAGGCGGCCGGCAAGCTCACCAACCTCATCGTCACCCGTTCCGACGTGGTGAAGGACAAGCCCAAGGCGGTGGAGAGCGCCGTGCGCGCGGTGGTCAGGCTCGACGACGCGCTCGACAAGGATCATGCGCTGTGGGCGAGCACGATCTCGTCGGTCACCGGCCTCGACAAGGCGGTCGCCGAGGGCGCCATCGCCAACCTCTATCCCGACCCGCTGATGCACCGCGCCTCGGCCGTCGCCATCGCCGACATGATGCGTGACCTCAAGTACATCCAGAACGACGTCTCCGGCCCGGTCCAGGACCACATGGACTTCCGCTTCCTCGAAGCGGCGACCGGCAAGCCCAAGACCGAACTCGGCTGGTGATCGGCCTCAAGGAGCGGACGGCATGCGCAAGATCCTCGCCCTCCGACCCGAACGCTTCGTCGTTCCGGTCCTGATCCTCGTCGGCTGGGAGATCTTCTCCCGGTCGGGGGCGCTGCCGCCCGCCCTGCTTCCGGCGCCGTCCGCCGTCACCGTCGCCTGGGCCGACTGGGTCTTCGGCATCGACGGCAACACCCAGAGCTACACCGGGCACTGGATCCAGGACGCCGCCTCGAGCGCCTGGCGGGTGGCGGCGGGCTTCGCGCTCGCCTCCCTCGTCGGGGTGGTGCTCGGCGTGGCGATCGGCTGGTCGCGCCTCGTCGAGGTGACGATCGAGCCGACGCTGCAGATGCTGCGGCCGATCCCGCCGGTGTCGTGGATCCCGCTCGCCATCATCTGGTTCGGCATCGCCGACAAGCCGGCGATCTTCCTGGTGTTCCTCGGCGCCTTCTTCCCCGTGCTGCTCAACACCATCCACGGGGTGAAGACGGTCGACCGCAACCTGATCCGCGCCGGTGCCATGGCGGGCGCCGACCAGCGCCGCCTGCTGCGCCACATCGTGCTGCCGGCGGCGATGCCGTCGATCTTCGCAGGCCTGCGCATCGCCATCGGCTCGGCCTGGATGCTGACGGTGACGGCCGAGATGGTCGCGGTGAAGAGCGGCGTCGGCTACGTCCTTTGGGACAGCTACTACTTCCTGCGCTACGACATCGTCATCGCGGCCATGGCCTCGATCGGTCTGCTCGGCTACCTGAGCGACCTCGCCATCCGCGCCGTCATGGCCCGCACGCTCCACTGGCAGCGCGGCACCACTCTGCAGGGCGAGGGCTGAGACATGAGCAACATCCTGATCGACGGCGTTTCCAAGGTCTATGCCGACAAGGCGCGCGGCCGCGAGGTCACGGCGCTGGCCGAGGTGAGCCTCGAGGTGAAGCGCAACGACTTCGTCTGCCTGCTCGGCCCCTCGGGCTGCGGCAAGTCGACCCTGCTCAACATGATCGCCGGCTTCGAGAAGCCGACGAGCGGGAGCATCACCGTCGACGGCGAGGCGGTGACCGGCCCCGGCGCCGATCGCGGCGTCGTCTTCCAGCAGGCCAATCTGATGCCCTGGCTGCCGGTGTGGGAGAACGTCGCCTTCCATCTGAAGATGCGCGGCGCGATGAAGGCGATCAGGCGGGAACAGGCGCAGATCTACATCGATCTCGTCGGCCTGACCGGCTTCGAGAACCACTATCCCGCCGAACTCTCCGGCGGCATGAACCAGCGCGTCGGCATCGCCCGGGCGCTGCTGATGAACCCCGGCGTGATCCTGATGGACGAACCCTTCGGTGCGCTCGACGAGCAGACCCGCATGGACATGCAGACCGAGCTGCTGCGCATCTGGGAGAAGAGCCAGGGCACCATCGTCTTCGTCACCCACGGCATCGACGAGGCCCTGACGCTGGGCGACCGCGTCGTCGTCATGTCGGCGCGGCCGGGCCGCATCGCCGAGGTGCTGGAGATCGACCTGCCGCGTCCGCGCGATATCACCTCGCCGCACTTCAACGACGTCAAGCGCCACATCCTGTCGCTGCTGCGCTCGGCCCCGGCCGAGACCGCCGCCGCCTGACGCCTTCTCCGTCCTCCCATCGCATACGGAACCGATCGATGACCCGACGTGTCCTTCTCGGCATGCTCACGCCCTCCTCCAACACCGTGCTCGAGCCGGTGACCCAGGCGATGGTGGCGGGCCTGCCGGAAGTCTCCGCCCATTTCGGCCGCTTCAAGGTGACCGAGATCGCGCTCTCCCGCGAGGCGCTGTCGCAGTTCGACGACAGCGAGATCCTGCGCGCCGCCGAGCTCCTCGCCCATGCCAAGGTCGACGTGATCGGCTGGAACGGCACCTCGTCCGGCTGGCTCGGCTTCGACGCCGACCATCGCCTGATCGAGCGCATCGAGGCGGCGACCGGCATCCGCGCCACCACCTCGATGCTGGCGCTGAACGAGATCCTCGAGACCCGCGGCGTCCGCCGGCTCGGCTACGTCACGCCCTATCTCGACGACGTCCAGGCGAAGATCATCGGCAACTACGAGGGCCTCGGCATCGCCTGCGGCGCCGAGCGCCACCTCGGCATCCGCGACAACTTCACCTTCTCCGAGATCGATGCGGACACGATCGCACGCCTGGTGCGCGAGGTCGCCGCCGACCGGCCGGAGGCGATCGCCATCATCTGCACCAACATGCGCGGCGCCCCGCTGGTCGAGGCGCTGGAGGCGGAGATCGGCCTGCCGATCTACGATTCCATCTCGACCGTCGTCTGGAAGAGCCTGAAGCTCGCCGGCGTCGACCCGAGCCGCGTCGCCGGCTGGGGCTCGCTCTTCCGCGACCTTCCCTGACCGAGAGGCGAGCCGCCGTGACCCGATCCGCGCCCGATGCCGCTGCCGTCGCCGAAGCCGTCCGCGCGGGCCGCGAGACGGCCGTGTCGGTCGCGGAAGGCGCGATCGCCCGCATCGAGGCCGCGGCCGATCTCGTGGCGATCGTCGACTTCGACCCGGCGCCGCTGCGC
>DBMN01000063.1 GCA_002298965.1 Rhizobiales bacterium UBA697 | reverse complement strand
CCGGCGACGCCGTCAAGGCGGTCGGACACGAGACGGCCGACCGCATCGGCACGCTCGTCGACGACGCCCGCACCCTGGGGCGCGACGGCATCGACCAGATCGCCGATCAGGTCGCCAAGCGGCCGGTCGCGGCTCTCGCCATCGCCGCCGGCATCGGCGTGCTGTTCGGCCTGGCGTCGCGCGCCGGAACGCGTCGATGAGCATCGCCCGGCTCGTCGGCTTCGACGTCGCCCTCCTTCGCCGGCGCGGAGCCCTGCTCCTCGCCGGTGGAACGGTCGCGGCGGCGGCTCTCCTCGTCGCGCTCGGCTTCGCCGCCCGCGCCGCGGAGATGGCGCTGTCGCGACACTACGACCCCGAGACCGCCGCGCTGGTCGTGGCGGGCTCCGCCTTCGCCCTCGTCGTGGCGACGGTCGTCGCGATGGCCGTCATGGTGCGGCGAACCCGTCGCGAGGTCGGACGTGCCGTCCGCACCAGCGCGATGGTGACGCTCGGACCGCCGGCGGTGTCGCTCGCCGTGCGTCACGCCGGCCTGGCGGCGGTCGCCGTCGTGGCCGGCCTGGGCTTCTGGCTGGCTCGGCGGGACGACTGACCGAGCCGCCCGATCGGCGCGATCCCCGCGCCGAGGGAACCATCCCTTCGACGGAGCGTTGATCCACCGAGACCATCGAACCGAGCCGTCTCTGCAAGACAGGAGGCAGACCCATGCGTATCCGATCCTTCGCAACGGCCCTGCTCAGCCTCTCCCTCACCTTCGTGTCCGCGGGGGCCGTCGTCGGCCTCGCGATCGCCAAGGAGCGGGCGTCGCGCCCCGAGATCATCACGGCGGACAGCTGCCCGCCCGACCGCTGCACCGTGGTGCTGAAGACCACCGCCGGTGGCCCGCCGAGCGAAGTCATCCCGGCCGCCGCGACCGAGGCGACGACCCCGCGGCCGGCGTCCGGCGGCTGGGCGGTCGCCTCGCGCGAGGCGGCCGTTCAGGGGCGCGACCGCATCGAGTGACGACCGGTCGACGCTCGACCGAAATCCGAAGACAGAAGAGGCGGTCGCCTTCGCCGGGCGGCCGCCTCTCGTTCGTCTCAGGCGCCGGTGTCGGTCGCGGCGGGAGCGGCGCCGACCCGCGGGAAGTCGATCGTCACCGTGGTCCCGACGGTACCGCGGCTCCAGGCGATCTGCGCATCGAGATTGCGGCTCATCGCCTTGACGATCTTGGAGCCGAGCCCGGTTCCCCGCGCCTCGTCGGTTCCGTCCCAGCCGACGCCGTCGTCGGCGACGGTGACCACCACCCGGTCGCCCACCGCCTCGGCGCCGACCCGGATCTCGCCGGAGCCGGTGTCGCGGTAGGCGTATTTGAAGGCGTTGGTGACGAGCTCGCCGACGATGACGCCGAGCGAGACGGCGTGGTCGGTCTTGACGACGATCGGCGCGAGGGACGTGACGATGTCGTGCATCGCCCCCTCGCCGCGCATCGAGGTGCCGAGTTCGCCGAGGAGATGGCCGAGATATTCGGCGATCTCGACCTCGCCGACGGTCTGCGAGGCGTAGAGGTGGCGGTGGACGCCGGCGACGGCGGCGATGCGGGTCTGGGTCTCGCGGAGCGCCGACTTGGCCTGTTCGTCGTCGAGGATCGACGCCTGCATCCGCACCATCGCCGCGACCAGGCCGAGCGAGTTGGCGACGCGGTGGTTGACCTCCTTTAGGAGAAGCTCCGCCCGATCCTTCGCCTCGCGCACCGCCCGTTCGCTCTCCGCCCGCGCCCGCTTGAGCCGCCAGCGTTCGAGCGCCTGTTCCAGCGCCGCGACGAGGAGATCGAAGAAGTCGGCCGAGGTGTCCTTGATCACGTAGTCGTCGGCGCCGTTCTTCAGCGCCTCGACGGCGAGCCGGGCATCGGCCGACGCCGTCACGTAGACGATCGGCGGCCGGCGGTCGCGCGGCCCGACGCGGGCGAGGACGTCGAAGCCGGTCTCCGCCGCGAGCGAATGATCGAGCGCGACGACGTCGACTCCGCCCTCCTGCAGCCTGGACAGCGCCTCGTCGCCGGTCGCCACGCCGATGACCGTGTGACCCCGTCGTGCCAGAGCCCGGCGCACCAGGGCGCTCAGGGCCGGGTCGTCGTCGACATGGAGGACGGTGATCGGGCCGCCCAGTTCCAGGCCATGGGGCAAGTCAGTCGACCTCCGGGATCTGCATGACCGACAGGAACAGGCCGAGCTGGCGGATCGCGTTGGCGAAGCTCTCGTAGTTCAAGGGCTTGGTGATGTAGACGTTGGCGCCGAGATCGTAGCAGCGCCGGATCTCGCGCTGGTCGTCGGTCGTCGTCAGGACGATCACCGGCGAGCGCCGGAGGTGCTCGTTCGACTTGATCCGGGCCAGGATGTCGATCCCGGTCATGTCGGGCAGGTTGAGATCGAGCAGCACGAGATGCGACCGACCGGCCGAGATCGAACCCGAACCGTCCGGGCCGAGCAGATGGGCGAGCGCGGTCGTCCCGTCGCGGAACGCCGCGATCTCGTTGGTCACGCCGGCGCGGCGGATGTTCTTCTCGATCAGGCGGGCATGGCCTTCGTCGTCTTCGATCATGACGATGACCACCGGCTTCGGATCTCTGCTCAAGTATCACCTCTCAGAATGCGCAACGCGAGGTCCTTGGCGACCACGACTCGGAACACCGTACCACTCGAACCGTCGCTCGCCACGGTCACGTCGCCGCCGAGACGGCGCACCATGGCGCGGGTGTGGGCGAGGCCGATGCCTTCGCCCGGGCGATCCTGCGGTCCGGCGCGGCGGAACAGTTCGAAGATGCGCTCGTGATCGGCGGCGGCGATGCCGCGGCCGTTGTCCTCGATCTCGAAGATCGCGTTCCATCGCTCGATCCGCCCGCGCACGACGATCCGCCCGGGGCGGCCGTCGACGAGGTATTTCGCGGCATTGTCGAGGAGGTTGGTGAAGATCTGTTCGAGTGCCGCCCGGTCGGAGACGATGGTCGGCAGCCGGCCCTCGATCGTGACCTCCGCCCCCGCCTCGTCGAAGCGGTGGCGGATGGCGGTGATGCAGCTCTGGACGACGGCCTCGACGTCGAGCGTCTCGGGCTCCAGCACCCGCCGTCCGGCACGCGACAGCTTGAGGATCTCGTTGATCAGCGCGTCCATCCGCGTCATCGACGAGCGGATGAAGCCGAGCGCCTCGGGGATGTCCTCCTCGACCGCGGCCCGCACGTCGGGCGTCGCGGGATCGTCCGGGTCGAGCGGATGGCCGTCGAAATGGCTCCGGATCGTCCGCGTCGACGCCTCGAGCTCCGAGGTGAAGCCCATGATGTTGACGAGCGGCGCCCTCAGATCGTGGCTGACGATATAGGCGTAGCGCTGCAGCTCGTCGTTCGCCCGCAGCACACCGTCGGTGCGCTCGCGCACCCGCTCCTCGAGGTCCTCGTTGATCTCGACGAGATCGCGGCGCGCACCCTCGATCTCCGCCATGTGACGACGGATGAGCAACGTCGCGCCGATGGTCAGGACCACGATCATCGCCGCGCCGAGCGAGATCATCGTCGTCAGCGAGGCGGCGGCTTCGCGCATCCGGGCGGCACTGTCGACGCGGTGGCGAGCCACCCTCTCGCGCAGCCCGCCGCCCTGGGCGCGAATGTCGTCCATCAGCTTCTTGCCGGCGTCCGAGGCGATCACGAGCCGCGTCTCGTCGAGGTGTCCGGCGCGGAATTCGGCGAGATTGGTCTTCACCAACGCCATCTTGCGCCGACCGACCTCGATCAGGCGATCGATCTCAGCGTCGGTGAAGAGCATCCCGCCGGCGAGCTCCTTCGTCCGCGCGCGCAGCTCGGCCGCGTCCTTCTCGAACTCGTCGAGAGCGGTGACGTAGGGCGAGAGGTAGCTCTCGTTCGAGGTGATGATGAAGCCGCGCTGCGCGGTCTCGGCGTCGACGAGATCGGTGATCAGCTCCAGCACCAGGCGATCGACGCGCGCGGCGCGCAGCGCTTCGCCGGAGTGATCCTGCGTTCGCGCCGAGAACACGAAGGCGGCCGCGACGATGGCGAAGAGCGCCGCGGCACCGATCGCCAAGAGGAGGACGTTGTAGGCGGCGAAGGGGCGCCCGAGGAGTTTCATACGGGGAGAGACTTTCCGACGGGCGAAGCGCCCCGACGAGGGGCGCTCCGCGGAAGATGGCGCGCGCGGCGCGATCCGTCCAGCCGCGACGGCCGGGGGATCGCTCCCCCGTCAACGCGCGAGACGGCGTCCGGTTCCCTCCGCCGTCGGATCGTCGACGCGGAATTGTCCGAAGGTGGTGAGAAGGCGACCGAGGCCGCGGTCGAGGCGCCGTCCGATGCGATCGGCTCGGACCAGCCGCACGCCGTCGCCCTCCCGGCGCAGGCGGACGGTGCGGGTGTGGAAGGCCGCGAGGCTCGGACGATGGGCGACCGAGATCAGCGTCGCCTCGGGCAATCGTTCCAGGAAGGCCTCCATCGCGCGGGTCTGCCCGTCCTCGTCGAGCGCCGAGGTCGCCTCGTCCATCACGACGAGATCCGGCTCGTCGACGAGAATGCGGGCGAAGGCGACGCGCTGGCGTTCGCCGCCCGACAGGACGTGATCCCAGCGATCCTCGTCGTCGAGGCGCTCGACGAGATGGGCGAGGCCGAGCGTCTCGAGGATGTCGCGGGCGGTCGCGTCGTCGAGCGTGTCCTCGGCGTTGGGATAGGCGAGGCAGGCGCGCAGCGTCCCCTGCGGCAGGTAGGGCGACTGCGGCACGAAGGCGACGTGCCACGACTTCGGGATCGCGATCTCGCCCTTGCCCCAGGGCCAGAGGCCGGCGACAGCGCGAATGAGCGTGCTCTTGCCGGTGCCGGACTCGCCCTCGATCATCACCCGTTCGCCGCGGCGGATGACGCCGTCGGCCTCGTCGATGACGACGGCGCCGTCGTCGCGATGGACGGCGAGCCCGTCCAGACGCAGTTCGTCGCCGTCGCTCTCGCGGAGGGTGATCGTGGCGCCCTCGCCGGTCTTCAGGGCGTGGTCCATCTCGTCCATGGCGCCGACCAGTTCGGACAGGCGATTGGCCGAGGCGCGCCAGGTGGCGAGGACGATGAAGTTGTCCATCACCCAGTTGAAGGCGAGCTGGACCTGAACGAAGGCCGCCGAGATCTGCATCAGATCGCCCAGCGACAGACCGCCGCCGATGTATTTCGGCGCGCCGAACAGCAGCGGCAGCACCGGCAGGAGCACGGCGTTGACGTTGATCAGCAGGGTGATGCGGCCGTGGTTGCGCGCGATGCCCCACAGCCGGTCGACCAGCCGAGCGATGGTCTCGCCGAGCCGCGCCTTCTCCTCGTTCTCGCCCTTGATGAGGGCGATGCTCTCGGCGCTCTCGCGCACGCGGGTCAGTTCGAAGCGCAGATCGGCCTCCGCCTCGTTCTGTGCCTCGACCGCCCGGATCAGCGGCTTGCCGACGAACCAGGTGACGCCGCTCATCACCGCGGCATGGAGGAGTGCGAGGAGGACGAAGCCGAAGGGCACGTCGAGGCCGGTGCCGATCGGCACGGTCAGCGCGCCGCCGACGAAGGCGAGGACGCCGAGAAAGGTCGCCGCCGCCAGGACCGCGTTGAACATGCCGACGGCCATGTCGACGATCGGCGCCAGCGACTGTTTGAGATCCTCGGTCATCCGCGCTTCGGGATTGTCGACGTCGCGGTTGGTGACCTCGAGCTTGTAATAGGAGCGGTCGGCGAGCCAGCGGTCGACGAGGCGTTCGATCAGCCAGCCGCGCCATTCGGCCTGGAGGCCGATGCGCATGCGGGTGAGCAGGAAGTTCACCAGGGCGCCGACGGCGACGAGGCCGACGAAGAGCAGGATCATCTGGCCGATCGCCGAGATGTTCTTCTCGCCGAGCGCGTCGAAGAAGCTCTTGTTCCAACGGTTGACCGCATAGAGCACCCCGACGTTGGCGACGACCAGCACCACGACCGGGATCGTCGCACGCAGCGCCGCCGAACGGCGGTCGCCGGTCCACCACGGCAGGGCGATGGCGGCGAAGCCGGGTGCCTCGGTCTCGGCCGGCGTGGTCGCCGTCGTCGCGTCTCGGTTCGTCATGGCGCTTCCCCCTCGTTGCCGACCCCCGTCACGAGAAAGGGCGCCTTCGCGCCCTTTCTCCATCCGTCGCGTTCCATCCTCAGGCTCCCGAGACGAACTGGGAGACGTAGGAGACGAGGAAGAGGATGAGGAACAGTCCGAAGAGCACCTTGGCGATGCCGGCGGACGCGTTGGCGATGCCGCCGAAGCCGAACACCGCGGCGATCAGGGCGACGAGGAGGAAGACGAGCGAATAGTGGAGCATGACGTGCCTCCATGGTTGATCTGCAGGCTCAACGCCGTTCGTCGGGCGACGGTTCCCTCGTCGTCGCCGTGCCGCCCTCCCAATTTTTCGACGGCAGCCGGGAACCGGTCGGGGCGGAGCGACGTTGTCTCGGCAAGGTTCCTGACCGACGACAGCCGACCCCGACGCACCGCCGACGAGCGGTTCTGCGCACGGTTCGGCTCGACCGAAACGAAGACGAGTTTCGAAAGGACGATCCGATGGCCTCCGTTTCCCGAGCTCTCGCCCCCAAGCCCTCCGTCGAGGCGATCGCCACCGGCATCGCGGCGGACGGACGCGCCCGTATCGCCGAGGCGCTCCAGGACGTTCTCGGCGCGAGCTACCGCCTGCTGGTGAAGACCCAGATCCATCACTGGAACGTGGTCGGACCGCTGTTCCACCCGATCCATGTCCTCACCGAAGCGCACTACGAGGACATGTTCGCGGCGATCGACACCATCGCCGAGCGCATCCGCGCCCTCGGTCACCCGACCGCCGCGCCGGTCATCGGGACCGAGATGACCAAGGTGACGACGATGTCGGCGAAGGAACTGGTCGAGGATCTGATCGCCGACCACGAGGCGCTCTGCCGCTCGATGCGCGACGCGGCGTCGGAGGCCGAGGAGGCCGACGACATCGTCACCAACGACATGCTGGTCGCGCGCCTGACCTTCCACGAGAAGGCGATCTGGATGCTGCGCGCCGTCGTCGCCGACTGACGCGCCGACGCCCCGACCCGTCTCGGACCCGGCCGATGCCGCGGGCATCGGCCGCAGCCCCCCACTCGTCGCGAAAGGATCACGTCATGGCTCGCGGGCTCCTCCTCTGGCTCCTCGGCGTACCGATCCCGATCATCATCCTGATCGCTCTCCTCTACCGCTGAGCCGATCGGCACGGCCGGTTCGTTTCCTCCACCACCTCCCATCGACCGAAGGTGACATCATGACCCTCTCCTCCGTCGTCGCTCCCAAGCGTCTCGCGCTTCTCTCCACCCTCGCCGTCGCCCTGACGCTCGGCGCCTGCGCCAACCCGCGCGACCAGCGCATGCTCGACGGCGCCCTGATCGGCGGCACCGGCGGTGCGATCATCGGCGGCGTCGCCTCCGGCACCGCCGGCGGCGCGGTCGTCGGCGGCGTG
>DBMN01000335.1 GCA_002298965.1 Rhizobiales bacterium UBA697 | reverse complement strand
CCCGCGCGGGGGTGCCGCGCGGGTCTCTCGAAATCGGAAGATGCGCCGGACGGGGAGGCCCCGTCCGGAACGCCGCCTCAGTGGGCCAGGATCGCCAGCAGCAGCAGAGCCACGATGTTGGTGATCTTGATNNNNGCCGACGGTGTCGCCGGTGACGGAGGCCTTGTGGGCGTCCGAACCCTTGAGGTGCTTGACGCCGTCCTTGTCGACGAAGCCGTCTTCGAAGGACTTCTTGGCGTTGTCCCAGGCGCCGCCGCCGGAGGTCATGGAGACCGCGACGAAGATGCCGTTGACGATGACGCCGAGCAGCGAGGCGCCGAGCGCGGCGAAGGCCGAGGCCTTGGAGCCGGACACGGCGAGCACGCCGAAGTAGGCGACGATCGGGGCGAGGACCGGCAGCAGCGAGGGGATGATCATCTCGCGGATGGCGGCCTTGGTCAGCATGTCGACCGCACGGCCGTAGTCCGGACGATCGGTGCCCTGCATGATGCCGGGCTTCTCGCGGAACTGACGGCGAACCTCCTCGACGACCGAGCCGGCGGCGCGGCCGACGGCGGTCATGGCGATGCCGCCGAAGAGATACGGGATCAGGCCACCGAAGATCAGGCCGGCCACCACGTAGGGGTTGGAGAGGTCGAAGGTGACCTTTTCCACGCCCTTGAAGTAGGGGGCGCCCGTCGCGATGAAGTGCTGGATGTCGTTGGTGTAGGCGGCGAAGAGCACCAGCGCGCCGAGACCGGCCGAACCGATCGCGTAGCCCTTGGTGACGGCCTTCGTCGTGTTGCCGACGGCGTCGAGGGCGTCGGTGGTGTGACGGACCTCCTTGGGCAGACCCGCCATCTCGGCGATGCCGCCGGCGTTGTCGGTCACCGGGCCGAAGGCGTCGAGGGCGACGATCATGCCGGCGAGGCCGAGCATGGTCGTGACCGCGATCGCGGTGCCGTAGAGGCCGGCGAGCTGGTAGGTCGAGATGATGCCGCCGACGATGACGAGCGCCGGAAGGGCGGTCGACTCGAGCGAGACGGCGAGGCCCTGGATGACGTTGGTGCCGTGACCGGTGACCGACGCCTGGGCGATCGAGACGACCGGACGCTTGCCGGTGCCGGTGTAGTACTCGGTGATCCAGACGATCAGGCCGGTGACGACCAGACCGATGATACCCGACACGAAGAGGTTGGTGCCGATGATCTTCTGGCCGTCGACGACGCCGATCTCGCCCCAACCGACGGTCAGGGTGTTGGCGATCGCCAGACCGCCGATCGACAGGACGCCGGTGACGATGAGGCCCTTGTAGAGGGCGCCCATGATCGAGTTGTTGGCGCCGAGCTTCACGAAGAAGGTGCCGATGATCGAGGTGACGATGCAGACCGCGCAGATCATCAGCGGGTAGAGCATCGTGGCCGCGAGCGTCGGGGCCGAGGCGAAGAAGATCGCCGCGAGAACCATGGTGGCGACCACGGTCACCGCATAGGTCTCGAACAGGTCGGCGGCCATGCCGGCGCAGTCGCCGACGTTGTCGCCGACGTTGTCGGCGATGGTGGCCGGGTTGCGCGGATCGTCTTCCGGGATACCGGCCTCGACCTTGCCGACGAGGTCGGCGCCGACGTCGGCGCCCTTGGTGAAGATGCCGCCGCCGAGACGGGCGAAGATCGAGATCAGCGAAGCGCCGAAGCCGAGGGCGACGAGCGCGTCGATCACCACGCGATCGTTCGGGGCATAGCCGGCGATCTTGGTGAGGATGCCGTAGTAGACCGCGACGCCGAGCAGCGCGAGGCCGGCCACCAGCATGCCGGTGACCGCGCCCGCCTTGAAGGCGATGTCGAGGCCGGCGGCGAGCGACACGGTGGACGCCTGGGCGGTGCGGACGTTGGCACGGACAGAGACGTTCATGCCGATGAAGCCGGCGAGGCCGGACAGCACGGCACCGATCACGAAGCCGATCGCCACCGCCTTGCCGAGCAGGAAGCCGAGCAGGACGAAGATGACGACGCCGACGACACCGATGGCCGTGTACTGGCGCTTCAGATAGGCCTGCGCGCCTTCGGCGACCGCTCCCGCGATCTCCTGCATACGCGCCGATCCGGCATCGGACGCCATGACGGACCGGATCGCCCATACGCCGTAGGCGAGTGAGACGAAGCCGCAGAGAATGACCAGAAGAATTGACATGACGCCTCCCGTGCATGTCGCGGGGCCGGTTCGCGGTCTCACGCCGCTTCCGATCCGGGCACCGCTCAGGGACGATGGTTGAAATGAAGAAGGTGGCCCGCCCCCACGCAGCCCCCCTTCATCGGGCGTCACAGCCTAACGGCAAGCGAGGGGGCGTCAAGGCATCGCGAGCCCTTCCCACATAGGGAAAAACGCGTGTCGGCCGCGCGGTTTCGGCCGTTTCGCAAGATGCGACGGGGCGAAGCGCAAGTGCTTTCGAAAACGATCAGAAATGGCGGTATCCGTCGCCCGCGAGCGTCACGGGAAGGCCGCCGTCGAAGACCGCGAGGCGGCCCCGCGGACCCTCCTCGATGCGGCCGATCGCCGCCACCGCCACACCGGCCGTCTCGGCCGCCGCCGCGAAACCCGCGAAGCGGTCCTCGGGTACCGCAGCGAGGATCTCGTAGTCGTCGCCGCCGGTGGCGATCCGGCCGCGCAGGCTCGAGTCGGCCGTCACCGCTCTGCGGGCGGCGGGCGACAGCGGCAGGCGGTCGAGATCGAGCCGGGCGGCGACGCCGGAGCCGCGAATCATGCGGCTCAGATCGAGGCCGAGCCCGTC
>DBMN01000232.1:20556-21088 GCA_002298965.1 Rhizobiales bacterium UBA697 | reverse complement strand
GGCGCCGCTCGCCGATCCGCGGGCACGCACGGGCGGCGTCCGCGTCTGCCTCGGCGCACCGCCGATCGCCACGCTGGAGCGGGCGCTGCGCGTTCTCGCCGATCTCTTCGGCCGCGAGCCGCAGGCGGCGATCTGACGGGTGACGATCCGGCGGGCGGGCGGGTCAGCGCCGTTGGCCGGCGGCCTTGCGATCGGGGCGTTCGTCGAGGCGCGGCATGACCTCGAGCACACGGGAATGCGGGATGGTGACGGTCACTTCCGTTCCCTCGCGCAGTTTCGAGCGCAGGTCGAAGGTGCCGCCGTGCATGCCGATCAGCGCCTGGACGATCGACAGGCCGAGACCCGTGCCCTGTTCGGCCGACTTGATGGCGATCGAGCCCTGGCCGAAACGGGAGAGGACGATCGGGATCTCCTCTTCCGGAATGCCCGGACCGGTGTCCTTGATCGCCACGTACTGGCCGCCACCGGCGGTCCAGCCGACCTTGACGGTGACGGTGCCGCCGGTCGGCGTGAACTTCACGGCGTTGGAGAG
>DBMN01000232.1:20296-20427 GCA_002298965.1 Rhizobiales bacterium UBA697 | reverse complement strand
TCGAGGATCTCGTTGATCAGCTCGAGCAGATGCCGGCCGCTGTCGTGGATGTCGGAGATGTAGCCCTTGTAGGTCTCGTTCTCGAGCGGCCCCATGATCTCGTCGCGGATCACTTCGGAGAAGCCGAGGAT
>DBMN01000232.1:0-20168 GCA_002298965.1 Rhizobiales bacterium UBA697 | reverse complement strand
AGCGCGATGAAGAAGGCCTGCGTCACCATCGCCATCAGCGCGAAGATCACCGCCGGCGACGGCGCCGGCGCGAAACTCGCCTCGGGGCGCTGGATGTAGCCGACGACGGTCATCACGGTGATCGGCAGGGTCGAGGCGAACATCGCCGCCGGCAGGTTGGCGGAGAGCACCGAACAGACCGCCACCAGGATCATCATCGAGGAGAACTGGAAGACGTCGGTGANNAAGAGCGAGCCGAGCGTCAGGCCAAAGGCGGCGTCGAGCGCGGCGAAACGCCGGCGCCAGGCCATCAGGTTCGCTTCCTGCCGGTCGAGCGCCAGGAACCGCCCGGTGAAGAACAGCGCCGTGGTGTGGGTCACCAGGATCGAGACGACCCAGGCGGCGAGGAGGATGCGGTCGGTCCACAGGACGCCGACCACCGCGAGGACACCGATGAGGAGGCCGAGCCAGGGCGAGGCCGAGCGCCTCAGCCGGGCGTGCTCGACCATCAGTTCCCAGTCGAAGGCCGGCTTGATCACCGAGCCCGATTCGAGCTGCTCGCGGACGTCCTTGACGGTGCGCACGAGCGTATGCCGGCGCGCCGAGCGCGCGGCATTGACGGCCGTCTTGCCGTCGCTCCTGGGGATGGGCGTTTCCGCCTCCACCACGCCGTCCTCTTCCCTTGGGTAAATTTGCAATTCCCCCTCGACGGACGCTACGGAGGAATGCTCAACAAAGCCTTCACGGCTTTGGTTAACGCAGCGTGAGGACGACGCCGATTCCGAGGTTTTCCCCCGTTCCGAAGCGACGCATCGGCTACGTTCTCGGCTTCGCCGCGGCGATCGGCGCGGCCAGCCTCGCCGATCGCGCATGGCACGACTGGACGAAGGCCGCATGGCGCTCGGACCACCCGATCGAGGCCCACGGCGAACGGCGCGGGCGGGTCCACGTCGCCGACGGCGACAGCGTGGCGATCGGCGAGACGCGGCTCCGTCTCGTCGGCATCGACGCGCCCGAACTCGCCCAGACCTGCCTCGTCGACGACCGGCCCTTCGCCTGTGGCGAGGCGGCAAAGGCACGGCTCGTGGCGCTGATCGACGGGCGGCCGGTCGCGTGTTCGTGGAGCAGGCTCGACAAATACGGCCGCGGGCTCGCGACCTGCCGGGTCGGTGCGGTCGATCTCGGGGCGACGATGGTGCGCGAGGGCTGGGCCGTCGCCTACGGCGGTCACGAGGCGGAAGAGGCGGAGGCGCGACGCAACCGCCGTGGCCTGTGGGCGATGCGTTTCGAATGGCCGGAGGACTTCCGCCGCCAGTCGCGCGGTCATGGCTTCATCGGGGTGGAGGAGCGATGACGAACGTTCCCGATCACGATGCCGTCGCCGCGCTCGAGGCCGAGATCGCGCTCTGCCGGATCTGCCGCGACGCACCGCGCGGGCGGGCCCTCCCGCACGAGCCACGGCCGGTGACGCGGCTGTCGGCGACGGCGCCGATCCTCGTCGCGGGCCAGGCGCCGGGCGTCCGGGTCCATGCCTCGGGCCTGCCCTTCACCGACCCGTCGGGCGACCGGCTGCGCGCCTGGATGGGGGTCGACGCCGAGACCTTCTACGACCGATCCAAGGTGGCGGTCGCCGCCATGGGCTTCTGCTTTCCCGGCCACGACGCCGAGGGCGGCGACCTGCCGGCGCGGCGGGAATGCGCCCCGGCGTGGCGCGCCCGCGTCATGGCGGTGATGCCGCAGGTCCGGCTGATCCTGGCGGTCGGCCGGCCGGCGCAGCTCTGGCATCTGGGGTCCGAAGCCGGGCCGAGCCTCACCGAAACCGTCGCCCGCTGGCGCGCGATCGCCGAGCGGCCGGGGATGCCGATGGTCTTCCCCCTGCCCCATCCGTCGTGGCGGAACTCCGCCTGGTTGAAACGTCATTCCTGGTTCGAGGCCGAGGCGATACCGCGACTGCGCGCCGAGGTCGCACGAGCCCTCGCCCATGCTCCGGAAGCGCCGGCCATTGGGAACTGATTTTTATTTTTGCCGCATGATTGACCGCAACGGCAAATTCGATCACGTCTGAATGGAGAGAAATTGGAAAATAATGCTCCATACGGAGACACGCCGTGATCGACCGCATCGACCGTAAGATCCTCCAGGTCCTGCAGGAGGACTGCACCGTTCCCGTCGCCGAGATCGGCCGCCGGGTGGGGCTCTCGACGACGCCGTGCTGGCGCCGCATCCAGAAGCTCGAGGAGGACGGCGTCATCCAGCGCCGGGTCGCCGTGCTCGATCCGCGGCAGGTCAACACCAAGGTCACCGCCTTCGTCTCGATCACCACCTCGACCCATTCCGAGGACTGGCTGAAGCGCTTCGCCGAGATCGTGGCGCAGATGCCGGAAGTGGTCGAATTCTACCGCATGGCCGGTCAGGTCGACTATCTGCTGCGCGTCGTCGTGCCCGACATCGAGGCCTACGACGCCTTCTACAAGCGGCTGATCGCCAAGATCGACATCGCCGACGTCTCCACGACCTTCGCGATGGAGCAGATCAAGTACACGACGGCGCTGCCGCTGCAGTACGTCCAGACCGAAAAGACCACGGAGAAGTCGCAGGGCTGAGCGCGGGACACCTTGCCCGCGTGGGCGGTCTCGACCAGAATGCCGGCGGCCGGACGAGGCGCCGGCAGAGCCATGGCGAGCGACGTGACCCGAATCCATCCCACCCTTCGCCGCGGCGCCGCGGCGCTGATGCTCGTCGCCGTGCTCGCGGGCTGCAGCGGCCGCAGCGAGGGCGTGCTCGGCTTCGTCGGGCCGAAGCCCGAAGGGGCCGCGACCGTCGACATGCTGGTGGTGACGACGCGGGCGAGCGACCCCGACCCGACCAAGCTCTATTCCGGCGAACGCGACTCGGCGATGCATCAGACCGAGCTGGTGATCTCGATCCCGCCGGTTCCGACCCGCAAGGTCGGCGAGGTGATCTGGCCGTCGTCGTCGCCGCCCGATCCGACGCGCGAGTTCGCCGTGGTCGGCGGCGATCGCGACGTCGACGTCGCCGAGGCCAAGGCCTGGTTCCACCGGGTCGGCAACGGCCGGGCGCTGATCTTCGTCCACGGCTACAACACGCGCTACGACGACGCGGTGTTCCGCTTCGCCCAGTTCGTCCACGATTCCGGCACCGACTTCACGCCGATCCTCTTCACCTGGCCGTCGCGCGGCGAGGTGACCCAGTACGTCTACGACCGCGAGAGCACCAACTATTCGCGCGACGCCTTCGAGGCGCTGCTGCGCGCCGCCGCCGCCGCGCCGGACGTCAAGGAGATCTCGATCCTCGCCCATTCGATGGGGACGTGGCTGACGATGGAGACGCTGCGCCAGATCGCCATCAAGGACGGCCGCGTGCCGGCCAAGATCCACGACGTGATCCTCGCCTCGCCCGACATCGACGGCGACGTCTTCCGCCGTCAGGTCGCCCGCCTCGGCCAGCCGCGGCCGCGGCTGTCGCTGTTCGTGTCGCGCGACGACAAGGCGCTCGACTTCTCCAAGGTGATCGCCGGCGACGTCGAGCGCGTCGGCGCGATCGACCCCAAGTCGGATCAGTGGAAGTCGATGCTGGAGAAGGAGAACATCCACGTCTTCGACCTGACCGACGTGAAGACCGCCGACCGTCTCGCCCACGGCAAGTTCGCCGACGACGGCGACGTGGTCCGTCTGATCGGCGGGCGGCTGGTGGCGGGGCAGCCGGTGTCGGATCCGCGCGTCGGTCTCGGCGACCGGGTCGGCGGCGTGGTCTCGGGCACCTTCGGCGCGGTCGGCGGCGTCGCCGGATCGGTGGTCGGCGCGCCGTTCTCCGTCATCGGGCAGTGAGGGCGGAGGGGCACCGCGATCCAGCCCGGACGGGACCTTCGAGCAATTCGGTGGAGCCGGTTTCGGCGCCGTGCGCGATGCTTCGAGACGGGCGCCCGCCGGGCGCCCTCCTCAGCATGAGGCGCTTGTTTTTGCAGAAGAAACATACAGAGCCTCATCCTGAGGAGCGCCGTAGGCGCGTCTCGAAGGATCACGCACGGACGTCGATCCGGGCCACCTCGAAATGACGCAGAGGTTTTGTCTGGGGCGGGGCAAGGAGTGGCGTGATACGGCCTTGCCGAGGCGAGAAGCCCACAGCTCGGACGCCGAACCGCCGAACCCCACCCGCCTCGCAAGGCTCGGCACCCTCCCCTGATGGGAGGGTGAAGACGCGGCGATGCCTCCGTGATCCGTCGACGCTCGATCCCGCGGATCGGCCGGAGCCCGGGTCGTCGGCTCGGTCTCCGAAAGCGCCGGCGCGATCCCGCGCCCCTCAGTCGTCTTCCTTCGGCTTCTTGCCGTTGCCGTTCGGCCGATCCTCGTCGTCGCCGCCCTTCCAGCCCGGCAGGTCGCGGGCCTCGTCGAGGCGGGCGAGGCGCTTGGCGAGGTCGGCGGCGATCTCCACGTCGGTCTCGATCAGGCGACGGCTCATGAAGGAGCGGAAATAGTCGCCCCACATGAATTCCTGGAACGGCGTGTCGTCGTCGGCGAAGGCCTTGCCGCGGACGCGGCGTGCCAGCGTGCGCCAGGGGTTGTCGGTGAGTTTCGACACGTGATCGGGGATGGCGGCGAAGGGACGGCGGTTGCCGTCGGCGTCGATCGGCCAGCACAGCGCCTCCTCGTCCATCCGCGCCCAGAATCGCCTGTCGTCGAGATGCGACCAGTCGGCGACGCAGAGGCCGAGCTTCGCTTCGGGCCGACCCTCCTCCCACAGCGCCCGCACCAGATGATGATGGTCGGTCATGAAGACCGCGCCGCCGGGGCCGATGACGTGGGGCACCGCCTTGCGCTCGAGATAGTCGGCGAAGTCGGCGGCCTCCATCCGGGCGATCTTGGCGCGGCGGCGGGCGACGTCGTCGTAGCCCAGCGTGAGCTGGGTCGGGCGCAGGCGATCGACCGAGATGCGTTCCGACATGGGGGAGTTCCTTCGAGAGGAGGACGCGCGGTTCGGCGCATGATATAGGACCGGTCCGGTGACGGGGAGACGCCCCGACCGCCCGCAGGACCAGAGATCGCGACATGGCCCTTCGCCCGCCGTTCCTCGCCGCCCTCCTCGCGGCCCTCGTGATCGCCGGCCCCGCCGCCGCGCGCGACTGGCCGCGCATCCGGATCGGCGTCGACGGTGCCTATCCGCCCTTCAGCCGCACCGAGGCGGACGGCAAGCCCGCCGGCTACGACGTCGACGTCGCCCGCGCCCTCTGCCAGAAGCTCGCGGCGGACTGCGAGATCGTGGCGGTCGGCTGGGACGGGCTGGTGCCGGCGCTCGACGGCAAGCGGGTCGACGCGCTCGTCGCCTCGATGCCGGTCGTCGACACCTCGCGTCGCAGCTNNTCCCGCCGCTATCACCGCATCGGCCCGCGCTTCGTCGCCCGCGTCGGCGAGATGCGCGCGAACCCGGTGACGGCGACGCTCGCGGGCGTGCGGGTCGGCGTGCGCGCCGGCACCGCCCATGCCTCCCAGCTCGCCGCCGCCCATCCGAAGGCGATCGTCGTGCCCTTCCCCAACGAGGCGGCGGCCGGCACCGCGGTCGCCGATCGCTCGGTCGACCTCGCCTTCGGCGACACGCTCGCCCTCTATCGCTGGCTCGACGGCCCGGCGCCGCGCGGCAAGGTGCAGTTCGTCGGCGACGAGGTGCTCGACGCCGAGCGCTTCGGCGACGGTGCCGGCATCGCCTATCGCAAGACCGACCGCGACCTCGGCCTGCTCGTCGATCGGGCGCTCGCCGAGCTCGCGCGCGACGGCACGCTCGACCGCATCGCCGGTCGCTGGTTCCCCTTCGCGATCCAGTGAACGGATCGCGTTCTTCCAAATCGACGGAGAAGACGATGGCCAAGGTCGCATTTCTGGGTCTGGGCGTGATGGGCGGGCCGATGGCGCGCCATCTGAAGGTCAAGGGCGGCCACGACGTGACCGTCTACAACCGCACCGCCGCCAAGGCCGAGGCCTGGGTCGCGGCCAACGGCGGCGCCTTTGCCGCCACGCCGGCGGAAGCGGCCAAGGGCGCCGAGATCGTCTTCGCCTGCGTCGGCAACGACGACGACCTGCGCCAGGTGACGATCGGCCCCGACGGCGCCTTCGCGACGATGAGCAAGGGCGCGATCTTCGTCGACCACACCACCGCCTCGGCCGACGTGGCGCGCGAACTGGCAGCGGAAGCCGAAGCACGCGGCCTCGTCTTCCTCGACGCGCCGGTCTCCGGCGGTCAGGCGGGTGCGGAGAACGGCGTGCTCACCGTGATGGTCGGCGGCGATGCCGCGGCCTTCGCCAAGGCCGAGCCGGTGATCGCCGCCTTCGCCAAGGCCTGCACCCTCATGGGCCCGGCGGGTGCCGGCCAGCTCGCCAAGATGTGCAACCAGATCTGCATCGCCGGCCTCGTCCAGGGTCTCGCCGAGGCGATCCACTTCGCCCACAAGGCGGGGCTCGACGTCGAGAAGCTGATCGCCACCATCTCCAAGGGCGCGGCGCAGTCCTGGCAGATGGAGAACCGCTGGAAGACGATGGATCAGGGTCAGTTCTCCTTCGGCTTCGCCGTCGACTGGATGCGCAAGGACCTCGGCATCGTCCTCGACGAGGCGCGGCGCAACGGCGCCCGCCTGCCGGTCTCGGCCCTCGTCGACCAGTTCTACGGCGAGGTGCAGGACATGGGCGGCGGTCGCTGGGACACGTCCTCGCTGATCGCCCGCCTCGAGAAGAAATCGTGACGATTTTCGACGAATTCTCGAAGACGGCGTAGGTCTACCTTCACCGCGTCTGCGATCACGGGTGCGACCCAGCGTCTCGGCGATTGCATACGAAAGGCCGGAAGTGTAGACCAGTATTCGCACACGGAATACGGGCCGCGGCCAAAAGAAAAGAACAACCGAGCACGACGGTCGACGGGTGAACGCCTCCTCGCGTTCACCCGTTTCGCGTTTTCGGCCCCGTCTCGCCCCCGCACGCCGCGCCTTGCGTTTCCCCTGCCCTCGCCCCTAGGCTGTCTGTCCCCAAGACGGGACGGGACACATGACGATCGGCATCATCGGCTTCGACGCCGACGACACGCTCTGGCACAACGAGACGATCTTCCGGCTCAGCCACGATCGCTTCGTCGAACTCCTCGGCAATCACGCCGATTCCGACGGGCTGACCGCGCGGCTGGAGGCGACCGAGCGGCGCAACCTCCGGCTCTACGGCTACGGCATCAAGGGCTTCACCCTGTCGATGATCGAGACGGCGCTCGCCGTCTCCGACGACGCGCTGCCGCCTTCCGTGATCGCCGAGCTGCTGGCGATCGGCCGCGACATGCTGGAACACCCCGTCGAGCCGCTGCCGGGCGTGGTCGAGACGCTCGACACGCTCGTCGAGGCCGGCCACCGGCTGGTGCTCATCACCAAGGGCGACCTGCTCGACCAAGAACAGAAGATCGCCCGCTCCGGCCTCGCCGAGCGCTTCTCGTCGATCGAGATCGTCTCGGAGAAGACCGCAGCCACCTACCAACGCATCTTCTCGCGGGCGGGCGCCGGCGAAGGCGAAGCGGTGATGATCGGCAATTCCGCCGTCTCCGACATCCTGCCGGCGCTGACGGCGGGCTACTGGGGCCTGCACATCCCCTATCACGTCACCTGGAGCCATGAGGTCGCCGAGGTGCCCGCCGACGCGCCGCGCCATCGACGGCTGGAGACGATCGCCGAAGTGCCCGCCGTGATCGACGAGATCTTCGGGCGGCGGCGATGATCGACAAGCTCGAGTTCCTGATCGCGCTCGCCCGTGAACGGCATTTCGGCCGGGCGGCGGAGGCCTGCGGCGTGTCGCAGCCGACCCTCTCCTCCGCCATCCGCCAGCTCGAGGACATTCTCGGCGCACCGCTGGTCGAACGCGGCTCGCGCTTCAAGGGCTTCACCGCCGAGGGCGAGCGGGCGCTGGAATGGGCGCGGCGCATCGTCGGCGACACGCGGTCGCTCAAGGAAGACCTCGTCTCGATGCGGCGCGGCCTCGTCGGCCACCTCAAGCTCGCGGTCATCCCGACGGCGCTGCCGATGGTGTCGCGGCTGACCACCGCCTTCACCGAGCGCTGGCCGGACGTGAAGATGTCGATCTTCTCGCGCAACTCGTCCGAAGCGTTGCGACTGCTCGAAAACCTCGAGATCGACGCCTGCCTCACCTATCTCGACAACGAGCCGCTCGGCCGCGTCGCCACCGTGCCGCTCTACCGCGAGCGCTATCACCTCGTCACCGGCGCCGACGGACCGCTGAGGAGTGCGCTCAAGGGCCGCGACACCATCACCTGGCGCGAGGTCGGGCGCATTCCGCTGTGCCTGCTGACCCCCGACATGCAGAACCGGCGCATCATCGACCATCTGCTCGCCGAGGTCGGACAGACGGCGCAGGCCAAACTCGAATCCAACTCGATCATGGTGCTCGCCGCTCATGTGCGGACCGGGCGCTGGTCGTCGGTGATGCCGCGAATCCTCGCCGAGGCGCTGGGGCTCTCCGATCCGTCGATCGCCATCCTGCCGATCGTCGAACCGGAGGCCGACCACACCATCGGCCTCGTCACCACGGCGCGCGAACTGCGTCCGCCCTTGGTCGAAGCGCTTGCAGTGGAAGCGCGGCGTCTCGCCCCCCAGCTCGGCGACGCCGGCTGAGAAACTCGCTGAAATTACGGGATTTTCGTTATGCTCGATCGGGCATCGACGCCCGAACGCGCGCCATCGATTTGGATTTCCAATCGTTCCACGGAAAAACGATATTGAATCCAGATCGTCACCGAGGCGGAATGCCGCACCATCAAACCGATTTGAATTTCCCGCGACAGGCATCCGGAACGGAGACCCATGACGGCGCCCCAACCCTTCGAGGCCACCCGCGCGAGCGAGATCATCGCGGCCCATCTCCATCTCGAGGGGCCGGCGCTGCCGATCCTGCACGCCATGCAGGACGTCTTCGGCTGCGTGCCGAAACAGGCGGTGCCGCTGATCGCCGAGGCGCTCAACGTGTCGCGCGCCGAGATGCACGGCATCGTCACCTTCTACCACGACTTCCGCGAGGAACCGACCGGGCGCCACGTGATCAAGGTCTGCCGCGCCGAGGCCTGCCAGTCGCGCGGCGGCCGCGAGATCGGCGACCGGATCGCGAAACTCCTCGGCATCGACTGGTACGAGACCACCGCCGACGGGCGAGTGACGCTCGAGCCGGTCTATTGCCTGGGCCTCTGCACCCACGGTCCGTCGGCGATGGTCGACGGCAAGCCCTTCGCCCGGCTCGACAAGGTCGGCGCCGAGCGTCTGGTCGAGGAGGTCGCCCGATGAGCCGGATCTTCGTTCCCCGCGACGTGACCGCGCTGGCGCTGGGCGCCGACGACGTCGCCGACGCCATCCTGGCGGAAGCCGCCGCCCGCGGTCTCGAGGTCGAGATCGTCCGCAACGGTTCGCGCGGCGCCTTCTTCATGGAGCCGCTGGTCGAGGTCGAGACGCCCTTCGGACGCGTCGGCTATCGCGAGATCACCCCCGACGACGTCGCCTCGCTGTTCGATGCCGGCTTCATCCACGGCGCCGAACACCCGACCTGCATCGGCAAGACCGAGGATCACCCCTGGTTCGCCGGCCAGACCCGGCTGACCTTCGCCCGCTGCGGCATCGTCGATCCGCTGAGCCTCGAAGACTACGCCGTCCACGGCGGCTGGAAGGGGCTGGAGCGCGCGGTCAAGCTCGGCTCGATCGGCACGCTCGAGGAGGTCTCGATGTCGGGCCTGCGCGGCCGCGGCGGCGCGGGCTTCCCGACCGGCGTCAAGTGGAAGACCGTCGCCATGGCGAAGGCCGACCGCAAGTATGTGATCTGCAACGCCGACGAGGGCGACAGCGGCACCTTCGCCGACCGCATGATCATGGAAGGCGACCCCTTCAGCCTGGTCGAGGGCATGGCGATCGCCGGCCTCGCGGTGGGCGCCACCAAGGGCTTCGTCTATTCGCGCTCCGAATACCCCCACGCCAACGCGACCTTCGCGGCCGCCATCGAGGTGGCGCGCGCGGCGGGCTATCTCGGCGAGAACGTGCTGGGCTCGGGCCAGACCTTCGAGCTGGAACTGCGCGTCGGTGCCGGGGCCTATGTCTGCGGCGAAGAGACGGCGCTGATGGAGAGCATCGAGGGCAAGCGCGGCATCGTGCGCGCCAAGCCGCCGCTGCCGGCGATCGCCGGTCTCTTCGGCAAGCCGACGGTGATCAACAATCTCCTGTCGCTCGCCACCATCCCGACCATCCTCGCCGACGGCGCGCAGGCCTATGCCGACTACGGCGTCGGCCGCTCGCGCGGCACCATGCCGATCCAGATCGCCGGCAACGTCAAGAACGGCGGCCTCTACGAGACCGCCTTCGGCCTGACGCTCGGCGCCATCGTCGAGGAGATCGGCGGCGGTTCGGCGAGCGGTCGCCCCGTCCGCGCCGTCCAGTGCGGTGGGCCGCTCGGGGCATATCTGCCGGTCTCGCTGTTCGAGACGATCTACGACTACGAGGCCTTTTCGGCCATCGGTGCGATCGTCGGCCACGGCGGCATCGTCGTCTTCGACGACACCGTCGACATGGCGGAACAGGCGCGTTTCGCCTTCGAGTTCGGCGCGATCGAGAGCTGCGGCAAGTGCACGCCCTGCCGCATCGGCGCGGTGCGCGGCCGCGAGGTGATCGAGAAAATCATCGCGAAGGGCGGCACGCCGGGCGACTTCGAACTGGTCGAAGATCTCTGCGAGACGATGAAGTTCGGCTCGCTCTGCGCGCTCGGCGGCTTCATCCCCTATCCGGTGACGTCGAGCCTGACCCATTTCCCGGAAGACTTCCGTCGCGCGGGTCTCCGCGTCGCCGCCGAGTGAGGATCCCATGACGCTCGTCCACGAGATCGACTACGGCACCCCGGCCTCCAAGGCCACCAAGACCGTCACCCTCACCATCGACGGCCGCGCCGTCACGGTGCCGGAAGGCACCTCGATCATGCGCGCGGCGATGGAGATCGGCACCGAGATCCCCAAGCTCTGCGCCACCGACATGGTCGACGCCTACGGCTCGTGCCGTCTGTGCATCGTCGAGATCGAGGGGCGCAACGGCACGCCGTCGTCCTGCACCACGCCGGTCGCCGAAGGGCTCGTCGTCCACACCCAGACCGAGCGGCTGAAGAAGCTGCGTCGCGGCGTGATGGAACTCTACATCTCCGATCACCCGCTCGACTGCCTGACCTGTGCGGCCAACGGCGACTGCGAGCTGCAGACCCAGGCCGGCAAGGTCGGCCTGCGCGACGTGCGCTATGCCAAGATCCCGGAGATCGAGACCCATCTCGACCTCGAGAAGGACACGTCGAACCCCTATTTCACCTTCGACAGTTCGAAGTGCATCGTCTGCTCGCGCTGTGTCCGGGCCTGTTCCGAGGTTCAGGGCACCTTCGCGCTGACCATCGCCGGCCGCGGCTTCGAGAGCCGGGTGTCGCCGGGCATGGGCGAGGCCTTCCTCGACAGCGAATGCGTCTCCTGCGGCGCCTGCGTCCAGGCCTGCCCGACGGCGACGCTGTCGGAGAAGAGCCTGATCGCGATCGGCCAGCCGGAGCATTCGGTCGTCACCACCTGCGCCTATTGCGGCGTCGGTTGCACCTTCAAGGCGGAGATGCGCGGCGAGGAAGTCGTGCGCATGGTGCCGTGGAAGGACGGCGAGGCCAATCGCGGCCATTCCTGCGTCAAGGGCCGCTTCGCCTGGGGCTATGCCACCCATCGCGAGCGCATCCTGAAGCCGATGATCCGCGAGAAGATCACCGACCCGTGGCGCGAGGTGACGTGGGACGAGGCGATCGGCCGGGCGGCATCCGAGTTCCGCCGCATCCAGGCGAAGGCGGGCAAGCGCGCCATCGGCGGCATCACCTCGTCGCGCTGCACCAACGAGGAGACCTTCCTCGTCCAGAAGCTGATCCGCGCCGGCTTCGGCAACAACAACGTCGACACCTGCGCCCGCGTCTGCCATTCGCCGACCGGCTACGGGCTGAAGGTCGCCTTCGGCACCTCGGCCGGCACCCAGAACTTCGACTCGGTGGAAAAGACCGACGTCGTCATCGTCATCGGCGCCAACCCGACCGACGGTCACCCGGTCTTCGGCTCGCGGCTGAAGAAGCGGCTGCGCCAGGGCGCCAAGTTGATCGTCATCGATCCGCGCCGCATCGATCTGGTGAAGAGCCCGCGCATCAAGGCCGCGCACCATCTGGCGCTGAAGCCGGGCACCAACGTCGCGATCCTGACGTCGCTGGCCCATGTCATCGTCACCGAGGGGCTCGTCGACGAAGCCTTCGTGCGCGAGCGTTGCGACTGGGACGACTTCTCGGCATGGGCCGAGTTCGTCGCCGATCCGCGCCATGCGCCGGAAGAGGTCGAGAAGATCTCCGGCGTTCCGGCCGACGAGATCCGCGGCGCGGCGCGTCTCTACGCGACCGGCGGCAACGGCGCGATCTACTACGGCCTCGGCGTCACCGAGCATTCGCAGGGTTCGACCTCGGTGATGGCGATCGCCAATCTCGCCATGGCGACCGGCAACATCGGCCGCGAGGGCGTCGGCGTGAACCCGCTGCGTGGGCAGAACAACGTCCAGGGCTCCTGCGACATGGGTTCGTTCCCGCACGAGTTCTCGGGCTATCGCCATGTCTCGGACCCGGCGGTGCGCTCGCTGTTCGAAGAGCTGTGGGGCGTGCCGCTCGACGACGAGCCGGGCCTGCGCATCCCCAACATGTTCGACGCCGCGCTCGAGGGCTCGTTCCTCGGCATGTACATCCAGGGCGAGGACATCCTCCAGTCCGACCCGAACACCACCCACGTGGCGGCGGCGCTGTCGGCGATGGAATGCGTCGTGGTGCAGGATCTCTTCCTCAACGAGACCGCCAACTACGCCCACATCTTCCTGCCGGGTTCGACCTTCCTCGAGAAGGACGGCACCTTCACCAATGCCGAACGCCGCATTCAGCGGGTGCGCAAGGTGATGACGCCGAAGAACGGCAACATGGCCGACTGGCAGATCACCCAGGCCCTCGCCCGCGCCCTCGGCCTCGACTGGGCCTATGCCCATCCGAGCGAGATCATGGACGAGATCGCCCGCTCGACGCCGACCTTCGCCGGCGTCAACTACGCGCGGCTCGATCGCGAGAGCCTGCAGTGGCCGGTCAACGCCGCCCATCCGGACGGCTCGCCGATCATGCACGTCGACGGCTTCGTCCGCGGCAAGGGCAAGTTCATGCTGACGGAATATGTCGCGACCACCGAGAAGGTCGGCCCGCGCTATCCGCTGCTGCTCACCACCGGCCGCATCCTCTCGCAGTACAACGTCGGCGCCCAGACGCGGCGGACGGAGAACGTCGTCTTCCATTCCGAGGACGTGCTCGAGATCCATCCGCAGGACGCCGAGGATCGCGGCGTGCGCGACGGCGACTTCGTCCGGGTGAAGAGCCGGGCGGGCGAGATCTCGCTGCGCGCCGTCATCACCGACCGCGTGGCGCCGGGCGTCGTCTACACGACGTTCCACCACCCCGCGACGCAGGCCAACGTGGTCACCACCGAGAACTCGGACTGGGCCACCAATTGCCCGGAATACAAGGTCACCGCCGTGCAGGTCTCGCCCTCCAACGGGCCGAGCGAATGGCAGGTCGACTACGAGCGACAGGCGACGGAATCGCGTCGCATCCGGGCGGCGGAGTGAGACGATGAGCGACGAAAACCGGCTCGTGACCATGGCCAACCAGATCGCCGGCTTCTTCGCCGTGCAGGGCGAAGGCGCGATCGCGGCGACGGCCGATCACATCGCCAAGAACTGGGATCCGCGCATGCGCGCGGGTCTCACGGCGCATCTCGCGGCCGGCGGCGCCGGCCTCTCGGAGGTGGCGCGCGCCGCCGCCGAGACGATCGCCGCGGCGGACCGCGCCCGCAAGGCGGGGTGAGGGACAAGACGGCCGTCCGCTCGGCGGAACGATGAGAGACGACGACCGTCGCATCCGGTCCGCTCCGCCCTCGAGGGGGAGAGACAGAGAGNNACTCCCCGGCCCTCCCCCTCGCGGGGGGAGGGAGAAGATGCGGCGGTGCATGAATTCGGTCGGCGGGGCGGTCTCGCGGGCCGCGGGAAGACCGGGGGGTCCCGGGAACGAAACGGCGGGACCAACCCGCTGCCAACCAGAGCCGGAGACGCCGGCCAGGGGGGAATGACATGACCACCATCGACGCAACGGGGCAGGGGGCTGCCCCGACGGGATTGCTGGGTCTTCTCGACCGGTCCCACACCATCGCCAAGCCCGGCTTCAATCGCTGGCTGGTGCCGCCTGCGGCGCTGGCCATCCATCTGTGCATCGGCATGGCCTACGGCTTCTCGGTGTTCTGGCTGCCGCTCTCGCGCGCGGTCGGCATCTCGGCGCCGGTCGCCTGCCCGGCCGACATGAGCTGGATCGCCTCGGTCTTCGCTTCCGGCTGCGACTGGAAGATCTCCGACCTCGGCTGGATGTACACGCTGTTCTTCGTCTTCCTCGGCTCGTCGGCGGCGATCTGGGGCGGCTGGCTCGAGCGGGCGGGTCCGCGCAAGGCGGGCGTCGTCTCGGCGCTGTGCTGGTGCGGCGGCCTGCTGATCTCGGCCTTCGGCGTCTATGTCCACCAGATCTGGCTCTTGTGGCTCGGCTCCGGCGTCATCGGCGGCATCGGCCTCGGCCTCGGCTACATCTCGCCGGTGTCGACGCTGATCAAGTGGTTCCCCGACCGGCGCGGCATGGCGACCGGCATGGCGATCATGGGCTTCGGTGGCGGCGCGATGATCGGTGCGCCGCTCGCCGACCTCTTGATGAAGAAGTTCGCCACCGCGACCTCGGTCGGCGTGTGGGAGACCTTCGTGGCGCTCGCCGTGATCTATTTCGTCTTCATGATGAGCGGCGCACTCGGTTATCGGGTGCCGCGCGACGACTGGAAGCCGGCCGGCTGGACCCCGCCGCCGCCCTCGACCAACTCGCTGATCACCTCCAAGAACGTCCATCTCGACGTCGCCTGGAAGACCAAGCAGTTCTGGCTCGTCTGGGGCGTGCTCTGCCTCAACGTGACCGCCGGCATCGGCATTCTCGGCATGGCCTCGCCGCTCCTGCAGGAAGTCTTCGGCGGCAAGCTGATCGGCATCGACGCCACCTTCTCCCAGCTCGACGCGGCGCAGAAGGGCCAGATCGCAGCGGTGGCGGCGGGCTTCACCGGCCTCCTGTCGCTCTTCAACATCGGCGGCCGCTTCTTCTGGGCCTCGCTCTCCGACAAGCTCGGGCGGAAGCTGACCTACACGATCTTCTTCCTGCTCGGTCTCGCGCTCTACGCGTCGATTCCGTCGCTCGCGCGCGGCGGCTCGCTCGCCCTGTTCGTGCTGGCCTTCTGCGTCATCCTGTCGATGTACGGTGGCGGCTTCGCGACCGTTCCGGCCTATCTCGCCGACATGTTCGGCACCAAGATGGTCGGCGCCATCCACGGCCGCCTGCTCACCGCCTGGTCGGCGGCGGGCATCTTCGGCCCGGGCATCGTCAACTACATCCGCGAGTACCAGCTCGCCCACGGCGTGGCGCGGGCGGACGTCTACTCGATCACCATGTATGTCCTCGCCGGCCTCCTGGCACTCGGCGCGCTGTGCAATTGGCTGGTGACGCCGGTGGCCGAGAAGCACCACATGCCCGAGGACGAGGCGGCGGCCGAGAAGCGTGCGGCCGACGACACCCACCAGCACTTCGTCTCCGACGTCGCGGCGCTGGGCGAGGAAGTCGTCCACTCCTGGAAGGTGACGCTCGCCTGGGCGATCGTCTGGATCCCGCTCGGTTGGGGCATCTGGATCACGCTGACCAAGACGCTGGTGCTGTTCCGTTGAGGTGATCACGAAGGCATGAGGAAACGGGCTCGGAACGCGGTTTCGAGCCCGTTTTCGCATTCCATCCTCGACAGCCGGCGCGTGACGGGCTAATCGCAACGCGCGCCCAGAGCGCTTCCTGCCGAGGTTCGAAGCATCCCATGCCCGTCCGTTCCTACGTTCTCGCCCTCTCCTGCCGCGACCGTTCCGGCATCGTCGCCGCGGTGTCGATGCATCTCTTCGAGATGGGCGCCAACATCACCGAGGCACAGCAGTTCGACGATCACCTGTCGGATCGCTTCTTCATGCGGGTGGTGTTCGAGGTCGGCGGCCTGTCGGTCGAGAAGCTGGTCGAGAGCTTCGCCGAGATCGTCGAGCGCTTCGACATGGACCTGCGCATCCGCGACCGGACCATCCCGCGCAAGGTGATGATCCTCGTCTCCAAGTTCGATCACTGTCTGGTCGACCTGCTCTATCGCAAGCGCATCGGCGAGCTGCCGATGGAGGTGACCGCGGTCGTCGCCAACCATCCGCGCGAGACCTATGCCCACGTCGAGTTCACCGACACGACGTTCCACTACATGCCGGCCGACAAGACCAACAAGGCCGAGCAGGAGGGCAAGATCCTGCGGCTGATCGAGCAGACCGGCACCGAGATCGTCGTGCTCGCCCGCTACATGCAGATCCTCAGCCACGACTTCGCCGCGGCGCTGCAGGGTCGCTGCATCAACATCCACCACTCGTTCCTGCCGGGCTTCAAGGGCGCCAAGCCCTATCATCAGGCCCACGAGCGCGGCGTGAAGATCATCGGCGCCACCGCCCATTTCGTGACGCCGGACCTCGACGAGGGTCCGATCATCGAGCAGGACGTCGAGCACATCAGCCACCGCGACACGCCGGACATGCTGGTGACCAAGGGCCGCGACATCGAACGCCGCGTGCTCGGCCGGGCGCTGTCGCACCTGCTCGAGGATCGGGTGATCCTCAACGGTCACCGCACGGTGGTGTTCAAGGACTGAGCCGCCTCACCGGCCGCCGAGGAGGCGCGTCAGGGCGAAGGCGAAGGCCAGCGCGAAGGCGTTGCGCGGGCGGGCGACGGCGAAGGCCGACGCGCTCGCCGTGCGGCCGAGCAGGGCCGAGACCTCCGGCACCGCCAGCGCACAGAAGATCGCCGAGACCGGCACCATCGCCACCCGGATCACCGGCGAGGCGAGGACGTGCTCGGGCATCAGCCACAGCGACAGCCAGCCGGCGGCGATGCCGAGGGCGACGTTGAAGGCGAGGCCGAGCACGACCCGGTCGTCGCCGTCGCCGCGCCGCACCACCGCCCTCTCGGCGGATGGGGGCGTCACGGGTGCGGGGACGGGTTCGGGCGTCTCGGCCGGTGCGGGCTCGGCGGCGGCGCGGTTGCCGCGCAGGGTGCGCCAGAGCCATTGCACGGTGTCGACGACCAGTTCGAAGATGGTGACGGCGACGCCCTCGAGCACGGCCCAGAGCAGGCCGCCGACGATCTCGAACAGGATCTCGATCAGGACTTCCATCGCCCGCCGCGCCCCCTCGCCGCCACGGACGGCATGCGGGCGAGGCCCCACATGCCGCAGGTCCGTCCGCCGGCTCAGCCGCGGTTGTAGACGTCCTCGTAGCGGACGATGTCGTCCTCGCCGAGATAGGAGCCGACCTGCACCTCGATCAGATCGAGCGGGATGCGGCCGGGGTTCTCCAGCCGGTGCGTCGCGCCGAGCGGGATGTAGACGCTCTCGTTCTCGGCCGCGACCGTCACCGTGTCGTCGACGGTGATCCGCGCCGTACCCGACACCACCACCCAGTGCTCGGCCCGGTGGAAGTGGCTCTGCAGCGACAGTTTCGAGCCCGGATTGACGGTGATGCGCTTGACCTGATGGCGGCCGCCGACGTCGATCGACTCGTAGGAGCCCCAGGGCCGCCACATCTTGACGTGCTCGCGCGCCTCCTTGCGGCCCGAGGCGGTCAGGCGGGCGACGAGGCCCTTGACCTTCTCCGCCTGCGCCCGGTCGACCACCAGCACCGCGTCGCGGGTCGTCACCACGACGATGTCGTCGAGACCGACCACGGTCGTCAGCCGTCCCGGCGAATGGACGTAGCAGTTCTTGGCATCGAGGAAGGCCGCCTCGCCGCGGGAGCCGTTGCCGTTGGCGTCCTTCTCGGCGAGATCCCAGATCGCGTCCCAGGCGCCGACGTCGGACCAGGCGAAGTCGGAGGGAACGACGGCGGCATGCGCCGTCTTCTCCATCACCGCATAGTCGACCGACTTCGCCACCGCACGGCCGAAGGCCTCGGGCTCGAGGCGGAGGAAGTCGAGGTCCTTGGTGGCCTTCTCCACCGCTTCCGCGACCGGGCGGCCGATCTCGGGGGCGAGCGCGTCGAGTTCGTCGAGGAAGACCGAGGCGCGGAAGAGGAAGTTGCCGGAGTTCCACAGACACCCTTCGGCGACGTAACGCTCGGCGGTCGCCTCGTCGGGCTTCTCGACGAAGGCGGCGATGGCATTGACGCCTGCTTGCGCCAGCGCCTCGCCCGGACGGATGTAGCCGTAGCCGGTCGCCGGCCGCGTCGGGTGGATGCCGAAGGTGACGATACGGCCCGCTTCCGCCGCGGCGCGGCCGGTCGCGACATGGGCGAGGAAGCCGGCGACGTCGGGCATCGCGTGGTCGGCGGCGAGCACCAGCACGAGGGCCTGCGGATCGCGCGCCAGCGCGAGACGCGCGGCGGCAGCGATGGCCGCGCAGCTGTCGCGGCGGAAGGGCTCCAGCACGATGTCGCCGGTGACACCCGCCGCCCGCATCTGCTCGGCGACGAGGAAGCGATAGTCCTGGCCGGTGACGACGACGGGCGCGTCGAAATCGGCGCCGGCGACGCGCTTCAGCGTCGTCTGGAACAGCGAGTCGTCTCCGGTGAAGGCGAGGAACTGCTTGGGGTAACTGTCGCGCGAGGCCGGCCAGAGGCGCGAGCCGGAGCCACCACACAGAACGACGGGAACGATGAGCGCCATGAGGCTCCACTCCAGAGACGGGATCGGCGGGACGGGGTCCCTCGGGGTCGCGACAAACTAGCCGACAAACACCAAGAAATCGAAAATTCGACGAGACGACGGCGTGTCGCGGCCGGGGCGACGCCATCACGCCGGACGCCGTCGGCCCGCGCCGTCGGAAGTCCGACCATGGCGTCACGCATACGGCAGGCCTCGGACAAGGGGGCGAAGGACGCCGCCCGAGAGACGCCGGCCGCGCCTCGATCACGTATGTAACCACCCCGACTAGACCGCTCACCCTGCGTCAACCTAGCCTTTCCGATCAGTTCGACAGAAACCGAAAGGTCGGATCGCAAGGATTTCGAAGAGGAATTTCAATTCGACTACTCAGAAACGACACCCAATTGCCGGGGCGTTGAAATGGAAAACTCGTTCGCGAACATCGTCCTGGACATCCTGTACAGAGCCGCACCGGGCGTCATCGGGACAGGCTTCGTCGCCCTCGTCGTCTACCTGTACAAGACGACGACCAACAATCTGCGCATCAAGAGGAGCTCCTACTCGGGCGTCTGGTACGGATCGATCTTCGACGATGCCGGAAAGATCAAGAAGGCCGACAAGTTCGTCGTCGCCGAGAGCCGACGCGTCGCGTCCGGCGACATCTTTCGAATGATCCCGCACAGCGAGACCGAGCGGAGCTGGTCCTTCCGCGGGCGCATTCAGAATCATTCGTTCCTCGCATCCTACTGGTCCGACGACGAGCGAAATCTGAGCAGCGGAATCTGGCTTCTGAAGCAGACGTCTCACCACGTGTTCAGCGGCTACTATTACCGTCTGGAGGAAGCGAACAATCACTCGCCGCGGCGCATCGGGGCGTTTCGCATGATCCTGCGCAAGGACAAGGAGCTTTCGGAAGCGGAAGCGGCCGAATACCTCGATCAGATCCCGGAAATGAACATCCACGTCGAGGCCGCCGCGGCCATCGCGGCCATGCCGTCGAAGCCCGCCCGACAGTCCCGATGACCGCCCGCGACGCGGAAGGGCACGAAAGGCGAACATCGCCCTTTCCCCGCGCCGCGTCCCGCGCCATATTCGGGGCATGGCTCGCTCTCCCCGCTCCCCCGATTCCGGCTCCTCCTCTCCGGCGAAGCGTCGCCGCGGTCCGCTGACCGAAGGGCTCGACGCCTCGGCGCCGCTCGATCCGCCCTGGGCGGGCGACGACGACGCGGCGCCGACCGGCTTCGGCGAGGCGCCACAGGCGGGCTACGACGTCGGCGCGACGCCGCTCTCCGGCTCGATCGG
>DBMN01000296.1:8292-9130 GCA_002298965.1 Rhizobiales bacterium UBA697 | reverse complement strand
GGATAGTCGGTGTAGCCCTTGGCCCCGATCCCGCCGACGCCGTAGAAGGTCGTCGCGTCGAAGGCGGCGAAGGGCCGGCCGGCCTTCAGCCGCTCGGCGAGATCCGGGTTGGAGATGTAGGACTTGCCCCAGGCGACCGCATCGGCGCGGCCCTGCGCGACGGCCGCCTCGGCGGTCTCCGCGGTGAAGCCCTCGTTGGCGATGACCGGACCGCCGAACTCGCGCCGCATGATGGCGGTCAGCGAATCCGGACCTTCGTGCTCGCGGGTGAACAGGAAGGCGAGGCCGCGTTCGCCGAGCGCCCGGGCGATCGCCGGATAGAGTACGTCGGAATCGTCGTTGCCGGAATCGTTGCTGTCGCAGCGCGGCGACAGATGCACGCCGACCTTGCGCGGGCCGACCTCGGCGACGACCGCGTCGACCACCTCGAGCAGGAACCGCATGCGGTTGTCGAGGCTGCCGCCGTAGACGTCGGTGCGATGGTTGGTCTTGGTCGCCAGGAACTGCTCGATCAGATAGCCGTTGGCGGCATGGATCTCNNCGGCGGCCATGGCGTTGCGGGCGCCCTTGGCATAGGCGGCGATGATCGCCGGGATCTCGATCGTCTCGAGCGCCCGCGGCGTCACGTATTCGCGCATCGGGCGCAGCAGGCTCGGATGGCCGGCCGGGCGGACCGCCGAGGGCGCCACCGGCAGGTCGCCGTGCAGATGGACCGGATCGGAGATGCGGCCGACGTGCCAGAGCTGGGCGAAGATGCGCCCACCCTTGGCGTGGACGGCGCCGGTGACGACCTTCCAGCCGTCGACCTGCTCCTTCGACCACAGGCCGGGGGTGTCGG
>DBMN01000296.1:7700-8277 GCA_002298965.1 Rhizobiales bacterium UBA697 | reverse complement strand
CGCTGGGCGTAGTACTCGGCCATCAGCGGCGTCGGCACGCGGCCTTCGGCGGCGCGGCAGCGCGTGAGCGGCGCCATGACGACGCGGTTGGGCAGAATCATGTCGCCGATCGCGAGCGGCGTGAAGAGTTGGGACATGCGGCCTCGGGAAGGGAACGATTGGAAGGGAAAACGGCGCGGGAGCCGCGCCGTCTCTCGCCAATATGGGAAGCAAACGGGCCGCGCGCCAGTGGCGTGCGACCCGCGATCTTCGCGACCCTGTTCTGCCTCAGGCGCGCCGCGCCGTCGCCTCCGCCGGCTGGTGCAGCCGCTCGAGGAACTCGCGCACCGCNNTCGCCGAAGGCGTTGGCGGTCTCGTTGACGGTGCCGGCGTTGCGGCTGGTCTCGGTGATGACGCCCTCGACCGCCGAGACGGTCTCGGCCAGCACCGCCGTGCCTTCCGCCGCCTGGGTGACCGACTGGGCGATGTCGCGCGTCACCGCCGACTGTTCGACGATCGCCGAGGCGATCGAGCCGGTGACGCCGCCGATGTCGCGCATGATCGAGGCGATCTCCTCGATCGCCGCCACCGCGGCGCC
>DBMN01000296.1:0-7619 GCA_002298965.1 Rhizobiales bacterium UBA697 | reverse complement strand
TGAGGGCGAGGAGGTTGGTCTGGGCGGCGATCGCCTGGATCAGGCCGACGACGGCGCCGATCTTCTCGCCCGAGCGCGCCAGCACGTCGATCGAGTCGGCCATGCGGCCGGTCATCGCGTTGGCCCGTTCCACGATGCCGGTCGCCGCCGAGATCTGCCGGCCGATCTCGTTGATCGAGGCGTTGAGCTCTTCGGCCGCGCCGGCGACCGAGGCGACGGTGGCCGAGGTCTCCTCCGCAGCGGCGGCGGCGTTGGTCGCCTGCACGCGGGCGCCGCCGGCGATCGAGGTCAGCTCGTCGGCGGTCGCGAGCAGGCAGCGCGACTTGTTGCCGACCTGCTCGAGCATGGCGCTGGAGGTGCCGCGGAAGGACTCGACCTGGGCGGCGACATGGGCCGCCTGTCGGCTGCGTTCGGCGAGCAGCACGTCCTGATAGACCGAGATGGCGAAGTCCATGTCGAGCATCACCGCCTTGTTGACGGCGGTGATGGTGCGCGCCAGCTCGCCGGTGCGGAACCGCGCCTTGCTCGCCAGCAGCATGACGATCTCGTTGAGAACGAACTGATAGGCGCCGATGTACCAGCGCGGCTCGAGGCCGATGCGGTGGTGCGCCATGCCGATCTCGGTCACCGAACGGGCGTAGTCGTCGTCGAACCGGCCGGAGAAGACGCGCCCCCAGTGCCGCTTCTGCGCCTCGGCGAGGTTGGCGCCGCGCGACCCGACGAGGCGCGCGAGTTCGGGCTCGCCCGACACGTGTCCGTAGAACCGCTTCAGGATCGGTCCGAGTTCCGGTTCGATTGCCTTCCACGCGGTCTGGAGATCGGCGACGGCGGTCTTGTCGATCCGCGCGAAGGTCAATCGCCGCTGGATGTCGCTGGCATTGCTCGTCGGGGCCATCCTGGGAATCTCCGCGTCTCGTTCGATTTACCGTGTCGTCCGTCTCGAATGGCCGAATGACGCGATTTCGATTGCGACTATTGTTTTCGGTCGAACATGGCTGCGTCAAATTGCAGCGAGTGACGCGGCGATATTGGGTGTGTCGGGGTTAATGGCCCGTTAACGTTGCCGTTTGTACGCAATACGGGCGATCCGGATGTCTTGTCCAAAGTAAAATTTCGAAGCATATCGCTACGTAAACTTCATTGAACTTTTGTCGATGTCGCCATTTTGGGCCTTCACCGATTGTTAGGGATGATCGCCGAAATTCGGCTGGCGGGATCTTTCGCCCGCGGAGGCCGTCTGGTGGTTGGGTTTCCTGTACGTTCGGCGGCGACGGGCCGGTTCGGATCATGGGCGGTCGTCGCTCTGGTCGTCGGCCATCTCGTGCTGTCGTTCGCTGCCGTCCACTGGGACGACGTCCAGGCCTCTCGCGGCATTCCGTGGTTCGCCGTCGGCTTCGCGACCCTCATGGCCACCGGCCTCGGCCTGGGCGGTCTCGTCGCCGCATCGATCGGCGTGTTCGCCTCCGCCTTCGTCACGCTGACCTACGCCGGCGAGAGCTTCGATCGCGTCCTGCCGCTGTCGCTGATCGCCGTCGTCGAACTGCTCGGCGGCCTCGTCGTGTTGGTCGGTCCGCGCTCGGTGCGGTCGGGCCGCTGGGCGACCGACTGGCTGCGCCGCGTCGCCGCCTTCGGCTTCCTCGTGCCCGGTGTCGGCGCGCTCGCCGCCGGGATGGTCGTCGGTGACGGCGACGGTTTTCTCGTCGTCGTCCTCGACCGCTGGGGCTCGGAGGCCGCCGGCTCGTTGATGGCGCTGATGGCGGTCGCCGTCGCCGAACACGGCGCCTGGCGCGAACAGATCGTTCGCCGCATCGCCGAGACCCTGCTCGGCGTCGGCATGTCGCTCGCCATTCTCGGCTTCTGCCGGGCCTTTCTGCCGACGCTGATGCCGATGTGCGTGCTGCCGCTCGCCGTCGTCGGCATTCGTGGCTCGGTCGCCGCGACCGCGGCCGGCTCGCTCGTCGTGGCGGTCGGCATCGCCCTGTCGCGCCATTGGGGTTTCGTCGCCTTCGGCGGCGTCGAGGTCTCCGCCGCGGTGGTCCAGCTCTGCGCCACCGCCCTCGTCGCCGGCCTGCCGGTCGCCTTCGCCCTGCTGCGCGAGGAACTCGACAAGGAACGCACGCGCTCCCGCCGCAACGAGACCCGCTTCCGCGACGCCATGGAGCACTCGCCCTTCGGCATGGCGCTGCTGCGCCTCGACGGCGTCTGCTTCTCGGTCAACCGCGCGCTCTGCGACATGCTCGCCTGCGATCCGGGCGATCTCGTCGGCAAGCGCCCCGGCGACATCACCGTCGACGATCCGGGCGACTTCGACGTCCGCCTGCGCGGTCTGCTGGCCGGCGAATACGACGTCTTCACCGCCGAACGCCGCTATCGTCGCAAGGACGGTTCGGCGGTCTGGGCCTTCGTCGCCGTGGCGATGGTGCGCGAGGGACCGGAGCGCAAGCCCGCCTATCTGATCGCCCAGCTCAACGACATCGAGGCCCGCCGCCGCGTCGAGCAGGCGCTGGAACTGTCCGAGAGCCGCTGGAACTTCGCGCTCGAGAGCGCCCGCCAGGGCGTCTGGGACTACGACTACCGCCGCCGCGACACGTTCTATTCGCCGATGTGGTCGCGCATGATCGGCTACGAGCCGGGCGAGATCTCGGGCGAGGCCGACGCCTGGCTGTCGCTCGTCCACCCCTACGACCTGCCGACGCTGCTGCGCGAGGAGAAGCGCCACCTCGAGGGCGAGACCGAACAGTTCGAGTGCGAATTCCGCATGCGCCACAAGGACGGCCGCTGGGTCTGGATCCTCGACCGCGGCCGCGTCATCGCCCGCGACGAGACCGGTCAGCCGCTGCGCATGATCGGCACCCACACCGACATCACCGAGAACCGCCGCCTGACCGAGGCGTTGCAGACCGAGAAGGAACGGCTGCGCATCACGCTGCATTCGATCGGCGACGGCGTGATCTGCACCGACGAGACCGGCCGAATCTCGCTGATGAACCCGATCGCCGAAGGCCTGACCGGCTGGAGCGAGGCCCATGCCCTCGGCCGCCTCTGCTCGGCCGTCTTCCGCGTCGCGCGCGAGGGCGAGGAGGGGGGCGGGGGCTCCTGCGCCGTCACCCGCGCGCTCGAGACCCGCGAACGCGTCACCGAGGACGACGGCCTCGTCCTCGTCGCCCGCGACGGCGCCCGCCTCGACATCGAGGCGACGGCCTCGCCGGTGCTGAAGAAGAACGGCGAGCTGCTCGGCGCGGTGCTGGTCTTCCAGGACGTCACCCGCTCGCGCACGCTGCAGAAGGAACTCGCCCAGCTCGCCACCCACGACGCGCTGACCGGCCTGCGCAATCGCTCCGCCTTCGAGCAGACGCTCTCCGACTATTGCGCCGCCGCCCATCTCGACGGCTCGCGCCATTCGCTCTGCTTCGTCGATCTCGATCGCTTCAAGATCATCAACGACACCGCCGGCCACGCCGCCGGCGACGCGCTGCTGCGCGAGATCGGCCGCCTGATCCGCGGCGAGATGCGCCGCAACGACATCGTCGCCCGCCTCGGCGGCGACGAGTTCGGCATCCTGCTGGTCGACTGCGACATGGAGGAGGCCCGCCTGATCGCCGAACGGCTGATCGAGCGCATCGGCCGCGTCCGCTTCTCCTGGGGCGGCCGCGTCTACGAGGTCGGCGCCTCCGTCGGCATCGCCCGCGTCGACGCCGAGATCCCGCTCGCCGCCGACGTCATGAGCCGCGCCGACGTCGCCTGCTACGCCGCCAAGGCCGCCGGCCGCAACCGCGTGTCGCTCTATCACCTCTCCGAGGGCGACGCCCGCCGCCATCACCACGAGCTGCACACCGCCGCCGGCATCCGCGCCGCGCTCGATACCGACCGGTTCGAGATCTACGCCCAGGAGATCCTCGACCTGCGCCCCGCCGGCCACCTCCAGTCGCATGCCGAACTGCTGGTGCGCATGCGCGACGACGAGGGCGCGATCCTGCCGCCCGGCGCCTTCATCCCGGCCGCCGAGCGCTACGGCCTGATGGCCTCGATCGACCGCTGGATGATCCATTCGGTGCTGCATCACCTCGACGAGGCGATCCTGGCGGTGCCGCGCCTGTCGGTGTCGATCAACCTGTCGGCCAACAGCCTCGACGATCCGGGCCTGCTCGCCTTCCTCGCCGCCGAGCTCGAGGATTCGCGCCTGCCGCCGCACCGGCTGCGTTTCGAGATCACCGAGACCTCGCTGATCAACAACATCACCCACGCCGGCAAGCTGGTCGACGAGCTGCGCGCCGCCGGCTACGCCATCATGCTCGACGACTTCGGCGCCGGCCTGTCGTCCTTCGCCTATCTCGAACAGTTCCCGGCCGACTATCTCAAGATCGACGGCTCCTTCGTGCGCAAGCTGACCACCAACCAGGTCGACCGCGCCATCGTCGAGAGCATCAACGACATCGGCCACAAGATCGGCGCCACCACCATCGCCGAGTTCGTCGAGGACGAGGAGACGCTGGAGCAGCTCCGCGCCATCGGCGTCGACATGGTGCAGGGCTACCACGTCGCCCGCCCGGTGCCGCTCGCCGAACTGCTCGAGCGGCTCGGCGGCAAGGCGCCCGTCGTCGCCCGCGATGCCGGTTGAGGGAAATTGGACGCATCGTTCGACGTCCGCGGTCTAGTCGCGCGGCGCCGTCGGGGGCATGTGAGAGGGGAAGCGACAGCCTCCCTGTCGCATGTTCTCCCAGGAGTGTCCGATGACCGTTCGTCCCGTCCTCGACGCGGCTTCCCTCGATCTTCTCTTCCGTGAAGCCCGCACCCATGGTGCCTGGCAGGACCGCCCCGTCGACGACGCCACGCTGCGTCAGGCGGTCGAACTGACCGAGTGGGGCCCGACGGCGGCCAACAGCGTGCCGCTGCGCCTCCTCTTCGTCCGCTCGGCCGAGGCCAAGGAGAAGCTGCGCCCGACGCTCGCCCCCGGCAACGTCGACAAGACCATGGCCGCGCCGGTCACCGCGATCGTCGCCTACGACCCGAAGTTCTTCGACCAGCTGCCGAAGCTCTTCCCCCATGCCGATGCCCGCTCGTGGTTCGCCGGCCAGCCGCACGCCGAGCCGACCGCCCGCATGAACGCGGCGCTGCAGGCCGGCTACTTCATCCTCGCCCTGCGTTCGCTCGGCCTCGACGCCGGCCCGATGACCGGTTTCGATGCCGCCGCCTGCGACGCCGCCTTCTTCGCCGACGGCTCGGCCAAGTCCTTCATGCTGGTCAACATCGGCTACGGCGATGCCGCCAAGCTGCATCCGCGCCTGCCGCGCCTCGCCTTCGAGGACGTCGCCGCCGTTGCCTGACGTCGGTTCATGCGGGCTTCGCGGAAGCGGGCCATGCTGACCGCATGTCCCGTCCGCCCGCGAGCCCGTCGATGTCGCAGCCCCCGAACCGCCGCCGTGTCCTCGCTCGGCTCGTCGCCTTCCTGGGCCTCCTCGCCGGGGCCGCAGGCGGCGCGCGGGCCGAAGGCGGGCGTTGGCTCTGCACCTACAACGAGTGCGAACACTACGTCTACGATCCCCTCCACGGCGATCCGGCGAACATCGCCGGCGACGGACCGATCCCGCCGGGGATCGCCTTCGACGATCTGCCGGAGGGATGGCGTTGCCCGGTCTGCGGCTCGCCGAAGGCGTGGTTCGAGCCGACCGATCGCCCCTGGAAGCCCTTCGACTGAGGGCGGCGGGGCTCGAAGAGACGAGAAAGGGCGGCCGCGAGGCCGCCCTTTTCGTGCCTGGTCCGGTGCGACGCGTGATCAGCCGATCGCGCCGCCGCCCTGCTTGGTGATGACCATGACCGACGGCTTCGCCGGCTGGTCGTCCTTGAAGTCCGGCCAGCGGGTCGACGGCTTGGCGAAGGTCGAGCCCTTCTCGTCGCCGGGATGCTGGACGGCGGCGAAATAGGCGCTGTCGTCGGTGTTGAACGACGGGCCGCAGAGTTCGGCGCCGCGCGGGGTGGAGAAGAACAGCTTCACCAGCGCACGCCCGTCGCCCTCGACGTCGGTCGCCCACACGCCGTCGGCGATGCCGAACTTCGGCGCGCCGTCGGTGGCGATCCACAGCCGGCCCTTGGTGTCGACCGCGACGTTGTCGGGGCAGGACAGCCAGTCGCCGGCGCCGACCGCCGGATGATACTTGGCGCCGTCCTTGGGATCGGCCGGATTGCCGGCGAGCAGCAGGATGTCCCAGGTGAACTTCGTCGCGGTGTGGTCCTTGTCGGCGCCGCGGCCGCCCGGCGGGATCATCTCCAGGATGTGGCCGTGCTCGTTGGCGGCACGCGGATTGACGGCGTCCACCTGTTCCTTCTTGCGCTTGCCGTTGTTGGTCAGCGCGCAATAGACGACGCCGGTGACGAGGTTCGGCTCGATGTCCTCGGGCCGGTCCATCGGCGTGGCGCCGAGGAGGTCGGCGGCGCGGCGGGTCTCGATCAGCACGTCGGCCTGGCTGTGGAAGTCGTTGGCCTCGGTCAACGGCCCCTGACCGAAGACGAGCGGCAGCCATTCGAGCGTGTGGTCGTCGGAGAACTTGGCGACGTGGAGCGTGCCCTCGTCGAGGATGCCGAAGTTGGCCTTGCGGTCCTTGGCGTCGTACTTGTTCTTCGAGACGAACTTGTAGATGTAGTCGAAGCGCTGATCGTCGCCCGAATAGGCGACGACATGGCCGGACTTGTCGACGAGCGCATGGGCGCCCTCGTGCTTGAAGCGGCCGAGCGCGGTGCGCTTGATCGGCGTCGAGGTCGGGTCGTAGGGATCGATCTCGACCATCCAGCCGAAGCGGTTGGCCTCGTTGGGTTCCTTCTCGACGTCGAAGCGGTCGTGGAAGCGGCTCCAGGCGTATTCGGCCTCGCCCGAGGCGAGCGCCAGACGCTTGTAGTTGCGCGCTTCCTTCGTCTTCGCGGCGTCGCCGCCGAAGTAGTTGTTGAAGTTCTCCTCCGCCATCAGCACCGTGCCCCACGGCGTGATCGAGCCCGCGCAGTTGTTGACCGTGCCGAAGACCTTGCGGCCGGTCGGATCGGCCGAGGTCTTCAGCCGGTCGTGGCCGGCGGCGGGGCCGGAGATCGCCATCTCGGTGCCGACGTGGATGCGGCGGTTGTAGGCGCCGGGCACGACCGCCCACTTGCCCTCGGCGTCGCGGACGATCTCGATGACCGAATGGCCGTGCGCCGCCATCTCGATGTCGACGGAGGCCTTCGACTGGGTCTTCGGGTCCTGATCCGCCGGATCGGGGAACATCAGCTCGCGGTTGACGTATTCGTGGTTGACGCAGAGCAGGCCGTGGGCCGGGTCGCCCGAGCCGTAGGGCAGGGGCGTGTAGCCGACGAAGTCGTTGTTGTAGCCGAACTGCTGCGTCTGCGCCGCGGCGGTCTGCTTCATCGGGTCGAAGGCGGGGGCGCCCTTCACCACCGGGTCGCCCCAGCGGATGAGGACGGTCGCGTCGTAGCCCTCGGCGACGTGGTGGGTCGCGTCGTAGCCGTGCGGCAACGGCTTGAAGCCGAGCGTCGAGCCGCCCGCGGCGGCCGCCGTCTTGGAGGCGAGCACCGAGGCGCCGACCGTGCCGGAGAGCGCGCCGGCGGCGGCGAGGACGGCGGTCGAGGTCGCGCCG
>DBMN01000322.1 GCA_002298965.1 Rhizobiales bacterium UBA697 | reverse complement strand
CGGCCAGCGTGCCGAGCAGCGCGCCGACGCCGACGGTGTCGCCGTCCTTGGCGACGATCGCCTCGAGCACGCCGTTGCCCGGCGAGGGCACTTCGACCGTCACCTTGTCGGTTTCGAGCTCGACCAGCGGCTCGTCGGCCTTCACCGCCTCGCCCGGCTTCTTGAACCACTTCGCGATNNCGCCATGATCGTCGTCTCTTCGTTTTGATCGTTTTCAGGATCGTCCGACCGATCGGCGTCTGCGCCGACCGGAGGGCTCGGATGTCGTCACGCCTTGAAGCAGTCTTCCAGGAACGCCTCGAGCTGCGCCTTGTGGCGCGAGGCCAGACCCGTCGCGGTGGCCGCCGAGGCCGGGCGACCGGCATAGCGCGCCCGCTTGGAGGCCCCGCCGACCTGGGTCAGCACCCACTCGAGATAGGGTTCGATGAAGGACCAGGCGCCCATGTTCTTCGGCTCTTCCTGGCACCACACCACTTCCGCGCCCTTGAAGCGCGACAGCAGGCGGACCAGGGACTTCACCGGCGTCGGGAAGATCTGCTCGACGCGCATCAGATAGACGTCGTCGATGCCGCGCCGTTCGCGATCCTCCAGCAGGTCGTAGTAGACCTTGCCGGTGCACAGCACGACGCGACGGATCTTGTCGTCGGCGACCAGCTTCGTGGTCGTCGGCTCCTTGCCGGACTCCGCCGAGTCGATGAGGATGCGGTGGAAGCGCGAGTTCTCGGCCAGAAGATCCAGCGTCGACACCGCCCGCTTGTGGCGCAGCAGCGACTTCGGCGTCATCAGGATGAGCGGCTTGCGGAAGTCGCGCATCAGCTGGCGACGCAGGATGTGGAAGTAGTTCGCCGGCGTCGTGCAGTTGGCGACCTGCATGTTGTCTTCCGCGCACATCTGCAGATAGCGCTCGAGACGGGCGGAGGAATGCTCCGGACCCTGACCCTCGTAGCCGTGCGGCAGCAGGCAGACGAGGCCCGACATGCGCAGCCACTTGCGCTCACCCGACGAGATGAACTGGTCGAACACCACCTGGGCGCCGTTGGCGAAGTCGCCGAACTGGCCTTCCCACAGCGTCAGCGTGTTCGGCTCGGCCAGCGAATAGCCGTACTCGAAGCCGAGCACCGCCTCTTCCGAGAGCATCGAGTTGATGACCTCGTACTTGGCCTGACCCTCGCCGAGGTTGTTCAGCGGGATGTAGCGGGCCTCGGTCTCCTGATCGTAGAGCACCGTGTGGCGCTGCGAGAACGTGCCGCGCTCGCAGTCCTGACCGGACAGACGGATGCCGAAGCCCTGGCGCGCCAGCGTGCCGAAGGCCAGCGCTTCCGCCGTCGCCCAGTCGATGCCCTCGCCGGTCTCGATCGCCTTGCGGCGGTTGTCGAGGAAGCGGAGGATCGTCTTGTGGACGTTGAAGCCGGCCGGCACCTCGCAGAGCTTGGCACCGATGTCCTTCAGATCGGCCATCGGCGCGCCGGTCGAACCGGAGCGGTCGGAGTCGTCGTGGATGCCGACGGCCTTGAGGCCCGCCCAGCGACCGTCGAGCCAGTCGGCCTTGTTCGGCTTGAACGACTGGCCGGCCTCGAACTCGCCGTTGAGGTGCTTGCGGAACTCCGCCTGCCACTCGTCGACCTCGGCCCGCGTCACCACGCCCTCGCCGACCAGCTTCTCGGCATAGATCGACAGCGTCGAGGGATGGTTGCGGATCTTCCGATACATGATCGGCTGGGTGAAGCTCGGCTCGTCGCCTTCGTTGTGACCGAAGCGGCGATAGCAGAACATGTCGATCACGACCGGCTTGTGGAACCGCTGCCGGAACTCGATCGCCACCTTGGCGGCGAAGGTCACCGCTTCCGGGTCGTCGCCGTTGCAGTGCAGGATCGGCGCCTCGATCATCTTGGCGACGTCCGACGGATAGGGCGACGACCGCGAGAAGCGCGGATAGGTCGTGAAGCCGATCTGGTTGTTGATGATGACGTGGATCGAGCCGGCGGTCTTGTGACCCTTGAGGCCGGAGAGACCGAAGCATTCCGCCACCACGCCCTGACCGGCGAAGGCCGCGTCGCCGTGCAGCAGCAGCGGCAGCACCTGGATGCGCTCGTCGAGGGGGATGATCTCCGCCGTCGGATCCTTGGCGAGCTGGTCCTGCTTGGCGCGGGCCTTGCCGAGCACCACCGGATTGACGATCTCGAGGTGCGACGGGTTGGCGGTCAGCGACAGGTGGACGCGATTGCCGTCGAACTCGCGGTCGGAGGAAGCACCGAGATGGTACTTCACGTCGCCCGAACCCTCGACCTCGTCGGGGGCGAAGGAGCCGCCCTTGAACTCGTGGAACAGCGCCCGGTGCGGCTTGCCCATCACCTGGGTCAGCACGTTGAGGCGACCGCGGTGGGCCATGCCGACCACGATTTCCTTCACGCCGAGATTGCCGCCGCGCTTGATGATCTGCTCCAGCGCCGGGATCAGCGCCTCGCCGCCGTCGAGACCGAACCGCTTGGTGCCGGTGTACTTGACGTCGAGGAACTTCTCGAAGCCCTCGGCCTCGATCAGTTTCTTGAGGATGGCGCGCTTGCCCTCGCGGGTGAAGGCGATCTGCTTGTCCGGACCCTCGATGCGCTCCTGGATCCAGGCCTTCTCGTGGGCGTCGGAAATGTGCATGAACTCGACGCCGAGCGTCGAGCAGTAGGTGCGGCGCAGGATCTCGACCATCTCGCGCACGGTCGCGAACTCGAGACCGAGGACGTGGTCGATGAAGATCTTGCGATCCATGTCGGCTTCGGTGAAGCCCCAGGACGCCGGATGCAGCTCCTCGTGGTCCTTGTCGGCCGCGATGTCGAGCGGGTCGAGACGGGCGTGCAGATGGCCGCGCATGCGATAGGCGCGGATCATCATGATGGCGCGGACCGAGTCGCGCGCCGCCGCCTGCAGCTGGTCCTGGGTGATGGCGACGCCCTTGGCGTCGGCCTTGCCCTTGACCTTGTCCTTGAGCGTCTTCTCGAGCCAGGCCCAGTCGCCGTCGAGCGTCGAGACCATCTCGCCGGAGGCCGGGATCGGCCAGTTCGACCGTTTCCAGGCCGGGCCCTTGGCGCTCTTCAGCACGCCCGACTTGTCGTCGGCGAGTTCGGCGAAGAAGGCTCGCCAGCTCGCGTCGACCGACGCCGGGTTCTCCTCGTACCGGGCATGCAATTCCTCGATCCAGGCGGCATTGCCACCGTAGAGGAAGGAAGTCAGCTGGCTCTCGTCACGTTCCATGGTGCGTCCCGAAACCTCGCGGCTCCGCCTCGATGTCGTTTCCGGAGGACCCTCGCCGAAGCGTGGATCCCGCCATCCGCCGGCGTCGCCGCCGATCTATCGAATCGATTGACGTGCAGGTCGTGCACGCTCGATCCGCATCTCGTCTTCCCGCCCCCGCGGCGGGGGCGACACGCCGTCTCGCCGGCGCCGGCGGCGGGTCTCGGACCGGGTCCGTGCCCCGCGGGAACGACGAGGGGAGCCGCCGGCTCCCCTCGCATTCGATCACTTCTTGAAGGCCTTGATGGCTTCCAGAAGGGTCTCGCCGAGGCGCGCCGGCGACGGCGACACGTTGATGCCCGCCTTGGACATCGCCGCCATCTTCGACTTGGCGTCGCCCTTGCCGCCCGACACGATCGCGCCGGCATGGCCCATGCGACGGCCCGGAGGGGCCGAGACGCCGGCGATGAAGCCGGCCATCGGCTTCTTGATCGGATGGGCGGCGATGAACTCCGCCGCCTCTTCCTCGGCCGAACCGCCGATCTCGCCGATCATGATGATCGACTGGGTCTCCGGGTCGTTCAGGAACATGTCGAGCATGTCGATGAACTCGGTGCCCTTGACCGGGTCGCCGCCGATGCCGACCGCCGTCGTCTGGCCGAGGCCGACGTCCGAGGTCTGCTTGACCGCTTCATAGGTCAGGGTGCCGGAGCGCGACAGGATGCCGACGGAGCCACGCTTGAAGATGTGGCCCGGCATGATGCCGATCTTGCACTCGTTCGGGGTGAGCACGCCCGGGCAGTTCGGCCCGATCAGACGCGACTTGGAGCCCTTGAGCGCCTTGCCGACCTTGACCATGTCCATCACCGGGATGCCTTCGGTGATGCAGACGATGAGCGGGATCTCCGCGTCGATCGCCTCGAGGATCGCGTCGGCCGCGAAGGGCGGCGGAACGTAGATCGCGGAGGCGTCGGCGCCGGTGGCGGCCTTGGCCTGCCAGACGGTGTCGTAGATCGGCAGGCCGAGGTGGGTCTGACCACCCTTGCCCGGCGTCACGCCGCCGACCATCTTGGTGCCGTAGGCGATGGCCTGTTCGGAGTGGAAGGTCCCCTGCGCGCCGGTGAAGCCCTGGCAGATGACCTTGGTGTCCTTGCTGACGAGAATCGACATCTGATCAAGCTCCCCGAACGGCCTTGACGATCTTCTGAGCGGCGTCGTCCAGGTTGTCGGCCGGGATGACGTTGAGGCCGGACTCGCGGATGATCTGCTTGCCCAGTTCTTCGTTGGTGCCGGTCAGACGAACCACCAGCGGAACCTGCAGGCCGACCGCCTTCACCGCCGCCAGCACGCCGCGCGCGATGATGTCGCACTTCATGATGCCGCCGAAGATGTTGACCAGGATGCCCTTCACGTTCGGATCGGACGTGATGATCTTGAACGCGGCCGTCACCTTCTCTTCGCTGGCGCCACCGCCGACGTCGAGGAAGTTGGCCGGGCTCTCGCCGTAGAGCTGGATGATGTCGAGGGTGGCCATGGCCAGACCCGCGCCGTTGACCATGCAGCCGATCGTGCCGTCGAGCGCGATGTAGGCGAGGTCGAACTTGGAAGCCTCGATCTCCTTGGCGTCCTCCTCGGTCTCGTCGCGCAGCGCGACGACGTCGGGGTGACGGAAGAGCGCGTTGCTGTCGAAGTTCACCTTGGCGTCGAGGACCTTGAGGTCGCCCTGCTTGGTGACGATCAGCGGGTTGATCTCGAGCATCGCCATGTCCTTGTCGACGAAGGCGCGATAGAGATCGGCGACCAGCTTCACCGCCTGCTTGATCTGGGCACCCTGGAGGCCCAGCGCATAGGCGATGTTGCGGCCGACGTAGGGCTGGAAGCCCGCGGCCGGATCGACGTGGAAGGTGTGGATCTTCTCCGGCGTGTCGTGTGCGACCGCCTCGATGTCCATGCCGCCCTCGGTCGAGACGACGAAGCCGACGGAACCCGTGGCGCGGTCGATCAGGGCGGAGAGATAGAGCTCGCGCTCGATGTCGGAGCCGTCCTCGATGTAGAGGCGGTTGACCTGCTTGCCGGCCGGGCCGGTCTGCACGGTGACGAGCGTGTTGCCGAGCATCTCCTTGGCGAAGGCCTCCACCTCCGCGACGGACTTGGCGAGACGCACGCCGCCCTTGGCGTCGGCCGGCAGTTCCTTGAACTTGCCCTTGCCGCGGCCGCCCGCGTGGATCTGCGACTTCACGACCCAGAGCGGGCCACCGAGCTCCTCCGCCGCCTTCGCGGCCTCGGCCGGGGTGAACGCGGGGATACCGCGCGACACCGGCGCACCGTACTCGCGAAGGATCGCCTTCGCCTGGTATTCGTGGATGTTCATCGCCTCGTCTCGCCTCGAAAAATTCGAATGAGAAACTGTCGGAACCGGCAGTCGACCGTCATGCGGCGCGCGTTCTCACGCACCGCATCGAGCCGTCCGCGACGACGATACGAGGTCACCCCCCGCTCGCGGGTCCTCCACCCGCGAGAAGACGGAGCCGGCGTTTCTTCCGGCCCCGCGCATCGATCGATCGATTCCGCTGGGCGCCCCGGGGATCGGGACGCCCGAAGGAATTCCGTTCAGGACGCTCAGGCGAGCGCCGGCTGAATCTGCTTGCAGGCATCCACGAGGCCGGTCACCGAGGCGACGGACTTCTTGAACTGCTCCGCTTCGGTGGCGTCGAACTCCACCTGGACGATCTTCTCGACGCCGCCGGCGCCGATCAGCGCCGGAACGCCGACGTACATGTCCTTGAGGCCGTACTCGCCGTTGAGCGCCGCGGCCACCGGGAGAATGCGCTTCTGGTCCTTGAGATAGGACTCCGCCATCGCGATCGCCGAAGCGGCCGGGGCGTAGAAGGCCGAACCGGTCTTGAGCAGACCGACGATCTCGGCGCCGCCCTTGCGGGTGCGGTCGACGATCGCGTCGAGCTTCTCCTGGGTGAGCCAGCCCATCTTGACGATCTCCGGCAGCGGCACGCCGCCGATGGTCGAGTAGCGCACCAGCGGGACCATGTCGTCGCCGTGGCCGCCGAGCGTCATCGCATGGACGTCCTTGACGGAGACGCCGGTCGCCTCGGCGAGGAAGTAGCGGAAGCGGGCCGAGTCGAGCACGCCGGCCATGCCGACCACCTTGTTCGCCGGCAGGCCGGAGAACTTCTGCAGCGCCCACACCATCGCGTCGAGCGGGTTGGTGATGCAGATGACGAAGGCGTTCGGGGCGAATTCCTTGATGCCGGCGCCGACCTTCTCCATGACGGAGAGGTTGATGCCCAAGAGGTCGTCGCGGCTCATGCCCGGCTTGCGCGGCACACCGGCGGTCACGATGATGACGTCGGCACCGGCGATCGCCTCGTAGGACGACGCGCCCGAGAGCGCCGCATCGAAGCCGTCGACCGGCGAGGACTCGGCGATGTCGAGCGCCTTGCCCTGCGGAACGCCGTCGACGATGTCGAACAGGACGATGTCGCCGAGCTCCTTGAGGCCCGCCAGATGAGCGAGCGTGCCGCCGATTTGACCCGCGCCGATGAGGGCGATCTTTTTCCGCGCCATTTCAGAGGTTTCCCTTTTCGTCAATCGGAAGTCGGTGCGACATCCTGTCGTGCGGTTCGATACTCTGTTCCGGGAAGGGGTGCAAGTCGGCCGAAGGTTTACCACCCCCCGCAAAACGACCGAAAAAGCGGCAATTTCATTGCAATTTGCAAGAGGTTTCAGGTTGGCTCGGAACCGTCGTCCGAGCCCTCGTCGTCCTCGCGCAGAACCCCTCCGTTGACCCCCAGATGGGGGCTCGCCGCGTATTCCTCCGAACGCATCTCGGTGAGCCGCGAGACGGTGCGGGCGAACTCGAACGTCTCCGTTCCTTCCACCCCCGTCCACAGCGCTTCCGGTTCGGCCGCGGCCGACACGACCACCTTGACGCGGCAGTCGTAGAGCGCATCGACGAGGTTGATCAGCCGTTTGGCCGCATTGCGGCGATCCGCGGTCAACACCGGAACACGTTCGATCATCACCGTGTGATAGCGCCGCGCCACCTGGAGGTAGTCGGCGGCGGCGAGCGGCCGGTCGCAGAGGTCGAGGAAGTCGAAGCGCGCGAAGGGTCCGCAGGCCCGCGGCACCCGGATCTCGCGACCGCGGAAGGGGATCGCCTCCGGCGCGCTCGGCCGATGGTCGATCAGGCGGAACCACGCCTCTTCCATCAGCCGATCGGTCTCGGGGCCGAGCGGCGTCGTCCAGGCGGCGTCGACGTCGGTCTTCTCCAGCCGATAGTCGGTCGCCGCCGCCAGCCGCTCGACGTCGACGTGGGACTGCAACAGGCCGATGAAGGGCAGGAACAGCGCCCGGTTGAGCCCGTCCCTGTAGAGATCCTGCGGCGCCACGTTGGAGGTGGCGACCACCACCACGCCGGCCTCGAACAGCTTCTCGAACAGCCGTCCGAGGATCATCGCATCGGCGATGTCGTAGACGGCGAACTCGTCGAAGCACAGGAGCCGCGTCTCCTCGGCGATCTGGGCGGCGACCGGCGCGATCGGGTCGTCGCCCTTGATGCGGCCGGCGAGAATGTCGCCGCGCGCCCGGTGGATACGGTCCTGCACGTCGGCCATGAAGGCATGGAAATGCGCGCGCCGCTTCTTGTGGACCTTGGAGACCTCGTAGAAGAGGTCCATCAGCATGGTCTTGCCGCGGCCGACGTCGCCATGGACGTAGAGCCCGCGGATCGTCTCGCGCTTGGGCGCCTTGCGCTGGAACAGCCAGCCGAGCGACGAGCCCTTGACCGCCAGATCGGAGGTGGCGATCTCCTTCTCCAGCCGGTCGAGCCGTCTGGTCAGCCGCACCTGGGCGGGATCGGAGGAAATGGCGCCGGAGGCGACCAGCGCCTCGTAGCGGCCGGAGACGGTGTGCATCCTGTCTTCGGAATGCGGCATGTCGGGACGATCGCTCCGCTCGTGGGCGAGGGAGAGATGCCCGCTCGGCCCGGTCGTCTCCGGTAGCCCGGCGACGGAGCCGCTGTCAAAGCAAGGGTGACCTGCACGACGCACGACCTTCGTCGCGGACCTTGCGGCCGATCGGCCTCTCGTCAGTCGCGGGTGTGACGGCCGAGACGGCGGACATTGGCGCGCAGCCGCGACCGCGCCGGTTCGACCGCGGCCTGGGCGACGTCGATCGCCGCGTCGAGCGGCGTCTCGCGGCCGCCGAGCACCCG
>DBMN01000188.1:3113-15606 GCA_002298965.1 Rhizobiales bacterium UBA697 | reverse complement strand
CTCGCCCAGCCGGCCTCGAATGCGGTCTCCTGCCACGACCTCGCGCCCGAACAGCGCGCCCGCCTCGTCGGTGCCGTCGCTCGGCCGATCGTCGATGCGATGCGCTACGAGGGGACGGCGAGCGTCGCCGATCCCGGCGCGGTGCTGGAGGCGATGCGCGCTGCCTTCGTCGCCGCCGGCGGGNNACCGGCGTCGCCGGGCCCGAGACGATCGCGCGGTCCGGCACCGATCTGGTGGTGGTCACCGCCGGCGTGCGCTCGGCGGCACTGATGGCGCCGCTCGGCCACCGGGTGCCGATCGTCGCCGAACGCGGCTATCACATCCAGTCGGCCTCGGCGCGCTGGCGCTGGCCGAGCGATCTGCCGCCGGTGGTGTTCGAGGATCGCGCCGTGGTGGTCTCGGGCTTCTCCTCGGGCGTCCGGGCGACGAGCTTCGTCGAGTTCTCGCGCCACGACGCGCCGCCCGATCCGCGCAAGTGGGATCGGCTGCGCCATCACGTCGCCGAACTCGGCATCCCCTTCGGCGACGACGTCACCACCTGGTGGGGCTCGCGGCCGACGCTGCCGGACTATCTGCCGGCGATCGGTCGCAGCACGAAGGATCCCCGCGTGCTCTATGCCTTCGGCCACCAGCATCTGGGGCTCACGCTCGGCCCGATCACCGGCGAGATCGTCGCGCAGCTCGCGACCGAAGAGGCGCCGGCGGTCGATCTCTCCGCCTTCGCCGTCGAACGCTTCGATCGCGGCTTCTTCGGCTGAGGGCGGCAAAACGCGTCCTCGAAAACGGTTCGGGCGGCATCTCGCGATGCCGCCCGATCGGTTTTCGGTCCTGGGGAGACCGGGGGGGAAGCGAGGAGGTCGGTGTCAGAGCACCGACTTCAGGAACTCGATCGTCTCGGGCTCGCGCGGCTCGCCGATCACCTGATCGGGATGGCCGACCTCGAGGATCTTGCCCTTGTGGAAGAAGGCGACCCGGTCGGAGACGTCGCGGGCGAAGCGGATCTCGTGGGTGACGACGATCATCGTCATGCCTTCCGACGACAGCATGCGCAGCGTGTCGAGCACCTCGCCGACGAGCTGCGGATCGAGGGCCGAGGTCACCTCGTCGAACAGCATGTAGTCGGGCGACATGGCGAGTGCGCGGGCGATCGCCATGCGCTGCTGCTGGCCGCCGGAGAGCTTCGAGGGGAAGACCGTCAGCTTCTCGCCGAGGCCGACGTGGCGCAGCTGCTGCACCGCGATCTCCTCCGCCTCGGCCTTCGACTTGCCGAGCACCTTGCGCGGCGCCAGCATGACGTTCTCGAGCACGGTCAGATGCGGGAAGGCGTTCCACTGCTGGAAGACGATGCCGATCTTGCGACGGAGCTTGTCGAGGTTGGTCTTCCTGTCGTGGACGTCGACGCCGTCGACCAGGATGCGGCCGGAGGCGATGGGCTCGAGGCCGTTGATGCACATCAGCATCGTCGACTTGCCCGAGCCCGAGCCGCCGATCACCGAGACGACCTCGCCGCGGTCGACGGTCATCGAGACGCCCTTGAGGACCTCGAGCGGGCCGAAGGATTTGTGGATGTCCTGAATCTCGATCATTGGTTGCGCCATCCGGTTTCGAGACGCGCGCCGAGGCGGGCGATCGGGAAGCTCATGAGGAAGTAGATCGCCCCGGCGATCGACAGGACCAGCAGCGGCTCCTGGAGGCGGGTGACGACGATCTGCGACGAGCGCAGCAGCTCGATGATGCCGATCCACAGCACGAGCGAGCAGTCCTTCATCACGCCGAGCGTCAGGCCGATCCAGTTGGGCAGGGCGACGCGGAGCGCGATCGGGAAGACGATGTGGCGCAGGTCCTGGAAGGCCGTCATGCCGAGCGACCGCGCGGCGCGCCGGGTCGTCGCCGGCACCGACAGCACGCCGGCGCGCACGATCTCGGTGCAGTAGGCGGCGGTGTAGAGCGCCAGCACGATGCAGGCGATGGTGAAGGTGCTCGCCTGCAGGCCGATCATCGGCTTGAAGGCATTGGCCAGCACGAACTGGATCAGCAGCGGCACCGAGCGGAAGACGTCGAGGACGAGGCCGAGCGCGCCGCCGACCCACCACGGCGCCGAGGCGCGGACGAGGCCGAAGACGATGCCGAGCAACGTGCCGCCGAGCACCGCCCAGAAGGTGAGGGCGAGGGTGACGCCGGCGCCCTTCAGCATGAAGACGAGTTCGGCGAGCCCGAAGGAGGTTTCGAACATTCCGGTCTCCCTCAGTAGCGGAACAGGCGCCAGGCGGCGAGGCGTGCGGCCAGCGTCACGGCCTTGGCGAGGCCGTAGTAGATCGCCGCGGCGAGGGCGAAATATTCGAAGGTGCGGAACGACTTGACGTTGAGCTGCTGGGTCACGCCGGTGAGGTCGTCGTTGAGGCCGACGACGACGCCGAGCGACGTCATCAGGATCGCCCAGACCATCTGGTTGGTGAGCGGATGGAAGACGACGCGGAAGAGCTGCGGCAGCACGATCAGCCGGAAGGTCTGGAACGCGCCCATGCCGAGCGAGCGTGCGGCGCGCACCTGCGTCTCCGGCACGGCGCGCAGGCCACCGCGGAGCGTCTCGGCGAGATAACCGGCGTTGTTGAAGGTGAGACCCGCCAGCAGCGCCGGCATGGAATCGAGATGGAGCCCGAGCGAGCCGAGGCCGAAATAGGCCATGTAGACCTGAAAGAGGCTCGGCGTGTTGCGCGCGACCTCGACCCAGGTCACGGCGATCGCGCGAAGGGCACGATGACGCGAGCCGCTCGCCACGGCGAGGAGGATGGCGAAGACGGTGCCGAGCAGCATCGACACGGCCGCGACCTCGAGCGTGACCAGCGCGCCGGCCAGCATGTCGGGCAGGGCGCGGAAGGCCGGCAACCAGTGGAACGTGTAGTTCATCGCGACCCCGTCGAGCATGGCGCGGCCGCATGGGCGGCCGGCCGAGGAGCGGGCGCCTACGCCCGACCGATCATGCGGAGCGGGGAGGGTGGCTGGCACCCTCCCGGAGGCGAGGCTCAGCGATAGACGCCGGGGACGGTCAGGTTCGGCGCGTCGCCGAGGCCGACCCACTTGTCCCAGAGTTCCTTGTAGCGGCCGGTGCGGACCTGCTGGTTCACGAACAGGTTCAGGTAGTTGATGAAGCCCTGGTCCTGACGCAGCGCGATCAGCGAGACGTAGTCCGTCACGTAGGGCGCGGTGCCGGTCATGACGAAGCCCTTGTACTTGCCTTCCTTGATGATCGCGGCGGCGACGGTCGAGGTGACGACGGTCGCTTCGATCTGGCCCTGGGAGAGGGCGAGGAAGACGTCGGCCTGGGTCTGGTAGCCGCGGAACGAGCCCTTGGCATCGGCCCACTTCTTGACGTCGGCCTCGAGGGCGAGCGCCTCGAAGGTGCCGGAGACCGAACCGGTCTTGCGGCCCTTGAGCTGGTCGTAGGTGGCGAGCCCGAGGCCGTCCTTGGTCAGGATGACCATCTGGAAGGCGAAGTAGGGGATCGAGAAGCCGACCGTCTTGGCGCGCTCGAGCGTGTCGGAGGTCGAGGCGACGCCGACGTCGACGCGGCCGGAGACGAGGGCGGGGATGCGATCGGGGAAGGGCGTCTCGACGATCTCGGCCTTCACGCCGAGCGCCTTGGCGAGGTCGTTGCAATAGTCGACGTCGAAGCCGATCGGCTCGTTCGCCGCATTGCGCGAACCCATCGGCGGGAAGTCGAGAACGGCGGCGCAGCGCAGCTTGCCGGAGGCGATGATGTCGTCGAGCTTGTCGGCCTTGGCCGGTCCGACGGTGGCGAGCGCGAAGCACGCGAGGCTCGCGAAGAGGCCGAGGCCCTTTTTCATGCTCATTCCAATCCCTCCTGAGTGGATATCCGATCGTGGATCCGATCCAAGACGATCGTCAGGCTCTCAGAATTGGATCCAATATTCAATACACAAAATTGGGCACGAATTGCCCAATCGCGCATCACGGGCTGGACAGACACGCGGCCCGTGCCGAAAATCGGACTTCGTTTGGAAGGCGAGAGCGAGATGCAGATCAGAGCCCAGGACCTGGCCCAGTTGGCGTCGCCGGCCGACGTGATCTTCGACGCGTTGCGCGAGGGGATCACCGACGGCACCCTGGCCGAGGGCGAGGTGCTCAGGCAGGACAACATCGCGCGGATGTTCAACGTCAGCCGCATTCCGGTGCGCGAGGCGCTGACCCGGCTCGAGGAGCAGGGGCTCGTCACCACGCAGCGCTATCGCGGCGCCGTCGTCGCCTCGCTGTCGCTCGACGAGATCGAGGAGATCTTCGAGTTCCGCTCGCTGATCGAGCCGGAGGTGGTGCGCCACTCGGTGGTCGTCGCCTCGCAGGAATCGCTCGACCTCGCCCGCGACTATGCCGACCGCTTCGGCCACGAGGAGGACCCGAAGAACTGGGGCCACCTCAACCGCCAGCTCCACTACATGCTCTATCGCGACTGCGGCCGGCCCTATTTCCTGCAGGTGGTCGATTCGGCGCTGAACCGGATCGAGCGCTATCAGCGGCTCCAGCTGACGCTGACCTCGGGCATGGATCGGGCGCGGCGCGAGCATCAGGCGATCGTCGAGGCCTGCATCGCGCGCGACGCCGATCAGGCGGCGGAACTGACCCGGGCGCACATCCTGGGGGCGGGGCGGTCGCTGCTCGACTTCCTCGAGCGGGTCCGCAAGGGCTGAAGCGGTCGTGTTCTGATGATTCCGGCCGAGCGATCGGCCGTCGGTGTTCTTGGCCGAGCGATCGGCCGGCGGTGGGGCGATACGATGAAGGACAAGACGGATGGCGCGCCGGTCGAACGGCGGCGCGGCGAGGGCGTGAAACTCGTCTACGACATCCTGCGCGACGAGATCCTCGATCTGGTGCTGCCGCCGGGCAGTCCGATCGACGAGATCCAGCTGGCCGAACGGCTGTCGATGTCGCGCACGCCGATCCGCGAGGCGCTGGTCAGGCTGGCGGGCGAGGGGCTGGTGACGACGCTGCCCAATCGCTCGACCGTCGTCTCCAACGTCGACTTTCTCAACCTGCACACGTTCTTCGACGCGATGACGCTGATGTACCGCGTCACCACGCGGCTCGCCGCCGAGCATCACCGGCCGGGCGATCTCGCGGCGATCCGGGCGCGGCAGGCCGACTTCGCCGCCGCCGTCGCCGCCGAGGACGCTTTGGCGATGATCGCCACCAACCGCGACTTCCACGCCACGATCGCCGAGGCGGGGCGCAATCCCTACTATCTCGCGCTGTTCTGCCGGCTGCTCGACGAGGGGCGGCGCATCCTCCGGATCTACTACTCGTCCTTCGACGACCGACTGCCGGCCCGCTACGCCGACGAGCACGACGCCATCATCGAGGCGATCGCGACCCGCGACGTCGCCGCGGCCGACCGGTTGGCGACGGCGCATGCCGACCAGATCGTCCACCAGATCCAGCAGATGATCGCCCGCGACCGGCGCCAGACCGTGCCGCTCTGAGGGCGGGCGCGGGGGTCGGTCGGGGTGGTCCTCGTCGTCGGCATCTTGTCGACAAAAAAAATACAATGTATGTCTCCACCCAGATCCGGTCGGTGGCCGGGCGTTCGGCGCCCGCTCTCGACCGTCCCTCGTGGCGGGAAACCAAGGAGCCCCCGATGACGTCCAACATCTTCACAGGTTGCATTCCCGCCCTGATGACGCCCTGCAAGGCCGACCGCACGCCCGACTTCGATGCGCTGGTGCGCAAGGGTGCGGAGCTGATGGCGGCCGGCATGTCGGCGGTCGTCTACTGCGGTTCGATGGGCGACTGGCCGCTCCTCACCGACGCGCAGCGCATGGAAGGCGTGGCGCGGCTCACCGCCGCCGGCATTCCGGTGGTCGTCGGCACCGGCGCGATCAACACCGCCTCGGCCGTGGCGATCGCCGCCCATGCCCAGAAGGTCGGCGCCAAGGGCCTGATGGTCATCCCGCGCGTTCTGTCGCGCGGACCCTCGATCGCGGCGCAGCGCGCCCACTTCAAGGCGATCCTCTCGGCGGCGCCGGACCTGCCGGCGGTGATCTACAACAGCCCCTACTACGGCTTCGCCACCCGCGCCGATCTCTTCTTCGCGCTGCGCGCCGAGCATCCCAATCTGGTCGGCTTCAAGGAGTTCGGCGGCCCGGCCGACATGAGCTACGCGGCCGAGAACATCACCAGCGGCGGCGACGGCGTGACGCTGATGATCGGCGTCGACACCGCGGTCTTCCACGGTTTCGTCAACTGCGGCGCCACCGGTTCGATCACCGGCATCGGCAACGTGCTGCCGAAGGAAGTGCTGCATCTGACGGCGCTGGCCCAGGCCGCCGCCAAGGGCGATGCCGACGCCCGCGTCCGCGCCCTGGAGCTCGAGGCGGCGATGAACGTGCTCTCGACCTTCGACGAGGGGCCGGATCTGGTGTTGTTCTTCAAGTACATGATGGTGCTGAAGGGCAACCCGGAATACACGCTGCACTTCAACGAGACCGACGCCCTGACGGCGAGCCAGCGCGGCTTCGTCGAGACGCAGCTGGCGCTGTTCGAGACCTGGTACGCCGACTGGTCGAAGCTGCCGGGCGCGGTGCAGACCTACCGCCCCTGAGCGATCGCCGATGCGATGCGAGAAGGCCCGCCCTCCGGCGGGCCTTTTCTCTTCGTGCCCGCCTCAGCCGAGCGCGGCGAGGCCGAGCGTCTCGAAGCGGCGGAGCTGGGCTGCTTCCGCGGGCGTGAGCGCGATGCCGTCCTTTGCCGCCTTCGCCCGCGCGGCGTAACGGCGCTGCGAGGGAAGCCGCGCGCCCTGGCCGACGATCGCCTCGAACAGCGCCTCGGCACGGGCGAAGGGATCGCCCGGGCGACCGGCGGCGAAGCGTTCGGGCGAGAAGGCGAGGATCAACTCGCCGTGGGCCGGCGCCAGCGTCGTCGTGCCGAGCCGATCGAGGGCACCGGTACTCGTCAGATCGCCGATCATCACGCCGGCGAGAAGCTCGATCATGGTCGAGATCGCCGAGCCCTTGTGGCCGCCGAAGGGCAGCATGGCGCCGGCGAGCGCCTCCGTCGGATCGGTGGTCGGTCGGCCCTCGGCGTCGATCGCCCAGCCCTCGGGCAGGGTCTCGCCGGCGCGGCGGCGCAGTTCGATCTCGCCGCGGGCGGCAACCGAGGTGGCGAAGTCGAAGACGTAAGGGGCGGTTCCCGGCCGCGGCCAGCCGAAGGCGAGCGGGTTGGTGCCGAGCAGCGGCCGGTCGCCGCCGGTCACCGCGACGGTCGCGTAGCTCGGGCACATCGCCAGCGCCGCGACGCCGTGGTCGGTCAGCGACTCGACCTCGGGCCACAGCGCCGAGAAATGGGTGCAGTCGTTGATCACCAGCGCCGCGAGGCCGAGCGATCGGGCGCGCTCGGCGAGGAGAGGCGCGCCGCGCTCGAAGGCGAGGCAGGAGAAGCCGCCGCCGGCCTCGACCCGGATCACCGCCGATCCGTCGTCGTGGACGACCGGATCGGCGTCGGCCACGACCTTGCCGGCGGCGAGCGTCTTCAGACAGCCCTCGATGCGATAGAGCCCGTGCGACTTGCAACCGTCGCGCTCGCCGGCGGCGATGACGCGGGCGACCGCGCGTGCCTGATCGGGCGAGAGCCCGGCTTTCCGGAAGACCGCGGCGATGCGCTCGCCCAGGGTCTCGATGCTGACGATCTCGACGTCGCTCATCGCTCTCTCGCTCCTTCGCGTGACTTGTGATTTTGCATACATACTGTATTTGTCTTGTCGTCAACGCATCTCGGCATTTTCGCCGATCGCGCCGCGCTGCGGACCGGAGAACGATCATGGCATTCACACCACACGGCAGGCACCTCGTCGCGGGCGAATGGGTCGATGGCGACGCACATTTCGTCTCCACCCCGGCGCATGGTCCGGCCCATACCTTCGCTGCCGGCACGACGGCGATCGTCGACCGCGCCTGCGAGGCGGCGGAAGAGGCGTTCTGGGTCTGGTCGGCGACGTCGCGGGCCGATCGTGCCGCCTTCCTCGAGGCGATCGCCGAAGAGATCGAGGCCCGCGGTGCGGCGATCACCGAGATCGGTACCCAGGAGACCGGTCTGCCGCCGGCTCGGCTCGAGGGCGAACGCGGCCGCACGGTCGGTCAGCTCCGCCTCTTCGCCGCGCATGTCCGTGAAGGATGGCATCTCGATCGCCGCCACGACGCGGCGCTGCCGGATCGCCAGCCGATGCCGCGGCCCGACATCCGCCTCGTCCAGCGGCCGATCGGCCCGGTCGCGGTCTTCGGCGCCTCGAACTTTCCGCTCGCCTTCTCGACCGCCGGGGGCGACACCGCCGCGGCGCTGGCGGCCGGTTGCCCGGTGGTGGTGAAGGGCCATTCGGCCCATCCCGGCACCGGTGAGATCGTCGCCGAGGCGATCCATGCGGCGATCCTGCGCTGCGGCGCGCCGGCCGGCGTGTTCTCGCTGGTCCAGGGCGGTGCGCGCGCCGTCGGCGAGGCGCTGGTCACCCATCCGCGCATCAAGGCGGTCGGCTTCACCGGTTCGCTCGCCGGCGGACGGGCGCTGTTCGACCTCTGCGCCGCGCGGCCGGAACCCATTCCGTTCTTCGGCGAACTCGGCAGCGTCAACCCGATGTTCCTGCTGCCGGCGGCGCTCGCCGCCCGCGCCGAGGCGCTGGGTGCCGGCTGGGCCGGGTCGCTGACGGTCGGCGCCGGTCAGTTCTGCACCAATCCCGGCATCGCGGTGGTGATCGACGGACCCGACGCCGACCGCTTCGTCGCCGCGACCTCCGCTGCCCTGGCCAAGGTCGCGCCGCAGACCATGCTGACCGACGGTATCGCCGCCGCCTATCGCGCGGGACGCGCCCGGATCGCGGCGGCCGAGGGTGTCGACACCGTGCTGGCGACCGAGGCGGAGGGGCGGGCGGCCTCGCCGCAGCTCTTCGAGACGACCGGCGCGGCCTTCGCCGCCGATCACGGCCTGCAGGACGAAGTCTTCGGCCCGCTCGGCCTCGTCGTCCGCGTGGGTTCGCTCGCCGAGATGCGCGACGTCGCCCTCGGCTTCGTCGGCCAGCTCACCGCGACGCTGCACATGGACGACGCCGATCTCGCGGTCGCGCGGTCGCTGCTGCCGATCCTCGAGCGCAAGGCCGGCCGCGTCCTCGTCGACGGCTTCCCGACCGGCGTCGAGGTGGTCGATTCGATGGTGCACGGCGGCCCCTGGCCGGCCAGCTCCAACTTCGGCGCGACCAGCGTCGGCACGCTGTCGATCCGGCGCTTCCTGCGCCCCGTCGCCTACCAGAACTTCCCCGAGGGGCTGCTGCCCGACGATCTCGTCGACTGAACGGCGGCGCGACGCCTCGGGGATGCGAGGCGTCGCGGGCCGGTCTCAGGCGCGCTGCTGGGCGATCTGGATCTCGCGGGCGATGTCGTCGAGGGCGACGATGCGGTCGACGCCGCCGAGCTCGATCGCCTCCTTCGGCATGCCGAAGACGACGCAGGTCTCCTCGTTCTGCGCCACGGTATAGGCGCCGGCCTGTTTCATCTCGAGCAGGCCGCGGGCGCCGTCGTCGCCCATGCCGGTCATGATCACGCCGACCGCATTCGGCCCGGCGGCGCGGGCGGCGGAGCGGAACAGCACGTCGACCGAGGGGCGGTGGCGCGACACCAGCGGTCCGTCGCGCACCGTCACGTGATAGCGGGCGCCGCGGCGCTCGAGCAGCGTGTGGCGGCCGCCGGGCGCGATCAGCACGTGGCCGCGCAGCACGGGATCGCCGTTCTCGGCCTCCTTGATCGACACCTCGCACAACCCGTCGAGGCGCTTGGCGAAGGCGGCGGTGAACTTCTCCGGCATGTGCTGGACGATGACGATGCCCGGCGAGTTGGCCGGCAGGGCGACGAGAAAGTCGCGCAGCGCCTCGGTGCCGCCGGTCGAGGCGCCGACGCAGACGACGATCTCGGTGGTCTTGGCCATGGCGCCGGTGACCGAAGGCCGCGCCGGCGGCAGCACCGCGTCGGCGGAGAGCTTGGGCGCCGGGGCGCCGTAGCCGCGCGGCTCCTCCACCGGCCGGGCCGAACCGATGCGGGGGCGGCGGATGCGGGCCTTGGCGGCGCCCTTGACGGTCTCGCAGATCATCATCGCGCTCTCGGCGAGATGGTCGGCGGCGCCGATCTTCGGCTTGACGATGACGTCGACGGCGCCGGCCTCGAGCGCCTGCATCAGCGTCTCGGAGCCCTCGAGGGTCAGCGAAGAGCACATCACCACGGGGATCGGGTGCTGCGACATCACCTTCTTGAGGAAGGTGATGCCGTCCATGTGCGGCATCTCGACGTCGAGGGTGATGACGTCGGGCACGTCCTCGGCGATGCGCCGTGCGGCGACATAGGGGTCGGAGGCGACACCGGTCACCTCGATCTCGGGATCCTGCGACAGGACCTGCGAGAGCGTCTGACGGACGCTGGCGGAATCGTCGACGATCAGGACACGTACGCGCTTGGCCATGAGCTCAGGTCCTCCGTCGGATGGGCGCCGGACGGGGGGCGCCGTCGGGCAGCTTCTGGAACACGGTGTTCGACACGGTCCTCACCGGCAGGTCGAATCCGGTGATGCTCTCGGAATGGCCGATGAACAGGTAGCCGCCGGGCAGGAGATTGTCGCAGAGCCGGCGCAGGACCTGTTTCTGCGTCTCCTTGTCGAAATAGATCAGCACGTTGCGGCAGAAGATCAGGTGCATCGGATCGCCGACCGGATAGCTCTCGTCCATCAGGTTGAGGCGGGCGAAGCCGACGTTGGAGCGCAGCGCCGGGGCGATCCGGGCGATGGTCTCGCTCTCGCGGCGGGCGATGCGGACGTGGCTCTTGCGCAGCGCCAACGGCACCGGATCGAGCATCGAACGCGGATAGATGCCGCGGCGGGCCGTCTCCAGCACGTCGGTCGAGAGATCGGTCGCCAGCACGAACCACGAGGTCGGCCGATTGGCGGCGGCGAACTCGGCCAGCACCATCGCCATCGTGTAGGGCTCGGCGCCGATCGAACAGGCCGAGCTCCAGGCGCGGATGGAGGAGACGCCGCGCGCCGCGAGATCGGGCAGAGCCTGCTTGACGAGATACTCGAAATGCGTCGGCTCGCGGAAGAAGTCGGTCTTGTTGGTGGTGACGACGTCGATCAGGAAGATCGCCTCGGCCTCGAGCCCGTCCTCGTCGAAGAGGAAGCGGCAATAGTCGGCGAAGGTCTCGTGGCCGGTCGCGCGCAAGCGGCGGCGCAGGCGGCCCTCCAGCATCACCTGCTTGGCGGACGGCATCTTGATGCCGCTGTAATCGTTGATGAAAGCGGCAAGACGCTGAAAATCGCGGGAGGAAAGGCGATCGCTCTCTTCGGACGTTCGGACGGCGGCGGCTCGGCTCACGTCGGTCATGCTCCCGGTTGCGTCCGTTCGGACGGTGGTTTGTCGGCGGGCGGGGGCCCGCGGCGGAGGCGCCGTCGCGACCGTCAGGTCGGCGGCGCCTCCGGCGATGTCAGGCGGCCCGCGGGGCGGCGGGCACGGCGGCGAGCGTCGCCATTTCGGCGGACGACAGCAGCCGGGCCAGGTCGATGATCACCACGAAGCCGGTCTCGCGCCGGATCACGCTGGCGATGTAGTCCGAGTTCCAGCCGACCCCGATGTCGGGGGCGGCATCGGTCTGGTTCGCCCCGAAGGAGGCCACCTCGAACACCCGGTCGGCCATCAGGCCCAGGGTCAGCAGCCGGTCGGCGAGGGGGACGTCGACCACCAGGACACGGGTGTTGGTGGTCGTCTCCGTCTTCGTCAGCCCGAGCCGGAGGCGCAGGTCGATCACCGGCACGCCCTGGCCGCGGACGTTGCGCAGGCCGAGGAGGTAGGCGGGGCCGTTCGGGATGCGGAAGACCTCCTCGTGATCGAGGATCTCCCGCACCACCGAGACCGGGATCGCGAAGACTTCCGAGCCGAGCGCGAAGGTCACGAACTGGGTTTCGGTCTCGTTTGTGGCCATCACGCGCTCTCCTTGAAGTCGGCGTCTTCGTCGTCGGGTCCGCCCACCGCCATGTCGAGGGCGAAGCCGCGCACTCGCGCCTGCTGAGCCGTGACGGTCTGACGCTTCGGCGCGGCGGCGGTCTTCTTGGCCGGAGCGGAGGTCTTCATGTGGGCGACCGGGTGGGCGAGACCGCCGGCGGGGGTGCGCGACCGAGCGGGCGCGGCCTGACGGCGATGGCTCGCGGCATCGACGTTTTCGACCCGGAAGAAGGCGATCGAGCTCTGGAGCTCTTCCGCCTGGGCGGCGAGTTCCTCGGAGGTCGCCGACATCTCTTCGGAGGCGCCGGCGTTCTGCTGGGTCACCTTGTCGAGCTGCTGGATCGCCTGGTTGATCTGAGCGGCGCCGATGTCCTGCTCGCGGCAGGCGGCGGAGATCTCGGAGACCAGTTCGGCGGTCTTGCGGATGTCGGGGACGAGGCGGTTCAGCATGTCGCCGGCTTCCTG
>DBMN01000188.1:0-3058 GCA_002298965.1 Rhizobiales bacterium UBA697 | reverse complement strand
TCGCCGGCACGCGCCGCCTCGACCGCGGCGTTGAGGGCGAGGAGGTCGGTCTGACGGGCGATCTCCTGGACGATGCCGATCTTCTCGGCGATCGTGCCCATGGCGGAGACGGCGCGCGAGACGGCGTCACCGGAGAGCTCGGCGTCCTTGGCGGACTGACGGGCGATCTTCTCGGTCTGGGCGGCGTTGTCGGCGTTCTGCTTGATGTTGGAGGCCATCTCCTCCATCGACGAGGAGGCTTCCTCGGCGGCCGAGGCCTGTTCGGACGCGCCTTGCGCGATCTGCTCGGAGGCGGCGGAGAGCTGCTGCGAGCCCGAGGAGACGTTGTCGGAGGCCGACATCGCGTCCTTCACCACGGCGCGCAGCCGTTCGACCATGCGCTCGAGGGCCTGGCCGAGCGTGTCCTTGTCGGAGAGCGGCTTCGGCGTGACCATCAGGTTGCCTTCGGCGATCTCGGTGGCGATGTCGGCGGTGTTGGAGAGGTTGGCGGTCATCCGCTCCATCGCCGTGATCAGGTCCTTGATCTCGTCGTTGGACTTGTGGACGACCTGCTTGGAGAGGTCGCCGATGGCGACGGCTTCGGCGAGCTCGACGCCGCGCTTCAGGCCGTTGGAGATCGACAGCGACATCCACAGGGCGACGCCGACGGCGAAGAGGAAGACGAGACCGGTGGCGGCCAGCAGCTGGAGACGGGTCTCCTCGTAGCTCGCCTGCGCGTTTTCCGCCGAGGTCCGCATGATGCGCTTCTGCAGGTCGATCAGCTTGGTGATGGCGGTGTCCATCTCGCCGGCGACGGCGCGGATCTCGCCGTTGGAGAGATCGATCGCCGCCTTGGTGTCGCCGGAGGCCTGGATGTCGGGCAGCTTGCGCGCGTTGATGGCGAAGTTCTCGGCCGACTTGCGCAGGGCTTCCCAATAGGGCTTGCCCTCCTGGCTGGCCCTCTCCCAACCCTTGCCGGCGAGATCGAGCACCTTGGCGATCTGATCGTCGGAGGTCTTGTAGAACTTCTTCGCGGTCGCGAGATCGGTCGACAGCAGGGCGTTCTTCTGGGCGCGGATCGCTTCGGAAGCGGCGCTCGAGGCGGTCAGGGCGTATTCGAGACGCTGTGCCGGCCCCTGGACGAGGCTTTCGAGCATCGTGTTGATCTTCGACAGGTTGGAGATGCCGACCGTGGCGATGCCGGCCAGCATGAGCACGATCAACCCGAAGGCGAGTGCCAGTTTGAGCTTGATGGTGAAGCGCATCGCGCGTTCCTTTCTGGAAGTCGGCCGAACCGTTCTGGCTCGGGGCAATGGGTCGTAGCGGGTTCGGGAGAGGGGATCAGGCTTCGCCGGCCGGGGCGCGATCCTTGCGGAAGATCGCCTGCAGGTCGGGGAAGATCACGACGGAGCCACCGTGCTTGACGAGGCTGAGGATCAGGTCCTCGGGCCATTTCATGCCGACGCGGGGCGGCGCCTCGCCGTCGTCGCGGTGCAGGGTGGAGACCTCGTTGACCCGGTCGGTCCGGAGGCCGACCAGCGTCGGGGTGCCCTCGAGGTCGATCTCGACCACGACGATGCGGCTGTCGATGGTCGGGTCGGCGATCGGCATGCCGAAGGCGAGGCGGATGTCGGCCAGCGGAATGACCTTGCCGCGGAAGTTGATCACCGAGCCGACGAAGGGGCGGGCACCCGGCACGGCGGTCTCGGGCAGGAGATCGAGGATCTCCCGGACGATCGCCGCCTCGAGGGCGAAGGTCTCGCCGCCGACGTCGAAGGTGAGGGCTTCCATGTCGCCGTCGTCGTTCCACGGCGGCGCGAGGGTGGAGGTGCGGGTGTCGTTGCTCATGCGGTCGCGCGCAGCTGCGCCTCCTGGCTCCGGCCCGTCGCCACCAGATTGGCGACGTCGAGGATGAGGGCCACGCCGCCGTCGCCGAGGATCGTCGCACCGGCGAAGGTCTCGACGTCCTCGTGCAGTTTCGACATGGACTTGATGACCGTCTGGTGGTCGCCGACGATCTGGTCGACGACCAGACCGACGCGTTCCGAGCCGGTCGAGACCACCACGATCTTCTGGTAGGGATCGGGGCGGGTGCCGGTCGCGAAGATCTCGCGCAGGCGGATGAAGGGCACCAGGCGGCCGCGCAGGTTGATGAAGCTGCGACCGCGCGAGCGCATGTCCTCCTCGAGCGACAGTTCGAGGCATTCCTCGACCGCCGGCAGCGGGATGACGTAGCGCCCGGTGCCGACCCGCACGAGCAGGCCGTCGATGATCGCCAGCGTCAGCGGGATGCGCAGCGCCACCGTGGTGCCGACGCCGAGCGCGCTCCGGATGTCGATCGTGCCGTGCAGGCCCTCGATGGTCTTCTTGACCACGTCCATGCCGACGCCNNCCGCGCCCGGAGAGGTTGGTGACGGCGGAGGCGGTGGAGAAGCCCGGCTGGAGGATCAGCTGGTAGATCTCGGAATCGGTCAGCGCCGCGCCGGGCGAGACCAGACCGAGGCTCTCGGCCTTGGCGCGGACCCGATCGCGGTCGATGCCGCGGCCGTCGTCGGTGATCGTCACGATCACCTCGCCGCCGGCCTGTTGCGCCGAGAGGGTGATGTGGCCGGCCGCCGGCTTGCCGCTCGCCACGCGCCCGTCGTGGTCCTCGAGACCGTGATCGGCGGCGTTGCGGACCAGATGGACCAGCGGATCGGCGAGACGCTCGATCACCGTCTTGTCCATCTCGGTGGTCTCGCCCTCGGTCTGGAGCACGATCTCCTTGCCGGTGTCGCGCTGCAGGTCGTGGACGAGGCGGCGGAAGCGGTCGAAGAGGGTTCCGACCGGCACCATGCGCAGCACCATCATGGTGGTGCGCAGTTCGGCGCAGAGCCGTTCCATCTCCTCGCTGACGGCGCGCAGCTGGACGTCGACGCTGCCGGCGGCGATCTGGGAGAGGCGCGACTGGGCGATCACCAGTTCGCCGACCCGGTCCATCAGCTCGTCGAGACGTTCGGCCGGCACGCGGACGCTCTCGGTCTTGCGGCGCGCCTTGGCGTCGCTCGCCTCGTTGCGCGACGCGGCGGCGACGGCCGCC
>DBMN01000186.1:11533-11896 GCA_002298965.1 Rhizobiales bacterium UBA697 | reverse complement strand
GGCGCCGGGGTTGCCCCCGGCGCCGTTTTCTCGCGTGCAGACGTGATCGTTCACTTGGCCGGAGCGGGCGGCACCGGAGCGCCGGGGCCCTGGCCGGCGCCGGGCATCGGCGGCTGGCCGTCCTGGTTCCAGCGCATGCCGGGGCCCTGCATGCCCCAGCCGTGATGGCGACCGGGACCGCCCATGCCGAAGTCGCCGTGCATGGCGGCCATGGCGAGCTTGGCCTCGTCCTTGGTGATCTTGCCGTCACCGTCGAGGTCGTGGATCTCGAGGAAGCGGGTGACCGCCTTCTCGCCGCCGCGGCGGCCGATCCAGCTCTCGATCTCGGCCTTGTCGAGGGTGCCGTCGTGGTTGGCGTCGATC
>DBMN01000186.1:11067-11504 GCA_002298965.1 Rhizobiales bacterium UBA697 | reverse complement strand
TGTCGGCGTCGAGGCGATCGAACAGCTTGTCGAGGAAGGCGCCGCGCATCGGACCCGCGCCGGGTCCGCCCATCGGGCCACCCATCGGGCCGGCCATCGGGCCGTCCGGTCCGCAGCCCATCGGCCCGCGGGCATAGGCCGCGCCGCCGGCCGCGGTGGCGAGGAGGCCGGCGCCGAGGAGGATCTTGGTCAGGGTCTTCATGGTCGTCTCCGTGGCGAGGGAGGGGGAACGTTTCGCCCCGGGGGGAGAGGGCGCCCTCGCTTCGAAGATCACACTAGCGATCGCAACCTTTCGGGCACTTTGCGGCCGGATTAAACTTCGTTCATGCGGGGGCGGGCGCGCGCCGAGAAGCGGCCGTTCCGGACGAGCGTGTTTCCTGTGCGCCCACGTCTCGGCGCGGCTCACCCCTCCCCTCAGGGGAGGGGCAGGGGTGGGG
>DBMN01000186.1:0-11015 GCA_002298965.1 Rhizobiales bacterium UBA697 | reverse complement strand
GCTCGGCACCCTCCCCTGAGGGGAGGGTGGAGAGGCCGCTACGCTTCCGACATTCGGCGAAGCACGGCGCGGCCGAGCCCTCGAAGACGCACGATGGCACGAGGGTCGTCCCCCCCGTCACTTCCGCCCGCGCTTCTTCGCCTTGCCGACGATGCGTTCGTGGACCTCGTGGACGGCCTTCTCGGTCTCGGCCAGATGGGCTGCGAGCGTGCCGAAATCCGGCAGTTCGCCGACCCGCGTCAGGAGGTCGATCAGGCCGCGCGGTGCCTCCTTCGGCACGAAGGCGCCGTCGGAGGCGAGGCGCAGCGTCTGGGTCAGGCCCTGATAGAGCCGCAGCGCCGGACCGACGAGGTCGTGGTCGGTCGCCGAGAGGTGGCCCGCCGCCGCCAGCCGGTCGAGCGCGACGCCGGTGTTGGTCGAGAACAGTGCCGGGTCGTCGGGTCCGTGCAGCAGCATCAGGAACTGGGCGAGGAACTCGACGTCGACCAGACCGCCGGGGATCTGCTTGATGTCCCAGGGGTCGGTCGTGCCCTTCTCCTCTGCGATCAGGCCGCGCATCTCGACGACGTCGGCGCGCAGCTTGTCGGCGTCGCGGCGGCGGACGAGCGCGGTGCGGATCGCCGCCTCGACGCGGGTGGCGAAGGCCGCATCGCCGGCGACGACGCGGGCGCGGGTCAGCGCCATCGCCTCCCAGGTCCAGGCCTCCTCGGCGTGATACTGCTCGAAGCTCGACAGGCGTGTCGCCATCGGCCCCTTGTTGCCGGAGGGGCGGAGGCGGAAGTCGACCTCGTAGAGGAGCCCCTGCGCCGTCGGGGCGGAGAGTGCCGCGACGAGGCGCTGGGTCAGGCGGATGTAGTATTGCGACGGGGCGAGCGGCCGCTCGCCGTCCGACATGTCGCAGGCCTCGTCGAAATCGTAGAGCAGCATCAGGTCGAGATCGGACGACGCCGTCATCTCGCGGCCGCCGAGCTTGCCCATGGCGACGACGACCGCGGCGCCGCCGGCGACCCGGCCGTGCGCCTTGGCGAATTCCGCCTCGACGGCGGCGAGCAGCCCGCGCACCAGCACACCGGCGAGCGTCGCATAGGCCGCGCCCGCCTGGATCGCCGAGAGCGTGCCGGTCAGGACGCGGACGCCGATCAGGAAGATCTGCTCCTGGCCGAAGATGCGGGCGCGATCGAGCAGGTCCTCGTAGTCACGCGCCTCCTCGAAGGAGGTGGCGAGGCGGCGTTCGAGATCCGCCTCCTCGGGGACGCCGTCGTAGAAGGCCGGTTCCATCAGCGCGTCGAGCACGCGCGGGCGGCGGCCGATGGTCTCGGCGAGCTTGGGGGCTGCGCCCATGATCGCGGCGATCAGGTCGAGCAGCGAGGGGTGGGAGACCAGCAGCGAGAAGATCTGCACGCCCGCCGGCAGTTTCGCCACCAGCCGGTCGAAGGCGAAGAAGGCGGCATCCGCATTGTCGGTGCCGGCCAGCGTCGCCAGCAGCACCGGCGTCAGCTCGGTCAGGCGCTCGCGCGCGACCGTCGAGCGGGTCGCGGCATAGCGGCCGAAGTGCCAGGCGCGGATCGCGGCGGTGACGTCGGGGGCACGGCGATAGCCGAGACCCGACAGGGTCTCGAGCGTGCCGGGGTCGTCCTGATCGCCGGTGAAGACGAGATTGCCCATGTTGGCGGAGAGCTCGGGGGCGTTCTCGAACAGGCGGGAATAGTGCCGCTGCACCGTCTCGAAACGCAGGCGGAGCGCGGGGGCGAAGTCCTTCAGCCCCTTGAAGCCCATCATCCGGGCGATGCGGTCGACGCCCTCGTCGTCCTCGGGCAGCGCATGGGTCTGTTCGTCGGCGACCATCTGGATACGGTGCTCGACGTTCCGCAGGAAGAGATAGGCCTCGGTCAGCTCGTCGCGGACGCGGGCCTCGATCCAGCCGGTCTCGACCAGCCGCTCGAGCATGGCGAGCGTGCCGCGCCCGCGCAGCGACGGGTCGCGGCCGCCGGCGATCAACTGCTGGGTCTGGACGAAGAACTCGATCTCGCGGATGCCGCCGCGGCCGAGTTTGACGTTGTGACCGGCGATGGCGATCTCGCCGTGGCCCTTGTGGGCGTGGATCTGGCGCTTGATCGAATGGACGTCGGCGATCGCGGCGTAGTCGAAATACTTCCGCCAGACGAAGGGGCGGATCTCCTTGACGAAATAGTCGCCGGCGGCGATGTCGCCGGCACAGGCGCGCGCCTTGATGAGGGCCGCGCGCTCCCAGTTCTGGCCCATCGACTCGTAGTACTGGAAGGCCGCTTCGAGGTTCATGGCGATCGGCGTCGCGCCGGGATCGGGGCGCAGGCGCAGGTCGACGCGGAAGACGTAACCGTCGGCGGTGCGCTCCTGCATGATCTTCGACATGCGCCGCGTCAGTTTGACGAAGAGATCGACCGCCTCGTCGGGCTCGGCGAGCCGGGCGGTCGAGCGATCGAAGAAGACGATCAGGTCGATGTCGGAGGAATAGTTGAGCTCGAAGGCGCCGTATTTGCCCATGGCGAGCAGGATCCAGCCGGAGCCCTTCTCGGGGTCGGCGGGATCGACGAGTTCGATCTTGCCGCGATCGGCGGCGTCGCGCAGGCAGAAGCGGCAGGCGGCCGACAGCGTCGCGTCGCCGAGGCGGGTGAGCGCCCCGGTCACCTCCATCGTGCCCCAGACGCCGCCGAGATCGGCGAGGCCGATCGCCAGCGCCGCCTCCTGCTTGGCTTTCCGCAGGCGCATCATCAGCTCCGCCTCGTCGGCGGTGTCGAGCGCCCGCACCTCGGCGACGAGGGCATCGATGCGCTCGGCCGGGTCGGAGGCGAGCACGCGGGCGAGGCGGGCGAGATCGCGGGTGGCGAGATCGGCGAGATGGCTCGAGTTCGCGAAGACGCCTTCGAGGAAGGTCTTGGTCGCGGGGTTCTCGCGCAGCAGCTCGGTCAGGGCGCCGTCGTCGCTGGCGAAGCGCGACTGGTCGACGACGCGGGCGAAGGCCTGGGTCCCCGCCTTGCGGTTCGGCGGGCGGATCTCGACGCAGATGCGGGAATGGAGCGGTCCGGCGGCGGTCTTTTCGGCGTTTCCTGCGCTCATTCTTCTTCTGTCTCGCCTCGGGGGCCGGGTCGCCCGGCGCGACGAGGCGTGCGCGCCGGGTGCCCAATGGATAGGCAGTCGGGCGAGAGGGTCAAGCGCGGGGAAAGTCGTAAGCCCTGCGTCGACGGACGGTGTCGTTCGAAGCACCGCCGAGACGCGCGGAAGCGCGCGCCGCGGCGGGCGCGCACTCGTCGCGAAGGATCGGGAGATCGGATCGCGCGTCGCCTCAGAGGGCGAAGTCGACCTTGCCCGAATCGAGGTCGTAGAAGGCGGAGACCACCTTGACCTTGCTCGACTGGACGAGACCCGAGACGATCGGCGAGCGCTCGACGAGGCGGGCGGCCTGACGCTTGGCGTTCTCCTTGACCGCATTGGTCACGATGTCGCCGGGGACGTCCTTGACCGCCAGCGCGGAGGGGACGATCGGCTCGATCATCTGACCGATCGATCCGGGGAAGGTGGCGTTCTTGATCGCCGTGTCGCAGGCGGCGGCGACCGCGCCGCAGCGCTGGTGGCCCATCACCACGACCAGCGGCGAACCGAGCACGGCGGCGCCGTATTCGACCGTGCCGACGACGTCGAGGTCGATCAGGTTGCCGGCGTTGCGGATGACGAAGATCTCGCCGAGGCCGAGACCGCCGAACAGCAGTTCCGGCGGCACGCGGCTGTCGGCGCAGGAGATCACGGTCGCCCAGGGCGCCTGCCCCGCGGTGACGTGATGGCGCTGGCCCGACAGGTCGGCGGCGCAGACCTGCGCGTCGGTGACGTAGCGGGCGTTGCCGGCCTTCAGCTTCTCGAGCGCCTGATCGGCGGTGAGTTCCGTCTTGGGACCGCCGGCGGCATGGGCCGGGCTCGCGATGAAGCCCCCCGCCAGACCGGCCACGGCGGCACCCGCCAGACCCAGAAACGCCCTTCGACCCATTCCCGTGCAACGTTCACACATGACGATCCTCCCGGCGCGGCGGCGCGCCCCGACGCACCCCGCCCGTCGAGCCTATCGCAGCGGAAGGGCGGCGCAAGCGTTTCCGTCGTATTTCTACTAAGGAAACGTCACCGATCAGGCGGCAATCGGCAGGGAAACGACGAGGGCGAGGCCCGGTCGGGCGTCCTCGACGGCGATCGTTCCCTTGTGGAGGCGGACGACGGCGGCGACGAGGGCGAGGCCGAGGCCCGACCCCGGCGTGGTGCGGGAGGCCTCGAGCCGGGTGAAGCGCTCAAAGATGCGGCCGCGGTCGGCCTCCGGCACGCCGGGGCCGTCGTCGGCGACGCGGATCACCGCCCTGCCCGCCTCCTGGCCGACGGAGATCGTCACGGCGGGAGCACGGTCGTCGCGGCGGCCGTGTTTCAGGGCGTTGTCGACGAGGTTGGTCAGCGCCTGGGCGATCAGTTCGCGGTTGCCGCGCACGGCGAGCGGCCCGGAGGCGGCGAGCGTCAGGCTGCCGCCCTCGTCCTCGGCGACCGGCTCGTAGAGTTCGGCGACCTCCGCCGCGACCTGCGCCACGTCGACCGGGTCGGCGGCGGTGAAGGCGCGGCCGGCCTCGACGCGGGAGATCATCAGCAGCGCGTCGAAGGTGCGGATGAGGGCGTCGGATTCCTCCAGCGTCGCTTCCAGCGCGTCGCGATGGGGGCCGGTCGCGTCGGAGGCGAGCAGCGCCTGTTCGGCGCGATTGCGCAACCGGGTCAGCGGCGTCTTGAGGTCGTGGGCGATGGCGTCGGAGACGCCCTTCACCCCGCCCATCAGCTCGCCGATTCGCTCCAGCATCTCGTTGAGGCCGACGGCGAGGCGGTCGAACTCGTCGCCCGATCCGGTGACGGCGAGACGGCCGGAGAGGTCGCCCTCGACGATGCGGCGCGAGGCGGCGGAGACCTGATCGATGCGCTTCAACACCCGGCGCGACAGGAACCACCAGGTCAGGCCGGCGATCACCACCATCAGGCCGGCGACATAGCGGAAGGCCTTGCGGAAGACGCCGCGCAGGCGTTCGCGCTCGCCGATGTCGCGGCCGACCAGCACGCGGAAGCCGTTGTCGAGCGCGAAGGCGCGCACCAGCGCGACGTGGCGGATGTCGCGGCCGTCCTCGATGCGGACGTAGTCGATCGGGTGGGGATCGTCGGTGAGGTCGGCCAGCGCCGAGGGCGGCAGCTCGGCGACGTTGCCGGCGATCGGATTGCCGGACGGGTCGACGACATAGAAGAGGCCGGCGTCGGGGCGACGGGTGCGGACGTCGAGGGCGTCGATCAGGCGCAGGATGCCGCCGTCGCGGTACTGCTCCTGCAGCGCCTCGACGTCGGCGTCGATCGCCTCGTGGATCTGCCGCGTCAGCACGCGCGTCGCGTCGTGGGTGACGGCGACCACCAGGAACAGCGAGAAGGCGGTGAAGACCACGAGATAGAGCAGCGACAGACGCACGGCGGTCGTGCGGAACAGCCGCTTCAGGGCCGTCCAGCGCCCGGGGGCCTCCGCCGGCATCGCGCCCGTCAGAGGGGCGGCGCTCACTTCGCCGCCTCGCGGACCATGTAGCCGGCGCCGCGCACGGTGTGCAGCAGCGGGCGGTCGCGGTCCTTGTCGATCTTGGCGCGCAGTCGCGACATGTGGACGTCGATGACGTTGGTCTGGGGATCGAAGTGATAGTCCCAGACGTTCTCCAGCAGCATGGTGCGGGTCACCACCTGCCCGGCGTTCTTCATCAGATATTCGAGCAGACGATATTCGCGCGGCTGCAGCACGACCTCCTCGCCGCCGCGGGTCACCGTGTGGGAGAGGCGGTCGAGCACCAGATCGCCGACGCGGTAGCTCGTCTCGACGTCGCCGGGGCGACGGCGGCGGGCGAGCGCCTCGACGCGGGCGAGAAGCTCGGTCACGGCATAGGGCTTGGCGAGATAGTCGTCGCCGCCGGCCTTGAGCCCGTCGACGCGGTCGTCGACCTGACCGAGAGCGGAGAGGACGAGGACCGGCGTGTCGTCGTCGCGGCCGCGCATCTCCTGGATGATCGAAAGGCCGTCGCGTTTGGGCAGCATGCGGTCCATCACCACGACGTCCCACTCGCTGGTCTCCACCGCATGGGCGCCGTCGTCGCCGTCGTGCGCGTGTTCGACGACGTGCCCGGCCTCCCTGAGGGCCTTGACGAGATAGGTGGCCGCTTCGCGGTCGTCTTCGACGATGAGGATTCGCATGAGGGATACTCTAGCTGAAAAGGGGCCGGCGGCGGAGCCTTCGCTCCACCGCCGACCGGACCTCCGACCCGAGGAAACGGGGTACACGGGGGGAAGAGTTTCCCCGGGCGGAGGATCGCGTCAGCGCGTCGCCAGCGGCAGCGGCACGAAGCGGACGCCGTCCTGCGTCTTGACGCGCAGCAGCACGGCCTTGCGACCCTCGCTGCGGGCGGTGCGGATCGCCTCGTTGACGTCGGCGACCGTCGCCACGGTGCGACCCTGGACGTCGAGCACCACGTCGCCCGGCTTGATGCCGCGCTGGGCGGCCGGGCCTTCGGGATCGACGTCGACCACGGCGACACCGCCGCCGGAGACGCCGACCTCGGAGGCCGGCGCGAGCGCCAGACCGAGGGCGGCGAGCGAGGTCGTCGCCGCGCCGTCGTCGGGCGTCGACTGGCCGATCTTGGCGCCGAGGTCCTTGGGCATGCGGCCGAGTTCGACCTCGACGGTCTGCTCCTTGCCCTTGCGGACGATGCCGAGCTTGACCTTGGCGCCGGGTTCGTAGCCGGCGACGACGCGGGCGAGATCGCGCGAGTTCTTCAGCGGCCGGCCGTCGAGCGTCAGGATGGCGTCGCCGGCCTCGAGACCGGCCTTGGCGGCCGGGGTCCCGGGCTGGATCTGGGAGACCAGCGCGCCGCGGGCGTCCTTCAGGCCGAGGCTGTCGGCGACGTCGCGGTTGATCGGCTGGATGGCGACGCCGAGCCAGCCGCGCACCACCTCGCCGCCCTTCTCGAGCTGGGCGATGACCTTCTGCACGGTGGCGGAGGGAATGGCGAAGCCGATGCCGACCGAGCCGCCGGAGGGCGAGAAGATCGCGGTGTTCATGCCGACGACGTTGCCCTGGAGGTCGAAGGTCGGACCGCCGGAATTGCCGCGGTTGATCGGCGCGTCGATCTGCAGGAAGTCGTCGTAGGGGCCGGCGCCGATCTCGCGGCCGCGGGCCGAGACGATGCCGGCGGTGACCGAACCGCCGAGGCCGAAGGGATTGCCGACCGCCAGCACCCAGTCGCCGGGACGGACGTCGCCGGTGGCGAAGGGAACGGTCGGGAAGTCCTTCTTGTCGCCCTGGATCTTGAGCAGCGCGACGTCGGTCTTCTCGTCGGAGCCGACCACCTTGGCGTCGTATTCGGCACCGTCCTCGGTCACCACGGTGACGGAGGTGGCGCCCTTCACGACGTGGAAGTTGGTCACGACCTTGCCGTCGGCGGCGATGATGAAGCCGGAGCCCTGCGACACGACGCGTTCGCCGCCGTGGCGGAAGCCCTTGCCGGGGCCGTGACCCCAGCCGCGGCTGCCGGGGCCGTATTCGCGCGGGCCGCCGAACTCGCGGAAGAAGCGATCGAGCGGGCCGCCCTCGGGCAGGTCGGGGAAGGTCTCGGCGAGGCTCTCGCGCGGGGTCGCCTCGGCCTTGACGCGGATCGAGACGACGGCGGGGCGGACCTTGTCCACGACCGGCGCGAAGGAGAAGGAGAGGAGATTGGGGGCGACGACCGGCGTCTCGGCATGGGCGACCGGCGTGCGGCCGAGAAGCGGGACGGAGGCGAGCATGCCGACCACCGCCAGCGACGCGGCGCCGGCGGCAATGGTCTTGCGACGTGCGGTACGATCGAAGATCGGCGAGGACTTGGGGGCGAAGTCGTTCATCGGGGGTGCTCTCATCGAATTCGAAGTCTCGTCGGAGGGCCGGGGGGAAAGCCTTCCGTGCTTCGAAAGATGGGAGCCGTCGCCTTACCGCGCCATGGCGCCGGGATTAAATCTCGGTAATGAAGCCGCCGCCGCGCTTCGTCGTCTCAGGAGCGATCCTTCGGCTCCTCGGCGAGGATGCGGGCGAGACGCTCGCTCTCGTCGGCGCTGAGCGGCGCCTCGGCCGCGACTGTACGGGCACCGCGGCGGCGGATCGTCCGCATGGCGACGACGACGCCGATCGCCAGGATGGCGAAGGGCGACAGCCAGAGGATCAGGTTGTGGGCCGAGAAGGTCGGCTTCAGCAGCACGAACTCGCCGTAGCGGGCGACCAGCCAGTTCTTGACGGCGCGGTCGTCGTCGCCGGCCATGATCCGCTCGCGCACCAGAACGCGCAGATCCTTGGCGAGCGGCGCGTCGGAATCGTCGATCGACTGGTTCTGGCAGACGAGGCAGCGCAGCTCGGCCGAGACGGCGCGGGCGCGGGCCTCGAGCGCCGGATCGGCGAGCATCTCGTCGGGCTGGACGGCGAGCGCCGCACCGCCGACGATCATCGGCAGGGCGAGCGACAGGGCCAGGAGCGGGCGACGGAGGGCGTTCGAGAGCATCACGGGTCCCCTCCTCACTCGGCCGCGGCGGGCATGGCGCCGCTCGCACGCCGGGTCGGCGTCGGTGCGCCGATCCTCAGGCGCCGGTCGGTCAGCGAGATGGTGCCGCCGATCGACATGACGAGGCAGCCGATCCAGATCAGCAGCACCAGCGGCTTCCAGTAGATGCGCATGGCCATGCCGCCGCCCTGCGGCTCGCCCATGGCGAGGTAGAGCTGGGAGAAGCCGTCGAAGGTGGCGATGGCGGTCTCGGTGGTGGGCATCTTGCGGGTGCGATAGGTGCGCTTGGCCGGCTCGAGGACGGCGACCTCGTGGCCACCCTGTTTCACCACGAAGCGGCCGACGACCGCATCGAAGTTCGGCCCCATGATGTCCCGCTGCTCGGTGAAGGTCACGTCGAAGCGAGCGATCTGGACGGTGTCGCCGGGCTTCATCACCAGGACGTGCTCGATCTTCCAGGCGCTCTCGGCGACGATGCCGAAGATCATCAGGCCGAGGCCGAGATGGCCGAGCGTCGTGCCCCAGGCCGAGCGCGGCAGGCCGCTCGCACGGCGCAGGGCGACGGCCGGTTCGGCGAAGAGCTTGACGCGGAAGGCGAGTTCGGCGAGCGCGCCGAGCGACAGCCAGAGCCCGAGACCGATGCCGAGCGGCGCCAGAACCGGGCCGCCGCGGGTCGCCCACCAGGTGATGAGCGTGCCGACGATGGCGACGGCGAAGACCACCGCCAGACGCTGGGCGACGGCGGCGAGATCGCCGCGCTTCCAGGCGAGGAAGGGGCCGAGCGGCACGGCGAGCAGCAGCGGCACCATGAGGGGACCGAAGGTCATCTCGAAGAAGGGCGCGCCGACCGAGATCTTCGCCCCGGTCGTCGCCTCGAGCAGCAGCGGCCACAGCGTGCCGACGAAGACCGCGGCGGTGGCCGCCGTCAGGAACAGGTTGTTGAAGACGAGCGCGCCCTCGCGGCTGATCGGGGCGAAGAGGCCGCCCTTGGTCAGCGTCCCGGCCCGTGCGGCGAAGATCGTCAGCGAGCCGCCGACGAAGAGCACCAGGATGCCGAGGATGAAGACGCCGCGCGCCGGATCGGTGGCGAAGGCATGGACCGAGGTCAGCACGCCCGAACGCACCAGGAAGGTGCCGAGCAGCGACAGCGAGAAGGTCAGGATGGCGAGAAGGATGGTCCAGACCTTCAGCGCGTCGCGCTTCTCCATGACGATCGCCGAATGCAGCAGCGCCGTGCCGGCGAGCCAGGGCATCAGCGAGGCGTTCTCGACCGGGTCCCAGAACCACCAGCCGCCCCAGCCGAGCTCGTAATAGGCCCAGTAGGAGCCCATGGCGATGCCGAGCGTCAGGAACACCCAGGCGGCGAGCGTCCACGGACGCACCCAGCGCGCCCAGGCGGCATCGATTCGGCCTTCGATCAGCGCCGCGACGGCGAAAGAGAAGGCGATCGAAAAGCCGACGTAGCCGAGGTAGAGCAGCGGCGGATGGATGGCGAGGCCGGGGTCCTGCAGGATCGGGTTGAGGTCGCGACCCTCCATCGGCGCGCGCAGGATGCGGGCGAAGGGGTTCGAGGTCAGCAGCACGAAGAGATAGAAGGCGAGCGCCACCCAGGCCTGGACGCCGAGCACCGTGGCATAGAGGCCGCGCGGCAGGTTGCGGCCGAACCACGCCACCATGGCGCCGAAGAAGGCGAGGATCGCCACCCACAGCAGCATCGAGCCCTCGTGGTTCCCCCAGACGCCGGAGATCTTGTAGATCATCGGCTTCTGCGAGTGGGAGTTCTCGAAGACGTTGGCGACCGAGAAGTCGGAGGTGACGTGCGCCCAGGTCAGCGCCGCGAAGGCGATCGAGACGAAGAGGAACTGGCCCCAGGCGGCGGGGCCCGCCACCGCGGCGAGCCGCTCGTCGCCGCTCTTCACGCCCCAGATCGGGACGATCGACTGGACGATGGCCAGCGCCAGCGCCAGGACCAGCGCGTAGTGTCCGACTTCGACGATCATGCCGTTTCCTCCTCGCGCCCTCGACCTCAGTTGGTCTTCGGCGTGCCCTTCCCGGCTTCTTCCTGCCAGTGACCCGACTTCTTGAGCGCGTCGGCCACTTCCTTCGGCATGTATTTCTCGTCGTGCTTGGCGAGCACGCTGTCGGCGACGAAGAGCCCGTCGGGGCCGACCTTGCCTTCCGCCACCGTGCCCTGACCCTCGCGGAAGAGGTCGGGCAGGATGCCNNCCGTCGGTGACGCGGAAGCGCACCGTCGAGCCCGTCCGATCGACCGAACCTTCCTCGACGAGACCGCCGAGACGCAGGCGCTGACCGGGCTTCACCATGCCCGATGCCACGTCGGAGGGCGAGGTGAAGAAGGTGATCTTGTCGTCGAGCGCGAAGAGCACGAGGCCGACGGCGGCCACCAGCACGGCG
>DBMN01000094.1 GCA_002298965.1 Rhizobiales bacterium UBA697 | reverse complement strand
GACGACGATCACCGTGTTGCCGAGGTCGCGCAGGTGGAACAGGGTTTCCAGCAGGCGCGTGTTGTCGCGCTGGTGCAAGCCGATGGACGGCTCGTCGAGCACGTACATCACGCCGGTGAGGCCGGAGCCGATCTGCGAGGCCAGACGGATGCGCTGCGCCTCGCCGCCGGAGAGCGAACGTCCACCCTCGCCGAGGGCCGTCGCGACGCCTTGCGGAAGGCGGGCGACGAGATCGGTCGCGCCGGCTTCCGCGAGGGCGCGTTCGAGGGCTCCGTCGGCGGCCCGCCGGCCCATCGCGACGTTGTCGGCGATCGAGCCTTCGAAGAAGGCGGGCGCCTGCGGCACGTGGACGAGGGTCCGGCGCCAACCCGCGAGGTCGCGCGCATCGAGTGGTTCGCCGTCGATCAGGATGCGGCCGGCCGTCGGGGCGAGGAAGCCGCAGAGGAGCGCCAGGACCGTGCTCTTGCCGGCGCCCGACGGGCCGACGAGGGCGACGGTCTCGCCCGATGCGACATCGAGGTCGAGGCCGTCGAGGGCCACGCGGCCGTCGGCATGGACGACGCGGACGCCCTCGAAGCGGATCGCCGGCGGGCGGTCGTGTGGCGAAGGTGCGGCATCGGCGAGGGCGGGGGCGTCGGCGTCGCCGAGTACCGCGGCGATCTCGTCGAGTGCCGCCGTCGCCTCGATGCGGGCGTGGCGGCGCACGCCCATCTCGCGCAAGGGCGCGAAGAACTCGGGGGCGAGCAGCAGCACGAAGAAGCCGGTCGAAAAGTCGATGCTCCCCCACAGCAGGCGAAAGCCGACGGCGATCGCCACGCCGGCAATGGCGCCGGTGGTGACGAATTCGAGCACCAGCGCCGAGAGGAAGGCGATGCGCAGCACCGCCATGGTCTCGCGGCCGTAGGCCTTCGCGCTCGCCTCGACACGGGCGATCGCGCGATCCGACGTGCCGGCGAGTTTCAGCTCGCCGAGGCCGCGGATCTGGTCGAGGAGGTGGCCGCCGAGCCGGGCGAGGCTCTCCCACTGGCGGCCGCTCGCCTCCTCGGCACCGCGGCCGGCGAGGATCGACAACCAGACGAGGAGCGGCAGGGCGAGGAGCAGGATGCCGGCCGCGAGCGGATCGGTCGGAAAGACGGCGGCGAGAACCGCGAGCGGCACCACGGCGGCGCGGGCGACCGCCGGCTTCCACGAACGCCACAGGGGGGTGAGGGCGTCGACCGCTTCGGTCGCCGTGGCGGCGAGTTCGCCGATCGGCCGTTCGGCGAGGCGGACCGGGCCGAGGGCGGCGAAGCGGGCGAGGAGCCGGTCGAAGACGCGGCGCCGCACCCGCGCCGCGGCGGCGAAGGCGGTCCGGTCGAGGGCGAAGGTCGAGAGGGCACGCAGTGCCGCGATCGTCGCCAGTGCCGCGAAGGCGGGCGCGAAGGCGGCGGCACCTTCGCCGGCGAAGACGATGCGGTCGACGAGATGGGCGAGCACCCAGGCGAAGGCGACGGCGGCGAGCCCGTTGAGGCTCGCGAAGACCAGCGCGAGACGGGCGGGGAGGCCGGCGACGCGATCGAGTTCGACGAGGAGCGGGCGGGAGCCGGCGGCAGGGCTGGTCTTCGACACGTCGCGTTCCGGTGGCGGTCGGGACAAGGGGAGGGGCGCCGCGGCGCCCCTCCGAGGTTCAGTCGTCGCCGAGTTCGCCGCGGAACTCGTACCACATGGTGTTGATGACCCCGATCGCCGCAGCGGCGGTGACCCCGAGGATCCAGGCGAAGTACCACATGTGCCGAACTCCTCGTTCAGTAGGCCGAATGGGCGCGGGCGTCGATTTCTTCGGCCGTCACCCGGCCCCACATGTTGGCGTAGCACCACACGGTGTAGGCCAGCACGATGGGCAGGAAGACGACCACGGCCCAGAACATCACCGTCAGCGTCAGATGGCTCGACGACGCGTCCCAGACGGTCAGGCTCGACTTCGGATCGATGCTGGAGGGCATGACGAAGGGGAACATCGACAGGCCCGCCGTGCCGATCACGCCGACCATGCCGAGCGCGCTCGTGACGAAGGCGAAGCCGGGACGGGCGAGCTTGGCCAGCAGCGAGGTCAGGAGCGGCCCGACGAGGCCGATCGCCGGCACGATCATGGCGATCGGCAGGGTGCGGTAGATGTCGAACCAGGCGCCGTGGGCGCGCACGACCTCCTTGGCGAGCGGGTTCGGCAGCGCGGCGTGCGCCGGTTCGGAGACGATGCGGTAGCCGTCGATGCCGTACCACAGCCAGACACCGGCGAGCGCGAAGGTGAGCGTCACCACCGGCGCGGCGATCACCACGAAGCGCCGGGCGCGATCGGCCACCGCACCGCTGGCGCGCAGTTGCAGCCAGACGCCGCCGTGGACGGTCAGCATGACGAGGCTGACGACACCGGCGAGCAGGGCGAAGGGGTTGAGGAGCGGCAGCAGCGCGGTCAGCAGCGAGCCCTGGTAGTGGGCGCGCAGCAGCTCGTCGAGATGGAAGGGGACGCCCTGGAGCAGGTTGCCGAAGGCGACGCCGAAGATCAGCGACGGCACGAAGCCACCGGCGAACAGGCCCCAGTCCCAGGTCTTGCGCCAGGTCGGATTGTCGATCTTCGAGCGGTAGTCGAAGCCGACCGGGCGGAAGAACAGGGCGAAGAGCACCAGCAGCATCGCCATGTAGAAGCCCGAGAAGGCCGCGGCATAGACCGCCGGCCAGGCGGCGAAGATGGCGCCGCCGGCGGTGATGAACCACACCTGGTTGCCGTCCCAGTGGGGGCCGACGGTGTTGATGGCGATACGCCGTTCGACGTCTTGCCTGCCGACGAAGGGCAGGAGCGTGCCGACGCCCATGTCCATGCCGTCGGTGATCGCGAAGCCCATCAGCAGGGCGCCGACGAGGATCCACCAGACGAATTTCAGGGTTTCGTAGTCGAGCATGACGGTCTCCTCCGGTTCATTCGGCCGGGGCGGCGGCGGGGGCGCCGCGCTCGAAGTGATAGCGACCGAGGCCGAGCGAACTCGGGCCGAGACGCGCGAACTTCACCATCAGGAAGATCTCGGCGACGAGCAGGATGGTGTAGAAGGCGAGGAAGCCGGCGAGCGAGAAGATCAGGTCTCCCGTCGTCAGGCTCGAGGTGGCGAGGAAGGTCGGCAGCACTTCGCCGATCGCCCAGGGCTGGCGGCCGAATTCGGCGACGAACCAGCCGAGCTCGCAGGCGAGCCAGGGCAGCGGCAGCGTCCACAGCGCCGTCCTCAGGAACCAGCGGTTCTTCTCCAGCGTGCCGCGGGCGTTGAGCAGGAAGCCCGTCACGAAGACGAAGAGCATGAAGAAGCCGAAGGCGACCATGATGCGGAACGACCAGAACAGCGGCCAGACCGTCGGGATGGTCGAGACGGCGGCCGCCTTGATGTCGGCTTCGCTCGCCTTGGCCGGGTCCTCGACATATTGCTTCAGCAACAGGCCGAAGCCGATGTCGCGGGCATGGGCGTCGAAGGCGGCGCGGGTCTCGGCCGACTTGTCGCCGGCGCGGATCTTGGTCAGCGCGCCGTAGGCGATCTGGCCGGAACGGATGCGCGCCTCGTGCTCGTTCTGCAGCTCCTCGAGGCCGCGGACCGGCTTGTCGAGCGAGCGCGTGGCGATCAGGCCGAGGGCGCCGGGAATCCGGATCGCGCTCGCCGTGTCGCGGCCGTCCTGGCTCGGGAAGCCGAAGACGGTGAAGGCGGCCGGCGGGGCTTCGGTCTTCCACTCGGCCTCGATGGCGGCGAGCTTGACCTTCTGGACGTCGCCGAGCTCGTAGCCGCTCTCGTCGCCCAGCACGATCACCGACAGCGCCGAGGCGAGGCCGAAGCCGACGGCGACCGCGAAGGAGCGCCGGGCGAAGCCGAGGTCGCGGCTCTTCAGCAGGTACCAGGACGAGATCGCCATGACGAAGACGGAGGCCGTCACGTAGCCGGCGGAGACGGTGTGGACGAACTTCACCTGGGCGACGGGGTTGAACAGTACCTCGGCGAAGGAGGTCATCTCCATGCGCATGGTCTCGGGCGAGAAGACCGAGCCGACCGGGTTCTGCATCCAGCCGTTGGCGACCAGGATCCACAGCGCCGAGAGGTTCGAACCGAGCGCGGTGAGGAAGGTCACCGCCAGGTGCTTGCGCTTCGACAGCTTGTCCCAGCCCAGGAAGAACAGGCCGATGAAGGTCGATTCGAGGAAGAAGGCCATCAGGCCTTCGATCGCCAGCGGGGCGCCGAAGACGTCGCCGACGTAGTGCGAATAATACGACCAGTTCGTGCCGAATTCGAATTCCATCGTCAGGCCGGTGGTGACACCGAGAGCGAAGTTGATACCGAACAACTTGCCCCAGAACTTGGTCATGTCCTTGTAGATTTCCTTGCCCGTCAGGACATAGACGGTCTCCATGATGACCAGCAGCCAGGACATGCCGAGGGTCAGGGGGACGAACAGGAAATGGTAGAGCGCCGTCGCGGCGAACTGCCAACGCGACAGCTCCACGAATGTCGGATCGATCATGATGTCGACGTCCTCTTGTGGGGGGCGGGCCGGTCGAGAGGCGCAAGCGCGGCGAGAGGCCTTCAAATATTGATTGCAGATGTAAGATTAAACCCACCTTCTTGGTGAGGGGATGACCTCGACCTGCGACCTTCGTCACGATTGCGTGTCGGGAGGCTTCGCATCGGCGTCAAACATCGAGCCAACTCCGTATGTCGACTGATGTTTTCGCGATGACCCACCACCGGCGAGGCAGAAGGTCGCATGCAGTCCTCCGCAATACAATTTCCCAAACAACGGCGCGACGCTTGGGCTCAGGCAACGAATACTGTGTTGATTTCGATCAATGGGCAGTGACGTGTTCATCGTCGTGCCGGCGTGTGGCGACGACTTGAGTTCTGCATCGTCTCGCGTCGGTCGAAATGCTCCGGGTGCGCCCCTCTCGGGGCCGCCATGACGGTTGCCGGGCGACCTGAATCAAGGGTGGCCGGACGCAGGACGCTCGGGACGTCGCCGTTGCTTCGTTCTTCTCTGTCGCCGCTTGATCTGCCGCAGCCGGGTCGCTCGGCGCGGGAGGGAGCTCCGGCCGATCTGTCGTCACCGACGACGTGTCGCGAAGGGCGGGTCCTGCGCCCGCGGTCGTTCACTCGGCCGCGGGCGGTCGTTTCTCGAAACGGTGCATAAATTATATGTCTGATATACCTTTTAACCCGTCGGCAAGGTGTGCGGGCCATGATCGCGTCGTGAAAAGGAGCGTAAAATCATGAGCATGCCTGCCCTCGCGATGAATGGACCTGTGGCTGCAACGACGGGTTTCACGGGGCGTGCGACCGACGGGCCGAGCGACGGAGCGGTCGGGTTGGCGGCGCGCCTGTTCGCGGCGGCGGTGCCGGAGAGCGAGGTCGAGCAGGCGATCATGCGCGGCGACGTCGCCGCGAGCGACCTGTCGGCGGCGCTCGACGACGAGCTCGGACGTCGTCTGCGCTCGGTCGTCGGCCGGTGGCTTTCGGGCAGCGCGCGGTCCGCCGAAGATCTCTGCCGCCTCTACGGCCGGCTCAAGGCAATGGTCGAACGGGCCGCGGGCGATGCGGCGCATCGCGCGACGCTCGCCTCCAACGCGACCTGCGTGCAGGTCCGCGGCATGCGCACGTTGGCGGAGACCGTGTCCGACGTGAACGCCGTCGCGGTCGAGCTCGCGGGCCTGTCCAACAACGTCGAGGCCGCCGTCGCCAGCGCGCAGTCGATGGCGAGTGCGACCAACGAGATGGCGGCCTCGATCGGCGAGATCTCACGGGCGAGCCACGACGCGATGGGCGAGGCGCGGAACGCCTCGCAGGCCGCTTCGACCTCGGCGGAGAGCGTCGGGCGCCTGACGACGGCGATGGGCAACATCAGCGCCGTCACCGGCGAGACCCGTGACCGTCTGGCGGCGCTCGAGAGTGCCTTCGACCAGATCGCCGGCATGCTCGGATCGATCGACGCCATCGCCAAGCAGACCAATCTCCTCGCCCTCAACGCCACGATCGAGGCGGCCCGCGCCGGCGAGAGCGGCCGCGGCTTCGCCGTCGTCGCCGGCGAGGTCAAGCAACTGGCGGGTCAGACGGCCACGGCGACCGACGGCATCGGCCGCTCGATCGGCGACATGCGCAACGTCCTGACCGGCATGGCCGACGCCATGCGGCGCGCCGAGGGTGCGGCCTCGACCGGCGAGGGGGCGATCGGCGAGGTCTCCGACGCGATGGGCCGGATCGCGTCGCTGGTCTCCAACGTCGATGCCCGGATCGGCTCGATCGCCGCGGTGCTCGAACAGCAGCAGGCGGCCAGCGCCGAGATCGCCCTCACGGTCGAGACCGGCGCGAAGCTCGCGGCCGACAACGTCGTGCTGCTCGACCACATGACCCGGAAGCTCGAGCAATCCAACGATCGCAACGAGGCGCAGGCCGGCAAGCTCTTCTCGGGCGAGTCGCAGAGCGAGGCGATCCTCGAGATGACGCAGATCGACCACGTCATCTTCAAGAAGAAGGTGGTCGACGCGATCCTCGGTCATCGCCGGCTGGCCTCGACCGAGGTGCCGGATCACCACTGCTGCCGGCTCGGCAAGTGGTACGACGGCGTGCGCGATCCGGCGGTGCGGGAGCGCCCCGAGTTCGTCTGCATCGCCGAGCCGCATGCCCGCGTCCATCGCGAGGCGGTCCAGGCGCTCGCCGCGCAGGAGCGTCACGCCAAGAGCGAGGCGATCGCCCATCTCGTCGCCATGAACGACGCCGGCGACGAGGTCTTCCAGGGTCTCGGACGGCTGAGCCGCGCCCTGATGCGGTGCGCATGACGCACGATCGGGACGCGCATGCGCGTCCCGGCCGGCGGATGTCGGCGCGACGGCTCGGACCGCCGCGCCGGTCTTCGTGCGATCACTTCTTCTCGGCGATGGTCGCGGTGCCGTCGCCGGCGAACTTGATGGTCGCGTCGAGGAAGGACGTCTGCAGATCTGCGGCGAACATCTTGGCGGTGTCGTAGGCCTCGCCCGAGCGGGCGCCGGTGCCGCAGATGAAGACGATCGGCTTGTCCTTCGGGAAGGTCGCGAGCTTCTTCTCGAGCTCGCCCATCGGCACGTTGATCGCGCCCTTGATGGTGCCGGCGGCATACTCATTGGCGTTGCGGACGTCGACGAGGACGATCGACGCCGGATCGGCCTTCCACGCCGCCTCGAAGGAGGCGACCGTCACCGAGCCCTTCTCCTTGCCGGCGACGAGCGCCGCCTTGGCCGGCGCCGCGGTCGGGGCGGCGGCGGGGGCAGCGGCGGCCGTGGCGGGGCCGGCGCCGTAGAGCTTCTCCCATTCGGGATAGCCTTCCGGGTAGGTCACGACGTTGGTGTATCCGAGCTTGCGGGCCTTGTCGGCCGACTGGTCGGAGAGCACGCATTCGAGGCCGCCGCAGTAGTAGACGACGAGCGAAGCCTTGTCGGCGGGCAGCTTGTCGATGTTCTTGTCGAACTCGGTGTCGGAGATCGCCAGCGCGCCGGGGATGACGCCCTTGTCGGTGACGCGCTTCGGACGGGCGTCGATCAGCGTGAAGGGCTGCTTCTCGTCCATCAGCTTCTTGATGTGGGCGGCGGAGACCGCGACCGGTCCGCCCTTGGCCTTCCAGTCCGGCATGCCCTCGGCATAGACCTCGATCGCGGTGTAGCCGAGCGCCTTGGCCTTCCTGGCACTGTCGTGGGAGAGCATGCAGTCGACGCCGCCGCAGTAGAAGACGAGGCGGGTGGCCTTGTCGGCGGGCAGCCTGTCGGCCGCCTTGTCGAAGGCGGAATCGGGGATCGAGATCGCGCCGGGGATGTGGCCGGGGTCGTACTGGCGTGCCGCCGGCCGGCTGTCGATGACGACGAGGCCCTTCTTCGGCGGGATGGTGACGTCGGGGCGCAGCTTCTCGAAGGTGGTGAGCGTCTGGAACCAGCCTTCCTTCGGCTGCGGCGCGGTCTGGGCCGACGCGGGCGCGACGGGCACGACGAGGACGGCGCTCGCGGTGGCGATGACGAAGGCGGCGGCGAGGGCATGAAGTCTCGGTTTCATCGGTCTTCTCCCTGAAGATCCGTCACAGGACGGTGAGTTTCTCGGTGGTCTCGTTCCAGCGGACGATCGCGTACCAGAGCGCGAGCAGCCCGAAGCCGACGAGGAGGGCGAGGCCCCAGCCGCCGAGCATGTCGGGCAGGAAGGCCTGGCGGCCGATCCCGGTGATTTCCCAGGTCTCGACGTTGGTCTCGTCGATGGCGGTGAGGCCGGTCTTCTTGAAGATCGCGGCGGCGATCGAGCCGACCCAGGCGAAGAAGGCCATGGCGACCCAGAGCTTGAGGTGGCCCTCGCCCATCCGCCACAGCGCGCCCGAGGCGCAACCGCCCGCGAAGACCATGCCGAAGCCGAAGATCACGCCGCCGACGAGCGAGCCGAGCCAGAAGGTGGCGGGAATGGCGACGTAGGGGTCGATCACCTTGGCGCGGAAGAGCAGGGCGGCGATCGGCATGCCCACGGCCATGGCGAGGATGACGGCCTTGGTCATGGTGCCCTCGGCGGTCATGAAGGGCTCGCGGATCGAGCGGGCGAAGCACAGGCGCGAACGGTGCATGACGAAGCCGATGGCGAAGCCGACGGCGACGATGATGGCGCGGGTGGCGATCTGCTTGTCGGGCGAGGCCCACCACGAGGCGGACCAGGCGACGACGCCGACGATCGCGGCGAGGCCGACGACCGGATAGAGCCGCTTCACGGCCGGCGGAACCTGCCAGGGCATCGGCGCGGCGGTGCCCCATTCGACGTTGTCGAGCGTCCACAGGAGCGCCTTGAGACCGATCCAGGCGCCGGCGAGCAGGCCCGCCCACATCGCCCAGCCGGCGGGCGAGGAATGGACGACCGGGTTGAAGAATCCGCCGGTGGTGCAGCCGCCGGCGAGCGCGGCGCCGATCCCCATCATGGAGCCGCCGAGAGCCGCCCAGACATATTCGATCTTGGGCGGGCGGTTGACGGCGAACTGGCCGGAGAGCAGCGCGGCGGTGGCGGCTCCGGCGACGAGCAGGATGTTCATCAGGCTCATACGGTGGCCGAGGAGGCCTTCCTTCGGCTCGGCGATGCCGAGCAGGCCGCCGAGCCCGATCGCCGAGTTCAGCCGATCGCCCCAGTATTTGACGCCGCCGAAGACACCCCAGAAGAGGCCGGTGGTCATCAGGGCGACGACGAGGAGGACGAGGAGGATCGCCCCGAGATAGGGCGACCATTCCTCGACGAAGAGCTTGTTCCAGTCCTCCCTCAGGCCCGGAAAGCGGGGTTTGGCGTCTGCGCTCATGCTGGTTCTCCCATGACGGGACGATGCGCGCCGAGGGTTCGGCGTCGCGCGCGTCCCGCTGCGGACGGGGTCGGTCGATCAGTTGCAGGAGGCGGGTTCGTCGCCGTCCTTGGCTCCGCGGGCGAGGAAGGCGGCGATGTCGGCGGCGAGCTCCTCGTCGGCGACCTCGGCGAACTTCTCCGCCGCCTTGTTGGCGCCCTTGATGGCGGCGCGGTGGGCCTTGGAGACGTAGGTCGAGACCTTGTCCTTGCCCTTGGCGTGGCTGTCGGCCTTCAGATAGTCGGCCCATTCCGCCTTGGTGCGGGTCGAGGGCGCGATCGAGCCGATCGGCTCGGCGACGTGGCAGGCGGTGCAGACGCTGCGATAGTAGATGCGCCCCCGCTTCCAGTCGGCGTCGTAGGCGAGGGCCTGGGTGGCGGCGAGGACGCCGGCGGCGGCGATGAGGGTGGCGGCGAAGAGACGACGCATCGTCCGGCTCCACGTTGGTCGGCCCGCCGGACGCGACGGCGCTCCTCCCGGTGATCCGATGCTCCGCCGACCGATCGTGCCTGCCCCTCTCTCCCGAGCGGCACGAACCGCGCCTCGTCGGTGGATGCGAACATCCGAATATTCGCAATTATCGGTTCCATCCCGAGGCGCGCCGAGGTGACGGGATGCCTCGCGCATTGCTCCCGATCGGAGGACTACGGCATGCGACGAAATGGCATTCGCGGCCGTCGGGCGGCCGCGTCAAGCGTCTGTGACACCGGAGAAATGTCGACGTCGTCTGCCGCCCGTCCGGTGGCACGGGCGCCGTCGCGCGAGACGATCCCATGGTCAATCGTCTGCCACGTGATCGCGGATTGACCGCTCGTCGATCAGGCGGTCGGGGCGATCCACAGGGCGGCGGCGCGGCCGGCGAGGGCGGCGAGCGTCGAGGCGACCGTGCCCCAGGCGATGTCGGCGACCGTGAGAACCGTCGACCAGTGCTTCAGCGTCGCCTGATTGGTGAGGTCGTAGGTGGCGTAGGCGACGAGGCCGAAGAGGGCGGCGTTGCCGATCGTGGCCATGGCGTCGCCGGCGAGGCCCGGCTTCACGCCGAAATGGACGAGGCCGACGACATAGACGAGGTAGAAGACGATCGCGGGCAAGAGGCGGAAGCCGTCGAGCACCATGTCGCCCATCGCCGGACGATAGATCCGGTCGGCCATCAGCGTCAGCCAGACGGCGTCGAGGGCGAGGAAGGCCGTCGCGGTGGCGACATGGGCGACGAGGAGCGTCTTCATCGGGGCGTCCTTTCGGGCGGTCAGTCGCGGGAGAGCCGGGTCCAGCCCATGTCCTTGCAGACGAGGCCGGCGAGGACGCAGCCGCGCGTCGTCATCCGCTCCTCGCCGACCGTCATGGTGAGGCGATAGTCGAGGTCGCGCTGCGGATCGAAGGCGGTGCCCGCCCAGCGGCCGGCGCCCGAGGGGGCGACCGACATGACGAGGCGGTCGCCCGCCTTCTCGCCGGATGTCCCTTCGCGGATCCAGGTGTTGATGGCGCAGATGTCGCCGCCGCAGCGTTCGATGCGGACCTTGGCCTTGCCGTCGCCGCGCGCCCACAGGCCGAAGGGCGAAGGCTCGGCGGCGGCGTGGCCGGGGAACGGCACGAGGAGTGCGGCTGCGACGACGGCGGGGGAGGACCATGCGGTACGGGTCATGGCGGATCTCCTCGTCTCAGGCGTGAACCAGGGTGTAGAGGCCGACGTCGATCGCCTCCTCGCGGAACCCCGCCTCGCAATAGGCGAGGTAGTAGTCCCAGAGCCGACGGAAGCGATCGTCGAAGCCGCCGGCGGCGATCTCCGGCCAGCGGTCGTGGAAGCGGCGGCGCCATTCGGCGAGCGTCTCGGCATAGGAGAGGCCGAAGTGCTCGGCCGCCTCGATGCGCAGGCCGGCCTTGGCGACGGCTTCGGCGAAGGCGGTCTGCGACGGCAGGAAGCCGCCGGGGAAGACGTGCTTCTGGATGAAGTCGGCGTCGCGGCGATAGTCGTCGAAGCGGTCCTCGGCGATCGAGATCACCTGGAGGACGGCGCGACCGCCGGGCTTCAGGGCGCGGGCGACGCCGGCGAAATAGGTCGGCCACCAGGCCTCGCCGACCGCCTCGAACATCTCGATCGAGACGACGCGGTCGAAACGCTCGGCGACGTCGCGATAGTCCTGAAGCCGCAGGTCGACGGTGCCCTCGAGCCCGCGTTCGGCGATCGTGTCGCGCGCCCAGGCGAGCTGCGACGGCGAGAGTGTGATGCCGGTGACGGAGGCCCCCGCCTCGCCGAGCCGGGCGGCGAGCGCTCCCCAGCCGCAGCCGATCTCGAGCACGTGGTCGCCGCCGGAGAGGTCGAGCAGCTCGACGATGCGGTCGAGCTTCTTGGCTTGCGCGGCTTCGAGCGTCGGCGTCGTCGCATCGAAGATCGCCGAGGAATAGAGCATCGAGGGGTCGAGCCACAGGCGATAGAAGTCGTTGCCGAGGTCGTAGTGGGCCTCGATGTTGCGCCGGCTGCCGCGTCGCGTGTTGCCGCGCGCGAGGTGGCGCAGGCGCTCGAGACCGCGGAAGAGGGGATTGCCGCGCACGGCGCGGCGCAGCTCGGCGGTGTTCAGCGCGGCGAGGCGGATCAGCGCGACGAGGTCGGGGCTCGTCCAGTCGCCGGCGATGTGGCCTTCGGCGAAACCGATGTCGCCGCGCGTCAGGATGCGGCCGAGGGCGCGCCAGTTGCGGAGCCGAATGGTGGCGTCGGGGCCGGGGGCACGGCCGGTGCGGGCGAAGCTCGCGCCCGAGGGCAGGATCACCCGCAGCCGGCCGTGGGCGAGGCCGGCGAGCAACTGGTCGAAGAGGCGCGCGCGGATGCCGCGGATGCGGTCGCCGGCGAAGGCCGCGACGTCGGCGGCGCCGAACGAATTGTCCTCGGTATGGCTCATGTCGACCTCTCTCGCGTCGGTTCCGGGATCGGCTTGTCCGAGGAGATACGCAGCGACGGCGGCCGGCGGTTCATCGCCGCGGCAAATTTCTCGGAATGCGCCCGACGGAGCGGGCCGAGCGATCCGTCGGCGGGTTTCCGACGTAGAGGAGAGAGGACGCCGACGCGATCCGCCGGAGACACCCCATGTCGCTCACGCTTCTCGCCGCCGTCGCGCTCCTCCCCCTCGCCATGACCGCCGCCTGGGTGGTCCGGCTGGCGACGGGGAAGAGCGGCTGGATCGACGCGATCTGGTCGGCATCGGTCGGCGTCGGCGGGCTCCTCGCGGTCGTGGCTGCGGGCGGTGGTGGGCGGGCCTGGCTCGTCGGTCTCCTCGTCGCGCTCTGGTCGGGGCGGCTCGCGACTCACATCGCGGCACGGACGCGCGGCGCCGGCGACGACCCGCGTTATGCCGAACTCGCGCGTCAGTGGGGCGAGGCCTTCCCGCGGCGGCTCTTCGTCTTCCTGCAGATCCAGGCCGTCGCCGGCATCGTGCTGGTCGCGGCGATCCATCTGGCGAGCGCCAATCCGGCGCCGTTCCCGAACCTCGTCGACGGGTCGGCGACGGTCCTCCTCGTCGGCGCGATCCTCGGGGCGGCGGTGGCCGATGCGCAGCTCGCGCGATTCCGCCGGACGGGCGGGCCGGGTCGGGTCTGCGACGTCGGGCTGTGGGGCTGGTCGCGCCATCCCAACTATTTCTTCGAATGGCTGGGCTGGTGCGCCTTCGCGCTCTTCGCCCTGTCGGCGCCGGTCCTCTGGCCGATCGGCCTCCTCGCCCTCGCGGCACCGGCGATGATGGGCTGGCTGCTGACGCGTGTCTCCGGCATCCCGCCGCTCGAGGCCCACATGGCTTCGAGCCGCGGCGCGGCCTTCGCCGTCTATCGGGACCGCGTGCCGGCCTTCTTTCCGCGTCTGCCGCGTGGGCAAGCGCCGGAGGCGGGACGATGACGGCGGAGGCGGAAGACGACGCGCGCGCGGCGACGACGGCCGCGACCGCCTGGCTGATCGTCGCCAACAAGCCGTTCTATCCGTTGTGGGTCGGCTGGGTGGCGGGCGATGGGCTCGCCGCCTGGCCGACGGTCGCGACCTTGCCGGCCTATGCCGCGATCGCGCTCCTCGCGCGGCGGCATTCGCTCGCCGCCCGGCTCGCGCTGCCGATCGTCGGGGCGATCGACACGCTTCTCGCCACCAGGCTCTTCGGCGCCGCGAGCGGGGCGGAACTCTTCCTCGTGCCCTGCCTGATGCTCGCCGTCCTCGCCTTCCGCGCCGACGAGGCGCGGTGGTCGCGGGGGCTGCTGGTCGGGCTCGCCGTCGTCTTCGCCGTCGCCCGGTTCGGTCTCGGCGCGGCGCTGGGCCCATGGAGCGGTGAGGCGGCGGGCGCCCTTCTCGGGCTCAACGCCGTTTCGGTCGCAGGCCTCTCGTTCTTCCTCGGCTGGCGCTTCGCCGGGATCCGGTGAGGTCGCGATCCGCTCAGACCGCCTCGAGCCAGGCGTCGGGGCGGTCGCCGGAGAAGACCGGGCCGGCGAAGGTCGTCACCGTCTCGCCGCCGGCGAGGCTCGGGCGACCGAGGACGGCGTCGCGGATCGCCGGGGAGAAGGTGGCGCGGGCGGCTTCGAAGGCGGCGGCGCGATCGGCGAACTGGCCGCGGCGCAGCATCTGGGCGGCGAACCACAGGCCGTCGGCCTCGCGCGGCCGGTTGACCGGGCCTGTCGGTCCGTCGCCGTGGAAGCGCAGGAAGCCCGGAACCCGCATCGGCTTGCTGCCGTTCTCGACCGGCAGGAGGCCGGCGAGGGCGCGCTCGACCACGGCGGCCTCGACGCCGACGACGTCGGGGCGGGCGAGGAGAGCGGCGAGATCGGCGCGGTTGGCCGGGTCGTCGCACCATTGCGAGGCGCGGTCGAGGGCGCGGATCAGTGCCGCGGTCTCCTCGGTGCGCTCGGCGGCCACGCTCTCGCGCAGCGCCACGACCTTTTCCGGCACCGCCGGCCAGAGCGCCGACGCCGGCATCAGCAGGCGACCGACGCCGGCCTCGACGGCACGGCTGGTCCTGGGCGCACCGACGCAGACGACGTCGACGCTGCCGGACGCCATCGCCTCGACCATGTGCGGCGGCGGCACCACCACCATGCGCACGTCGCGTTCCGGCACGAGGCCGGCGGCTTCGAGCCAGTGGCAGAGCTGGTAGTGGTGGCAGGAGAAGGGATAGACGGCGGCGAGCGTCAGGGGCTCGGCGCCGCGGGCGGCACGGGCCGCGACGACGCGGGCGAGCGCCCGGCCG
>DBMN01000210.1 GCA_002298965.1 Rhizobiales bacterium UBA697 | reverse complement strand
GGGACCGCCCGTTTCGCCCGCGTCTGCGCCGACCGCGCCGCCGAGGCCCATCTCAGGACCCCGGACTTCGCCGCCGTCGACGCGCGGCTGCGCGCCTGCGAGGCCGACGCCCAGGCTCTGCCGCGCGTCTTCCCGGCGGGCCGTCTGCTGCACGAGGGGCTCGTCGTCACCTATCGCCACGGCCGCCGCATCTGGCGCGACCTCGACGACGGCGCCGGCGACGAGACGCTGCACGAGTGGCGCCGCCACGTCGCCCGCCGCCGCCATCTGTCGGAGCTGGTGCCCTTCGCCACCGCCTCCACCGCGCCGTCGCTGCGCGACGATCTCGGCCGGCTCGGCGACGTGCTGGGNNCGCAAGCGGGTCAATCGCCGCCGCCATCTGTCGATCCTGGTGCCGATCGCCACGCCGGTGACCACGCCGGCGATCCTGCGCGACCTCGACGAGCTCGGCGAGGTGCTGGGCGAGGAGCACGATCTGGCGGTGATGAGCGAACGCGTCGTCGACGATGCCGGGCTGACCGCCGGCGCCGACGACCGCGCCGCCCTCCTCGCCCGCTTCGCCCGCCGCCGCAAGGCGCTGCGCAAGGAGGCGCTGGAGCTCGGCGAAGATCTCTACGGCGCCCGCACGCGCGCCTTCGAACGCGAACTGGAGAGGCTGGCCGATCTCTGATAGGGCTGGCTTCGGACACATGACGGGGTCCGGCGCGGCCGGACGAGACGGGAGATGGACATGGCCGAACACACGATCGAACGCGGTCTCTTCGCCAGCCGCTGGCTGATGGCGCCGATGTATGTCGGCCTCGTCGGCGCGCTGCTCGTGCTGATGCTCAAGTTCGGCCAGGGTCTCTTCGAATTCGCCCTGCATTTCTGGGCAGCCTCGGAGGCGCAGACCGTCCTCGCCATCCTGTCGCTGATCGACATGACGCTCGCCGGCAACCTGCTCTTGATCGTCATCTTCTCGGGCTACGAGAACTTCGTCTCGAAGATCGACGTCGGCGACCACGAGGACCAGCCCGAATGGAAGGGCAAGGTCGACTTCGCCGCGCTGAAGATCAAGCTGATCGCCTCGATCGTCGCGATCTCGGGCATCCACCTGCTGAAGATCTTCATGGACATCGCCAAATACACCGACCGCGACATCATGTGGATGACCATCATCCACGTCGTCTTCGTCGGCTCGGGCGTCCTGCTGGCGCTGATGGACAAGATCCACGGCTCCCACACCAGGCAGGAAGCGCTGCACTGAGCGGCCGGGCGCGCGGTCCTCGCGCGCCACTTTCGACGGAGCGCGCGCGGTGACGCGCGCCTCACTTCGCCAGCAGCACCTGACGGCAGGCTTCCGGCAGATCGGCGAGCATCATCGGCGGGCGCGGCTTTTCCGGCTCGCTCGGCTTCCACGGCTCCGGCCCCAGCCACCACGCGAGATCGGCGCCGCAACCGTCGCCCGAGGGCGGCGGGTCCTGGTCGGCGCAAGACGCGTCACCCGCCGGGCAGGCGATGCGGACGTGGAAGTGGTAGTTGTGGCCGTACCACGGGCGGACCTTGGCGAGCCACGCCCGGTCGGACCCCGCCCAGTCGCACAGCGCCTTCTTGATCGGCGGATTGACGAAGATCCGCGCCACCGCCGGATCACGCGCCGCCTCGCGCACCAGCTTCGCCCGCGTCTCGGTCCACTTAGTGCGGTCGAGCTCGCGTCGCCCCATGTCCACCATCGACACCGCCGAGATCGTCTCGCGCTCGTCGGCCGAGAGCGTGCGATCGGGCATCGGCGAGAACCAGATGTCGGCGTCGAGGCCGATCTGGTGGCTGGCATGGCCCGTCAGCATCGGCCCGCCGCGCGGCTGCGACATGTCTCCGACGAGAAGCCCCGGCCAACCGATCGCCCGCCCCCGGGCCGCGAAGTGCTCGAGGAAGGCGATCAGCGCCGGATGGCCCCAGTTGCGATTGCGCGAGAGCCGCATCACCTGCCACGCCGAACCGTCGACCGGCAGCGCCGTGGCGCCGGCGAGGCAGCCGCGGGCATAGGAGCCGATCGACCGCGCCTCGAGCGGCGCCGGTGCGGCCTTCTCGCCGAACAGGACCTTGGCGGCGTCCGGCGGCAGCGCCGCCCGCGCCTTCTCCATCTCGGAGAGCCCGTCCGACCCGGTCGTCTGGGCCGAGGCCCCACCCGCCGCGAGCGTCGCGACGGCGGCGAGCGCGAGGCTCGGCAGGGAGATGAGACGACGTGCTCTCGACATGGCTCGCACTCCGGCGTGACGGCGAGCGCCGATCATCGCCCCGGCGGCGTTTACGAATCGTTGACCATCACGCCGAGATCGCGCGATGGACCAACCGCGCGGCGACGAGGTCTTCGAGCGCCGTGCCGACCGACTTGAAGAGCGTGATCTCGTCCATGCTCGCCCGCCCGCCGACCGTGCCGCGGCAGAGCTCCGCCAGCTCGCCGACGATGCCGTCGAGCGTCAGCGCTCCCGCCGCGATCGGCTGGGTGATGTCGCCGGCCTCCTTGGTCGCCCCGGCGCGGGTGTCGACGAAGACCCGGGCCCGCGCCACCGCCGCGTCGTCGGCCTCGCGCATCGCCGGCGTGTAGCCGCCGACGAGATCGACATGGGCGCCGGGCTTCAGCCACGCCCCGCGGATCAGCGGCTCGGTCGACATGGTGGCGGCCGAGACGACGTCCGCCGCGCGCACCGCCGCCTCGAGATCGTCGGTCGCCGTCACCTTGAACGGACGCCCGGCGAACGTCGCGGCGAAGGCCTCGGCCTTGGCACGCGAGCGGTTCCATACCGTCACCTCCTCGATCGGCCGCACGCTCGCATGCGCCTCGACCAGATGTTCGGCGAGCGATCCGGCGCCGACCATCACGAGACGGTGCGCGTCGGGCCGGGCGAGGAAGTCGGCGGCGAGCGCCGAGGCGCCGGCGGTGCGCCACAGCGTCAGCCGCGCCCCGTCGAGCACGGCGAGCGGCACGCCGGTGACGCCGGAGAGGAGCACGTAGGCGCCGACCACCGAGGCGAGCCCGCGCGCCGCGTTGCCCGGGATCACCGAGACGATCTTGACGCCCATCACCGCGTCCTCGCCGATCGCACCCGACGTGTCGCTCCAGGCGGGCATCAGCAGCAGCATGGCATCGTCCTCGCCCGCCCGCTTCATCGGATGGTGATGGCGCACCGGCGTCACCACCGCCTCGCGGAAGCCGGCGCGCAGCGCCTCGACCATGCCGGGGCGTGTCAGGACGCGATCGATCGCGTCCGCGTCGATGCCGATCATCGCGGAACCCTCGTCTGGAAAGATGGAGCGGCGGAACCCGCCGAGATCAGGCGGCGCGCGCGGGGCCGGGAGCCGGAAGCGCCGGACCCGGTGCGGGGGCCGGCGCCGTCAGCGCGGCGACGACCGCATCCTTCTCGGCGACCTGGGCGGCGAGACCCGCCCGCTCGGCCTCGAGCCGCACCGCCTCGCGCCGGACGGTGCGAGCCGCCTTGCGATAGACGCCCTGACGCCACCAGGTGACGACGCCGCCGAGCATCACGCCGAGGATCAGCGCGGCGAGCGGCAGCAGGAACAGCGGCAGCGTGGCGGAAAGCGCCGGATCGTCCGGCCGGAACGGGTCGAGCGAGACGGTGACGAGGCGGCGATTGGCCACGGCGAGCGCCACCACGACCACGCCGATCGGCAGCGCCAGGAGCCAGGTGAAGAATCGCTTCATCGCGACGTCCCCGTTCGATGTCAGATGGTCGGACCGCGGATCCCGGCTCAGTCGCCGAGGTCGACGCCGTCGTTCAGCCGCTCGCGCATTTCCTTGCCGGTCTTGAAGAACGGCACGTATTTCTCGGTCACCGAGACCTTCTCGCCGGTGCGCGGATTGCGGCCGGTGCGGGCCGGGCGGTTCTTGACCGAGAAGGCGCCGAAGCCGCGCAGCTCGACACGGTCGCCGCGGGTCAGCGCACCGGTGATCTCGTCGAGCACCGCGTTGACGATGTGCTCCACGTCACGCTGGTAGAGGTGCGGGTTGCGCTCCGCCAGCCGCGTCACCAGCTCGGACTTGATCATCGACCGATCCCCTCGAAATCACTCGGATTTTTGGTTGCGTCCAAGGTGCCAGTCCGACCGCAGTCCGTCAAGCGAGCGCATTGCCGCGATCTCGCCGTCGAGCCCCAGCGCGGCGACGACGCCGGCGGTCGCCGCCTCCGCCGTCGACTGCACCCAGGAGAGCGCCGTCTCGGGCCGCTTCGGCTTCCAGTCGACGATCGGGAGCCCCGCAGCGACGCCCTTCGACTGCAGCCACTCGACCGCGACGCTCTCCTCGCCGATCGCGTCGATCAGCTTGAGATCCAGCGCCTGATGGCCGGTGACGACACGGCCGTCGGCGAGTTCCAGCGCCTTGTCGCGCGGCAGGCCGCGGCGATCGGCGACGAGGCCGACGAACCAGTCGTAGGTGTCGCGGATCGCCCGGTCGAGCATGGCGCGGGCTTCCGGCGAGGTCGGCTTGAAGGGCGTCGGCTCCGCCTTCATCGGCGAGGACTTCACCTCCTCGAGCTTGACGCCCACCATCTTCATCAGTTCGGAGACGTCGCCCCACTGGGCGAGCACGCCGATCGAGCCGGTCAGCGCCGTGCGCCGCGCCACGATCCGGTCGGTGCCGAGCGCCGTCATGTAGCCGGCCGAGGCGGCGAGCGTGCCGACCCAGCTCGCCGTCGGCTTCTTCGCCGACAGCCGCCGCAGGCTCTCGTAGAGCGCCTCGCCGGCCGAGGTCGCGCCGCCGGGGCTGTCGATGTCGACGATCACGCCCTTGACGGACTCGGTGCGGGCGATCTCGTCGATCATCGCGATCAGCGGCCGGTCGGGCAGCATCATGCCCTTGATCGTCACCCGCGCCACGTGCGGCTGGGCGGTCGACGGGCCGAGCCCGCCGAAACGGGCCGCCAGAGCCGCCACCGCGACCACCGCCAGCACGATCGCGGCGATCCGCCAGAAACCGAGACGACGCTTCAGCCGACGACGGTCGGCGATCGCGTCCGGATCGAGGAGCATGGGGAGACCTCCGATGAACCAGTTTCACAGCGTTATCGAGCCCGGGCGGCAGAAACAAGCCCCGCCCGTCACGTCCTCGTGAGCACCGAGACGGGAGCCCGGAAAACGCGAAGACCCGCGCCGGTTTCCCGACGCGGGTCTCGTTGGAAAGGGTCGGCCGGGGAGCCCGGCCGGCCGATCACTTGTCTTCGGTGCGCGCGCGCAGGGCGGCGCCGAGGATGTCGCCGAGCGAGGCACCCGAGTCGGACGAACCGAACTGGGCGATCGCTTCCTTCTCTTCGGCCACTTCGAGCGCCTTGATCGAGACGCCGACCTTGCGGGTCTTGCGGTCGAAGGTGATGACGCGGGCATCGAGACGCTCGCCGACGGCGAAACGGTCCGGACGCTGGTCACCACGCTCGCGGGCGAGCTCGGAGCGCTTGATGAAGGTGGTGAACTCGGTGTCGACGATCTTAACGTCGATGCCCGAATCCTTCACCTCGGTCACTTCGCAGGTGACGATCGCGCCGCGGCGCAGATCACCGGCCTTCTCGAAGGGGTCGCCGGCGAGCTGCTTGACGCCGAGCGAGATGCGCTCCTTCTCGACGTCGACGTCGAGAACCACGGCCTTGATCTTGTCGCCGCGACGGAACTCCTCGATGACCTGTTCGCCCGGACGGTTCCAGTCGAGGTCGGAGAGGTGGACCATGCCGTCGACATCGCCGTCGAGACCGACGAACAGACCGAACTCGGTCTTGTTCTTGACCTCGCCCTCGACGACCGTGCCCTGCGGGTACTTGTCGACGAAGACTTCCCACGGGTTGGCGAGCGTCTGCTTCAGGCCGAGCGAGATGCGGCGCTTGACCGGATCGACCTCGAGCACCATCACTTCGACTTCCTGCGAGGTCGAAACGATCTTGCCCGGATGGACGTTCTTCTTGGTCCAGGACATCTCGGAGACGTGGATCAGGCCTTCGATGCCCGGCTCGAGCTCGACGAACGCACCGTAGTCGGTGATGTTCGTGACGCGACCCGCGAACTTGGCGTTGATCGGGTACTTGGCGACGATGCCCTCCCACGGATCCGCCTCGAGCTGCTTCATGCCGAGCGAGATACGATGGGTTTCCGGGTTGACGCGGATGATCTGGACCTTGACGGTCTGACCGATCGACAGCACCTCGGACGGGTGGTTGATGCGGCGCCACGCGATGTCGGTGACGTGCAGCAGGCCGTCGATGCCGCCGAGGTCGACGAACGCACCGTAGTCGGTGATGTTCTTGACCACGCCGTCGACGATCTGGCCTTCCTGCAGGCTCTGCACCAGCTCCGAACGCTGTTCCGCGCGGGTCTCTTCGAGAACCGTACGACGCGACACGACGATGTTGCCGCGACGCTTGTCCATCTTCAGGATCTGGAAGGGCTGCGTCACGTGCATCAGCGGGGCGACGTCGCGCACCGGGCGGATGTCGACCTGCGAGCGCGGCAGGAACGCCACGGCGCCGTCGAGGTCGACGGTGAAGCCACCCTTGACCTGGTTGAAGATGATGCCGGTGACCTTCTCGTTCTTGCCGAAGGCTTCTTCGAGACGGGTCCAGCTCTCTTCGCGACGCGCCTTCTCACGGGAGATGACGGCTTCGCCGAGCGCGTTCTCGACGCGGTCGAGATAGACTTCGACTTCGTCGCCGACCTTGAGACCGCCGTCGCGGCCCTGGGCGCCGAATTCCTTGAGCGCGACGCGACCTTCGACCTTCAGGCCGACGTCGATGACCGCGAGGTCCTTCTCGATCGCGACGATCTTGCCCTTGACGACCGAGCCTTCGTACAGATTGGACTGCTCGAAGGATTCTTCGAGAAGGGCAGCGAATTCGTCGCGGGTGGGGTTCATCTGAGACATTGAAACTCCTGATGCCGAAATCTCGGCGAGCGCCGGCTTGGGTTCGCGTTGGTTTCCGATCCCGATCGCGTCCGGATCCCCTCTGGGGAAACGCCCGGGGGATCACCCACGGGTGCCGGCGCCGGCGAACGTGCTCGAGATCGTCGTTCGAACGATGCCCGCCCTCCCCTCGCCTCGGAAACCCGATGCGACCGGCGTTTCGGACGCCGATGGAAGGCGGACGCACCCCGTTGCCGGGACACCCGCTCGAACCGGCGTTCCATAGCCGACGCGCCCCGATCCGGCAAGGCCGAAACGGCGGAAATGCGAGAAAATCAGCCGACGGCGGCCCGTTTGGCCGTCACCATCGCCATGGCGGCTTCGAACGCGCCGTCGCGGTCGAGCGTCGAGGTGTCGAGCACCAGCGCATCCGCGGCCGGCCTCAGCGGCGCGACGGCGCGATTGCTGTCCCGCTCGTCGCGCTCGCGCGTCTCCTCGAGGATGGTCTCGTAGTGGACGTCGCGGCCCTTGGCGAGCAATTCGTCGGTGCGGCGGCGGGCACGCACTTCCGGCGAGGCGGTGACGAAGATCTTCACGTCGGCGTCCGGGCAGATCACCGTGCCGATGTCGCGCCCGTCGAGCACCGCGCCGGGGGCCTTCGCGGCGAAGGCGCGCTGGAACTCGACCAGCGCCGAGCGCACCGACGGGTGCACCGCCACCCGCGACGCCAGTTCCCCCGCCTCGCGGCCGCGCAGATCGCCGCGCTTCAGATCCTCGGGGTCGAGGGCCTCGGCGAACTGTCCGGCGACCACCGGATCGTCGAGATCGTAGCCGCGATCGAACATCAGCCGGCCGATGGCGCGATAGAGCAGCCCGGTGTCGAGATGCGGCAGACCGAGCGCCTCGGCGAGCCGCAGCGCCAGCGTGCCCTTGCCCGCGGCGGCCGGGCCGTCGATCGCCACGACGAAGGGGCGGGAGGCGTCGGTCATCGTGCGGCTCGTCAGAAATCGAGGTCGGCGTAGGTCGACGCCGGCGGGATGGCGAGGATGCGGTCGGAGAGCAGCGTGCGGAACGACGGTCGCGACTTCACCAGCCCGTACCAGGACTTGGTGGTGTCGTCCTCCGACCACGGCACCTCGCCGAGATAGTCGACGCAGGAGAGCGCCGCGGCGGCGGCGAGATCGGCATAGGACAGCCGCGCCCCGGCGAGCCAGTCGCGCGTCGCCGTCAGCCAGCCGAGATACTTGAGATGATGGCGGATGTTGGCGCGCGCCGCCCGCATCACCGCCGAATCCGGCGCCCCGCCGCCCTGCGCGCGCGGGATCTCCAGCTTGAAGATCTTCTCGTGGACGAGATAGCCGACGACTTCGGCGTCGAACTTGCCGAGGAACCAGTCGACCAGCCGCCGCACCTCGGCGCGGGTCTCGGCATGCTGCGGCATCAGCCGGCGGTCGCCCATGGCATAGCCGCGGGTCTCGTCGAGATATTCCATCACGACCGAGGCGCCGCAGATCGGCGGGCCGTCGTTCTCGACCAGCACCGGCAGCGAACCGGCCGGATTGAGCAGCAGGAAGTCGCGCCGCCGCTCCCAGGGCTTTTCCACCACCAGATCGGGCGTCACGCCGTATTCGGCACAGGCCAGCCGCACGAAACGGCTCGAGGTCGAGAACGGGTGATGAAAGAGCGTGAGCATCGCGGTCCGGAAAAGCAGCGCCTCGACGGTTCGCCGGCGCAGACCTTCCTATAGGCCGCGTCGGCGCCCCCGACAAGCCGAGGACGCCCCGACACGGACCCGGTCCACGACCCGTCGCCGCGCCCGCGGACGCCCGGCGCGGCGCCTCAGGCGGTGCGGTCGCGGTTGAACTGACCCTGCTCGCGGAAGCGCCAGAGGTAGCTCTCGATCACCGCCTCGATCGCCGTCGGCGTGATGCCGAGGCCGGCGAAGGTGCGACCCTCGGCGACCGCCGCGTCGGAGACGACGTTGTCGACCTTGAGCAGCTCGAGCTGATCGACGGTGACGACCGGGTTCGGCAGGATCTGCAGCACGCTCGCCGCGATCTTGGCGATCGAGAAGGGCACCGGCACCAGGAAGCGCTTGCGGCGCGAGGCGGCGAGCACCAGTTCGGCGCATTCGCGGAAGGTCTTCACCTCGGGGCCGCCGAGCTCGTAGGTGGCACCCGCCTTGGCGCCGCCCTCGACCGCCACCGCCACCGCCTCGGCGACGTCGCGCACGTAGGTCGGCTGGAAGCGGGTGCCGCCGCCGCCGAACAGCGGCAGCACCGGCGACAGCGTGGCGAGGAAGCCGAGCTTGTTGAAGAAGTCGTCGTCCGGTCCGAACAGCACCGAGGGACGCAGCACCACCGAATCGGGCAGCGCATGCAGCACCGCCTTCTCGCCCAGCGCCTTGGTGCGGGCATATTCGGAACCGCTCGCCTCGTCGGCGCCGATCGCCGAGACGTGGACGATCGAGGAAAGGCCGGCCGACTTGGCGACCTCGGCGATCATGTGAGCGCCGTCGGCCTGGACGTCGGCGAAGGTCTGCTTGCCCGAAGGGGCGAGGATGCCGACCAGATTGACGACGGCGTCGGCGCCTTCGATCGCGCGCTCGACCGACCAGCGGTGATCGCGACGGATGTTGGCCTGGACGCCGACGATCTGGCCGGGGCCGCCGCAGGGCTGCAGCTGGCCGGCGAGATCGGGACGGCGGCAGGCGGCGCGGATGCGCCAGCCACGGGCGGCGAGCGCGCGAACCACCTGGCGGCCGACGAAGCCGGAGCCGCCGAAGACGGTGACCAGCTTGGATTCGTTGGAGGCGACGTCGGAAGCGGTCATGCGCGTGAACCCCTGACTGTGGCGGGTCTCGTTCGACTTGATATGGAACGGTTCTTAACGCTCGCCGCGGCTCCTGTGAAGCGCTTCGACACTCGCCCTTGGTGGAAAGGTCGAAAGACCTCGACGGACCCGATTGACAAGCCTCCGCCGACCCCTTAACAAGCCCCCCGTTGCCCAGGTGGCGGAATTGGTAGACGCGCACGGTTCAGGTCCGTGTTCCGCAAGGAGTGGAGGTTCGAGTCCTCTCCTGGGCACCATTTCACGGAGACGCGTTCTCCTCCGTGATCCTCCAGAGACATTCGACCGCCGTCTTCGCGAGCCTCGACGCACGTCCGCGTCGTGCGGCCCGCCGTCCCGTCAGGCGCCGCCGGTCTTGATCTCGACCTTGAAGCCCGTGATCTCCTGAAACGCCTCGATGCTCCAGGATCCCAGCCGGCGGAACACGTCGGCGATGTTGTGGGTGTGCAGGACCGCCAGATCGGGATGGGCGTGGATGTGCGCGTAGCGCGCCGCCGGCAGCGCCTCGCCGCCGAATCGCTGCAACAGGATCGCCGCCGCCTGCTGCTCGGGCGCCGTCGCGCCACCGGTCGACGGCACGAATCGGCTGGGCGTCGTCGGCCAGGCGTCGATCATCTTCAGACACCCGGTGATCGCCGAGCGCGACAGCTTCACCCCCGGGGCCAGGCAGTAGAAGTCGCCGAGAAGCGACGGCAGCGCCGGCGGGTGATAGTAGCGGATGCCGTATTCGGCGCCCGAGAAGGAATGCAGGTCCTGCATGTAGAGGACCCGTTTGCCGTCGCCCGGCCCCCAGACGAAGGCGAAGACCTCCTGCGGGCAGTCGAGGAAGAAGACGTCGGTGCCGATCAACAGACGGAAGCCGTCGTCGTCGAGCAGCGCGAAGTCGGACAGCATCCGGATCACGCAGAACCGATCGATCTCGGTCAGATTGCCGAGCGCATTGGCGAATTCCGCGTTCTCCTCGAAGCGCCCGCCCTCGATCCGGTCGAGCGCCACCACCTCGAAGGGGAACGAGAAGTGGCCGCAGAGCGCCTCCGCCGCCGCCACGAAGGGCGAGATCGTGTGGATGCGCACGGTGATGTCGAGATAGGGCGCGACGTGGCGGTCGATGGTCAGGAGCGACAGCGCCAGTTCGGAATAGAGCTTCGGGTTCGACTGGTCGGCGGCAAAGAACGCGGCATAGCGAATCGTCAGCATCGAATCGGCCCTCGGCGAATGTCGCCCGACACTAGAGCGTTTTCCGTGTCGATTGGACGCCCGCGGGAAACAAATCGAGGGCGCCGCTCGGGCGCGCCGACGCGGGCAGCCGCCGAGGCCGCCGCCGCGAGATCCCGCCGATGTTCGAGAGTGGTGCCCCAGGTCGGACTCGAACCAACACGCCGTCGCCGGCAACAGATTTTGAGTCTGCCGCGTCTACCATTTCGCCACTGGGGCCGCACGGCGGCGCATATTAGTCGGGCAGGGTCGGGCGTCAACGTCGCCGCCGAGTCCATCACCGGCGATCACGTCGCCTCGAGCGGCGCGGCGGAGGTGGACGCCCCCGCCGGCCTCCGCTAAACCCGGCCGACCGAAGCCGCCGACGAGACCCCCCGATGCTGAAACGCCTCTACGACTGGACCCTGTCGCTCGCCGCCCGCAAGACGGCGGAGGTCTGGCTGGCGGTCATCGCCTTCATCGAGAGCTCGGTCTTCCTGGTGCCGGCCGACGTGCTGTTCCTGCCGATGGGCCTCGCCCGGCCGGATCGCGTCTATCGCTACGCCTTCATCGCCACGGCGGCCTCGGTCCTCGGCGGCATCGCCGGCTGGATGCTCGGCCACTACGCCTTCGACGCGCTCGCCATGCCGATCCTCGAATTCTACCACAAGGTCGAGGCCTTCGAGCGGCTGAAGCGCGACTGGGGCGATTCGGTCCTGCTGCTGCTGATCACCTCGGGCCTCGCCCATCTGCCGCCGATCAAGGTGGTGACGATCCTCTCCGGCGTGATGAAGGTCGATCTCTGGCTCTTCGTCGTCTCCGCCATCGTCGCCCGCGGCGCCCGGTTCTATGCGCTGGCCTGGGCGCTGAAGCGCTGGGGCGAGCCGATCCGCCACTTCATCGAAAACCGCCTCGGCCTGATCGCCGGCCTCGCCGCCGCCTTGATCATCGGCCTCTATCTCGCGGTGAAACTGCTCGGGTGAGCCGAGCGGGAGAACGACGATGACCATCCCCGCCCCGTTCCTGCGCCGCGACACGATCGCCCTCCTCCTCGCGGTCGCCGCCGTCGGCATCGTCGCCACCGCCTGGGGCTTCGAGCTGATCGGCGGCTTCGTGCCCTGCCGGCTCTGCCTGGAGCAGCGCGTGCCCTACTACGCCGGCGCGCCGCTGGCGCTCTTCGCCTTCGGCCTCGACCGCTTCCGCCTGCCGGCGATCCTGCCGCGCCTGGCGCTGCTGGCACTCGCCGGGCTCTTCGCCTGGGGCCTTTGGGTCGGCGCCTATCAGGCCGGTGCCGAATGGAGCTGGTGGCCGGGTCCGGCCGACTGTTCCGGCGCCCGCCTCGGCGCCCTGCCGTCGAAGGCCGGCGACCTGCTCGGCTCGCTCGGTGCCGCCCATGTCGTCGACTGCACCAAGCCGCAGATCCGCATCCTCGGCCTGTCCTTCGCCGGCTGGAACGTGCTGACCTCGCTCGGCCTGATCGCCGTCACGCTCTTCGCCGCCCTGCGCGCCGCCGGCCCGAACGATCGCGTCTGATCGACCGGCTTCACCGGAGGTCGAAACGCACCGAGATCGACGAGCGGTAGACCCCGCCGGGCGGCGGCGGCAGACGCACCGCCGCCATCATCCCGTGCACCGCCGCGTCGAGCTCGCCGTGGCCCGACGATCGCACGATCGTATGCGACACGATCGTGCCGCCGCCCCCCACCGTGAAGGCGACCCCGACCGCGCCGGCGATGCCGCGCTCGCGCGCCGATGCCGGATAGTGCTTGTGGCGGGCGATCTCGGCCGCGACCAGCGAGGCATAGGAGGCCGCCGCCGCCCGCC
>DBMN01000258.1 GCA_002298965.1 Rhizobiales bacterium UBA697 | reverse complement strand
GCCGAGATCATCGCCCGCATCGAGGCGGAAGCGGCGGAGTTCGCCCGTCGCCTGAAGTCGGCCGAGGCGCAGGCGGCCTTCGCCGCCTTCTTCCGCCGGCGCGGCGCGAGCGACGCGGCGGCGACGACCGCGTCGCCTTCGTGAGCCCGTCGTGGCACAAGACCAGAGCGACCATCGAAACGAGAGGCCGGACATGGCGGAACACCTCACCGATGCGGCGGACCCGGACGACCCGTCCAGGGAAGACCGTCATTTCGTCACCGCGCTGGCGCGGGGGCTCGACGTGCTCTCGGCCTTCCGGCCCGGCGAGACCTGGCTCGCCAACCACGAGATCGCCGAACGCTGCCGGCTGCCGCGCTCGACGGTGACGCGGCTCACCTACACGCTGACCAAGCTCGGTTACCTCCACTTCGTCGAGGACGTCGGCAAATATCGGCTCGGCAGCCGGCTGATGGCGCTCGGCACGGTGGCGCTGGGCGGGCTCAGCGTGCGCCAGATCGCCCGACCGGCGATGCGCGATCTCGCCAATCTCTCCAATGCCTCGGTCGGGCTCGGCGTGCGCGACAATCTGTCGATGCGCTACGTCGAGATCGCCCGCGGACCGGCGGCGATCGCCCTCAACATCGACGTCGGCTCGCGCCTGTCGATGACGCGCAGCTCGATGGGCCGCGCCTTCATCGCCGCGCTGACGCCGGCCGAGCGCGAGCGTCTCTGTCACGAGTTGAAGATGCTCGACCCGCTCGCCTGGCCGAAGACCGAGGCCGCCCTCGCCCGGGCGCTCGAGGACCACGAGCGGCTCGGCTGCAGTTCGTCCTTCGGCGACTGGCAGGAGAACGTCAGCGCCATCGCGCTCGGCTTCCGCCCGGGCGGCGGCCTGCCGCCGATGGTCATCAACTGCGGCGCGCCGACGGTGATCGCCTCGCCCGAATTCCTCCTGAACGAGGTCCGGCCCCGCCTCCGCGAGGTCGTCGCCGGCCTCGACGGGGTGATGGGCGCCTGACCCCGACCCGAGCCAGAGCCGAAGCCGGAGCCTGCCGATGACCGCATCCACCGACCTCGACCTGCCGCTTTCCGGCGTGCGCGTGCTCGATCTCTCGCGCATTCTCGCCGGCCCCTGGTGCGCCCAGGTGCTGGGCGATCTCGGCGCCGACGTGATCAAGGTCGAGCACCCCGGCCGCGGCGACGACACCCGCGACTGGGGTCTGCGCACCGGCGGCACGACGACCTCCTACTTCGACGCCGTCAACCGCAACAAGCGCTCGATCGGCATCGATCTCGGCACGCCCGAGGGGCTGACGCAGGTGCGGGCGCTCGCCCGCGAGGCCGACGTCGTGGTGCAGAACTTCAAGACCGGCGGCGCCGAGCGGCTCGGTCTCGGCTACGACGACCTCGCGCGGGAGAATCCGCGGCTGGTCTACTGCTCGATCGCCGGCTACGGCCCCGGCCCCGAGGCCGAGCGGCCGGGCTACGACCTGCTGGTGCAGGGCGAGGCCGGGCTGATGGCGCTGAACGGCGAGGCCGAGCGGCCGCCGCTCAAGTTCGGCGTCGCCGCCGTCGACCTCTTCACCGGCCAATATGCGGCGCAGGCGGTGCTGGCCGCCCTCTTCCGCCGCGAGCGGACGGGGCGCGGCGGCAAGGTCGATCTGGCGCTCTACGACTGCGGCGTGGCGCTGACCTCCTACTACGGGCTCGAGGCGCTGGTGCAGGGCAAGGACCCGGCGCGCTACGGCAATGCCCATCCCTCGATCGTGCCCTACGGCGTCTTCGAGGCGGCCGACGGCCCGGTCCTCGTGACGGTCGGCAACAACGCCCAGTACGAGCGCTTCTGTTCGGTCGTCATCGGCCGGCCGGATCTGGCGAAGGATCCACGCTTCGCCACCAACATCGACCGTGCCCGCAATCGCGCCGCGCTGCTGCCCGAGCTCGAGCGGGAACTCCTTCGCCGCAGCCGTGCCGAACTGCTCGCGGCGCTCGGCGAGGCCGGCATCCCGGCGGGCGAGGTGCTCGGCCTCCACCGGTCGCTGACCTCGGAGCGCACCCGTACCGCCGGCATGGTCGAAGACCGCGGCACGGACGGCGGCGCCTCGCGCTGGGTTCTCGCCCCGCCCTACCGGGTCGACGGCCGCCGCGTGCCGGTCCGCCTGACGCCGCCGGAGCTCGGCGCGGCTTCGTCCTCGACGCACTGGAGCGAGTGACGACGACCGGCGCCCCTCAGCCCGACAGACGGCGGGCGATGGTCTCGGAGGGGAACTCGCCGATTCTCTCGTAGTACTCGGACGAGAAGCGGCCGGCGTTGCTGAAACCCCATTTGCGCGCGGCGTCGTGCGCCGTCGCCGTGAGGCCGGATTCGAGGTCGCGGTGGGCGCCGTCGAGGCGCGCCATTCTCAGGACGAAGGCCGGCGACGCGCCGACGTGCTTGCGGAACGCGCCCTGCAGGGCGCGGACGCCGACGCCGAGCGCGGTGGCGACGTCGTGGATCGAGAGCGGGTCGAGGCTGGCGCGGACGAAATCGATGGCGTCGCGGGCGAGCGCCTTCGAACCGGCGAGCCGCAGCTGCTCGTCGAGCGCGGCGCGGCCGCGCGCCATGCATTCGCCGATCGCGACGATCAACGCGTCGCGCGTCAGTCTGAGGCTGGTCTCGGAGTAGATGCAGCGTTCGTCGGTGTCGAAGTTCTCGTCGATGACGAACAAGGCCGACCTGACGAGCGCGCCGATGCGCGTTTCCATCCGGAAGACGTTGGCGCGGGCCCAGTCGATGGGCGCACGCTCGCCCAGATGATCGGTCAGGACGCCGCGAAACACCGCGTCGTCGATCAGGATGGTCCGTGCTTCGGTAGCCTCCCCGGTCACGTAACCGGCGATCCGCTCCGAGCTGCAGACGATTCCCATGCCGCTCTTCAGTTCGTAGCGGCCTTCGTCGGCGATGACGTCGAACCGTCCGCGACCGATCAGCTTGATGTTGATGTGAGACGAGCGCTCGATGAAGTCGTCTCTCTCGCCCCAACGACTGAATACACCGCTGACCGACATGCTCTCGGCCTGGATTCCATCGATCAAGAGACGGTAATTGGATCTGTTGTGACCGGAAATCCGGAGCCTCGAGCCGAACTTCTGCCCAATGTCCTCTTCTGCCTGCCCGGCCGAATGCAGCACAGACTTAAGTCTAATAAAAGATGACATCGCGTTCACTGACCGTCTTGAACCAGCATTCCGCACCATATAAACTTGCGACATTCCACGTCGCTTCAACGCATCCAATCGATTTGGTGCATTTTTGCAAATTTAGTTCGATCGTTTCTGATTGTAAATTGAAAATCTGTACTTTGCTTTGCGGAAGACATGTCCAAATTTGACGCCTGTACAAAATGCGAAATCATCGAACTTCATGAAATTTAAGAGAAAATTAACAAAATGTTGCTTTTGTTCTTTTTGTAATCGCGCGCCACGGCAAGGCGACCCGACGAAGCGTCCCCTCGCGGCGGCGCCGGTCTCGTTCGGATCGTCTATGGTGGCGAAGAGGAGCTCACCATGCAGAGTCGCGGAGGAGGAGACGACGGCGCCCGAGGGCCTCGCGTCGCCTCGGGGCCCGAAGCCACCGTATCGCCGCACGACCGGGATCGCCGTTCCGGCCGACGACGAGAATCCGAAGCCCATGCCGGGCCGGAACCGGGCGACGAGCCGCTCGAGGGCACGATCTGCCTCGTCCACGAACACCCCCCGGGGTCACGGCCGCCGTGGCTCGACGACCTCGCCTCCGTCTGCCGCGTGGTGGAGGTCCATCCCGCCGACCTGCCGAAGCTCGGCCGCTTCCGCTCCCTGCCCTGGCTGATCGACATTCGCCGCCTCGACGCCCGATCGATCGCGGAACTCGGCCTCGATCGCGACCGCGCCGCCGGCTCCGTCCGACTGCTGGCGGTCAATCGCGACGACCTCGCGGCGCCCACCCGCGCCGTCGCCCTGGGCGCGACCGACGTCGTCGTGCGTCCGATCCGGGCCAAGTCGGTCGTCGAACGCATCCTCGGGTTCCGGAGCAACGTCCGGCATGCGTCGTCCCGCCCCGGAATCCGGTCCGGCACCGCGACGACCGACGAGGGCGAGCCCACCGAGATCGGCCGGATCGCGTCGTCGATCGCTCGGGTCGCCGACGTCCTCGACCGCTTCGCCCGCCGGACCAACCGCACGCCGCTGGGCCCCGGCGAATGGCCCGCGATGATCGCCGACGTCGTCGCGGTCCTCGAGAAGTACGGCCTCGAGGAACTGCTCGAATCCGTCCGCCTCCATCACGCGGGAACCCATCAGCACTCGCTGCTGGTGATGGCGATCGCCATCGCGCTCGGCCGGTCGCTCGGGCTGGAGCGAACCGACATCGAGCTCCTGGCGCTCGGCGGTCTGTTGCACGACGTCGGAAAGTGCACGGTGCCCGAGAGCATCCTGACCAAGCCCGGCCGCCTCACCGACGCCGAGTTCAAGGAGATCCGCCGGCATCCCGAGGAAGGTCTGGCGCTGCTGCGCGCCGCCGAACCGGCCCTGCCGCCCGCGGTGCTCGACATGGTCCGCCATCATCACGAACGCCTCGACGGCAGCGGCTATCCCGACGGGCTCCGCGGCGCGGAGATCGCGCCGATGATCCGCTGGCTGAGCCTCTGCGACGTCTACGGCGCGCTCGTCGAACGACGGAGCTATCGACCGCCCCTCGCCCCGTCCGCGGCCCTGTCGATCGTACGGGCGATCGCCGAGGACGGGCAGCTCGATCCCGACGCCGTCGACGTCCTCGCCGGCCTCGTCACCGATCGACGCCGCCCGGCGTCCCGATCGAACACCCCCGACTGAAACGGATCGCGGTCGAGCCCCCCTCGCCGGGGCGCGCCGACCGCAACCGACGCGAACGCTGCACCCGCCCTTCGGCGCGGGATGCGCGGCGCTGTCTCGAAATTGCAAGGAGTGACCGAAAATGGCGTTCAAATTCAACAATATGAGGATCGGCACGAAACTCGGTGCAGCATCCGGCGGCGGCGTGCTCGTGGTCGCCCTGCTGGTCGGCGCGGGGATCTGGGCGAACGACTCGATCGCGCAGATGATCGACTCCCTCGCGCGGACCAATGCCGCGGTGAGCGCCGTCTCCAACGCCGGCAACCACCTGCGCAACATCCGCGTCGCCTATCGCGACGCGCGCCTCGCGCCGTCCACCGAAGCGGTCGACCGACAGATCGCCGTTCTCGACAAGGAGGGAAGCGGCCTGCGCAAGGAACTCGCGGTCGCCCTCTCGAACGTCCTGTTGCCCGACAACGTCCAGCGGCTGACCCTCATGTCCGACGAGGCCGGCCGCTACGTCGAGTCCAATCGCAAGGTGATGGCGGCGCAGCGCAACATCACCGACTGGCAGGCCGAGCAGCTCGCACTGTCGGCCAAGTGGGAGAAGACGGTCGAGGAGATGCGCGTCGCGCTCGCCGGATCGCGTGATCCCGAGGCGTCGGCCGCGGCCGTGCTCCTCGAGCGCGCCGACGCCACGCTGAAGGACGCGCGCCTCGCCAGCTGGCGCTTCACCGCGACCGGACAGGCCGATCTCTCGGCGCGCATCCGCGACGGCGTCGCCAGGTCGCGGGCGCATCTCCAGGCGATGGAGCAGAAGGTCGACGAGACCCGCGTCGTCGCCCTCGCCGATGCGCTGATCGAGCAGGGCGACGCCTTCGGCAAGCTGCTGGCGCGGATCGCCGCGACGCGGACGGAAATCGACGCGCTGGTCGAGAAGGAGACGTTGCCGCTCGTCACCACCATGGCCACCGCGCTCGACGCCACGCAGGCCTCGGCCGAGGCGACGAACAGGGCCCGCCTTCAAGACGTGATCGCGACGGTGACCCATGCCGACCAGACCGGCATGGCGCTCGGCGCGATCGTCATCGCGGTGCTGATCGGTTCCGCCGCCTTCGGCATGCTGTCGATCGCTCGCCCCATCGGGCGGATCTCCCGCGTCCTCAACCGGCTCGCCGAGGGTGAGCGGTCGGTCTCCGTCCCCTACGCCGATCGCGGCGACGAGGTCGGCGACACGGCGCGCGCCGCGGAGGCCTTCAAGGCCAGCCTCGTGCGTTCCGACGAACTCGGGCGGGAGCAGAAGGACGCCGAGGCGCGGGCGGCGTCGGAGAAGCGTCAGGCGCTGCGTCAGCTGGCCGAGAGCTTCGAGGGCGCAGTCGGCGGCATCATCGACTCGGTGTCGAGCGCCTCGTCGCAGCTGCAGGGCGCGGCGCAGACCATGGCGAGCGCCGCGGAGCAGACCTCGGGCCGGTCGTCGATCGTGACGGACGCGGCGCGCGAGGCCTCCTCGAACGTCGAGACCGTCGCCTCGGCCGCCGAGGAACTCGCCTCGTCGGTCGCCGAGATCGGCCGTCGCGTCAACGAATCCGCCGAGATGACCGCCGCCGCCGCGCGCGACGCCGACGCCACCGCCCGGAAGGTCCAGCGCCTGACCGTCGCCGCCCGGAAGATCGGCGACGTCGTCGGCCTGATCTCGTCGATCGCCGGCCAGACCAACCTCCTCGCGCTCAACGCGACGATCGAGGCCGCCCGCGCCGGCGATGCCGGCAAGGGCTTCGCCGTGGTCGCCAGCGAGGTCAAGAATCTGGCGGAGCAGACCTCCAGGGCGACGGCCGAGATCGCCGGGCAGATCGAGGAGATCCAGGCCTCGACCGACGAATCCACCCTGGCGATCGGCACGATCACCGAGGTCATCTCGCGCCTCAACGAGATCTCGACCTCGATCGCCTCGGCGGTCGAGCAACAGGGCACCGCGACCGAGGAGATCGCCCGCAACGTGCAGCAGGCGGCGGCGGGGACGTTGGCGGTCTCGGCCAACATCGTCGACGTGACGCGTGCCGCCGCCGATTCCTCGGCCTCCGCCGCCCAGGTCCTCGCCTCGGCGCACACGCTGGCGGCCGAGTCGACGGCGCTGAAGACCCAGGTCGACGCCTTCCTCACGCGGATCCGCAACACCTGAGCGAACGACGATCGCGAAGCGCCGAGGGGTGCGGATCCGCCGCCGGTGCGCGACGGGGCCGCGCCCCTCGCGCATCGCCTTCGGCGGGCGATCCGTTCGCCTGCCGATCGACGCGCGGCGGGACGCGTCTCGGCCGAGGGTCGACCTTGACCGGCCCGGGACGGGCGGGGAAAGTATCGCCCCTTCACGAGCGGCGGATGCCCTGTCCGTCGCTCTTCGATCCCCCCGGATCGGAGCCTTTCGGAGCCGCGACATGTCCCCGCCCGACACGCCCGCCGTCGCGACGGCCGGCCCGACCGCCATCCGCCTCGACGGCGTCGGCATCGCCTTCCCGATGAAGGGCAACCGGGTCTACGAGGCGGTGGCGCCGACCGATCTCGCCGTCGCCGAGAGCGAGTTCGTGGCGATCGTCGGCCCGACCGGCTGCGGCAAGTCCACGCTGCTCAACGCCGTCGCCGGCCTGCTGAAGCCGGCGTCTGGCACCGTCGAGGTGCTCGGCCGGCGGATCACCGGCCTCTGCCGCGATGCCGGATACCTGTTCCAGCAGGATGCGGTGATGCCGTGGAAGACGGCGCTGGAGAACGTCGCGCTGGGTCTCGAAGTCGCAGGGCGGCCGCATGCCGAGGCGGAAGCGGAAGCGCGCGTCTGGCTCGGCCGGGTCGGCCTGTCGCGTTTCGTCGACCGCTATCCGCACGAGTTGTCGGGCGGCCAGAGGAAGCGCGTCGGCCTCGCCCAGGTGCTGATCCGTCACCCGAAGATCCTGCTGATGGACGAGCCCTTCGGGCCGCTCGACGCCCAGACCCGCCAGATCATGGGCAATCTGCTGCTCGACCTGTGGGCGACCGACCGCAAGGCGGTGCTCTTCGTCACCCACGACCTCGAGGAGGCGATCGCGCTCGCCGATCGGGTGGTGATCATGTCGGCCGGCCCCGCCTCGACCATCGTCGGCGATCACCGGATCGATCTCGCCCGGCCGCGGGACGCCGCCGACATCCGCCTCGACCCGCGCTTCCACGAGATCCACAAGGCGATCTGGAGCGAGCTCAAGGCCGAAGTGATCAAGACCTACGGGGAGGCCAGCGCATGAACCGGTGGAAGCTCCTCGCTCTGCAGATCCTCGTCGGCGTCGTCGCCGTCGGCTTCTGGTGGATCGGCTCGTCGACCAAGATCTTCGGCGTCACGCTGTTGCCGCCGTTCTTCTTCTCGACCCCGGCCGACGTCTTCTCGCGTGTCGTGCGGATGTTCGCCACCGGCCTCGTCTGGCGCCACCTCGGTGTGACGCTGCTCGAGACGGCGCTCGCCTTCGGCATCGGCGCGGCGAGCGGCATCGTCTTCGGCTTCTGGTTCGCCCGCAAGCCGACGGTCGCCGCCGTCTTCGATCCGTGGCTGAAGATGGCCAACGCCCTGCCGCGCGTCGTGCTGGCGCCGATCTTCATGCTGTGGCTCGGCCTCGGCATCTGGTCGAAGGTGGCGCTGGGGGTGACGCTGGTGTTCTTCATCGTCTTCTTCAACGTCTATCAGGGCGTGAAGGAGGTGAGCCCGGTGGTGCTCGCCAACGCGCGTCTGATGGGCATGAACGAGCGCCAGCTGTTCCGCCACGTCTATTGGCCGTCGGCTCTGTCGTGGATGTTCTCCTCGCTCCACACCTCCGTCGGCTTCGCGCTGGTCGGCGCCGTGGTCGGCGAATATCTCGGCTCGTCGGCGGGGCTCGGCTATCTCATCCATCAGGCCGAGGGCGTCTTCGACATCGCCGGGGTCTTCGCCGGCATGTTCGTGCTCGCCGCCTTCGTGCTGGTGATCGACTGGGGCGTGACCCGCCTCGAGGACCGACTGCTGGTGTGGCGCCCGCAACAGGCGCCGGGACAGGACTGATCGGGAATACCAAACGGGAGAAAACGCGATGAAGCGCTTCACGAGACTACTGGCCGCCGGCCTCGCCCTGATGGGCGCGAGCCTCGCCCCCGCCGTCGCCGGCACGCCGGAGAAGCCGAAGCTCGAGATCGGCGTCGGCGGCAAGCCGCTGCTCTACTATCTGCCGCTGACGCTCGCCGACCGGCTCGGCTACTTCAAGGCCGAAGGGCTCGACGTCACGATCAACGACTTCGGCGGCGGCGCCAAGGCGCTGCAGGCGCTGGTCGGCGGCTCGGTCGACGCGGTCACCGGCGCCTACGAGCACACGATCCGCATGCAGCAGAAGGGCCAGAAGATCACCGCGACGATCGAGCTCGGCCGCTTCCCCGGCATCGTCTGGGCGGTCTCGAAGGCCAAGGCCGACAAGGTCAAGACCATCGCCGACCTCAAGGGCATGAAGATCGGCGTCACGGCGCCGGGCTCCTCGACCCACCTGACCACGGTCTACCAGCTCGCCAAGGCGGGGCTGACGGCGGACGACGTCGCCTTCGTCGGCGTCGGCGGCGGCGCCTCGGCGGTGGCGGCGCTGGAGAACGGCGCGGTCGATGCGGTCGCCCATCTCGACCCGGTGATCTCCAAGCTCCAGGCCGACGACGCGGTGAAGATCCTCGTCGACACCCGCACCGAGGAAGGCACCCGCGCCGTCTTCGGCGGCACCAATCCGGCGGCGGTGCTCTACGTCAAGACCGACTTCGCCGAGGCCAATCCGAACACCATGCAGGCGCTCACCAACGCCTTCTGGAAGACGCTGAAGTGGATCGAGAAGGCGACGCCGGAAGAGATCGCCGCCGCGGTTCCCGAGGACTACTGGCTCGGCGACAAGACGCTCTATCTGACGTCGGTGAAGGCCTCGCTGCCGACCTATTCCAAGACCGGCATCGTGCCGGCCGAGGGCATGACCTCGACGCTGAAGTTCCTCGAGACGACCGAACCGGCGGCCTTCGCCGGCCAGACCATCGATCTGCCGAAGACCTTCGACGATCGCTTCGTCAAGAAGGCGGCCGAAACCATCAAGTGACGGACGAGAGCGCGCGGCGCGGCGGAGCACTCACGCGATCGCCGCGCCGCCGTTTGAGCGACGGCCCGCCTCAGCGGACCGGATGGACGTGGACCGGGCGACGCGTGTCGACGGCGCAGATGTCGGCGGCGGCCTCGGAGAGCGTGATCCGCGTCATCAGGTCGGCGGCGATGCGCGGCGTGCGCGGGCCGAAGGCGAGGAGCCCCGCCCCTTCCATGGCGACGAGGCGCCGCCCCTTGGCGGCCGGCGTGTCGCGGAAGGCCGGCATGGCGAAGAGCGTGTCGGCGGTGATCGCGTCGGGACCGTTCGCCATGGTGACGACGACGTCGGGCGCGGCGGCGAGGATCGCCTCGTCGGTCATCTGCTTGTAGCCCTGGAAATCCCCGGCGACGTTGATCCCGCCGGCGAGCGCGATCATCGCGTCGGCCGCCGTCGCGCTGCCGCCGACGACCGGGCGGCCGTTGGAGAAGGCGAGCAGGAAGAGGACGCGCGGATTGGTCAGCCGCGCCGCCCTTTCGCTCGCGAGCTCGGCGAACTCCGCGCGCACGCGGGCCGCCGTCCGCTCGGCCTCGGCCTTCCGCCCGACCAGCGCGCCGATCCGATCGATCCGGTCGATCACGCCGGCTTCCGTCCAGACGTCGTCGAGCTGGACGACCTTCACCCCCGCCCCGGCGACGACGTCGAGCGCCTCGCGCGGGCCGGCGCCGCCGACGGCGACGACCAGCGTCGGGGCGAGCGACAAGAGCCCTTCGGCCGAGAGCTTGCGGAAATAGCC
>DBMN01000045.1 GCA_002298965.1 Rhizobiales bacterium UBA697 | reverse complement strand
CGGCCGCGGCCGCGACGGCGGAACCGGCTCGGGAAACGCCGCGCCGGGCGCTCTCGGCGCGGCTCTTCTCGACGCTCTGCGGAAAAAGTGACGCCGACGGCCGTCGTCAACCGTCCGGCCGACAGTTGCGTGCAAATCGTTTAGCGACACTTCGAAGCGGACACGCCACTTCCAGAATCGTCTGCTGACATTTCATGGACGAAAGTCGCAGATCGCGACGCAGCCATCGCTCCCGATGCTGCATCGCGAAGGGCGAAGTCTCGACGGCCCCGTCAGACCAAAGTCTGATCTTCCCACTTCCACCGCGAAATGCGTCGGCGGCACGGCTCGTCGGCGGTTGACGCAGATCAGCGACCCTGCGGCCTTCGCGGGGCATCACCGAGCGCTCCAATTCCGTGAAGGAGAGTCAGGTGACGAAGGCCGACAAAACCAGAAAGACGGATCTCGACGCCATTCTCGCCGCGCACGGGCGCGACGGAAGCCGTCTCGTCCAGATCCTGCGCGACGTCCAGGACATCGAAGGTTGGATCCCGCCCGCCACCGTGGCGGCGGTGGCGACGGGTCTCGGGCTCGAGATCGGCGCCGTCGAGTCGACCCTCGAGTTCTACTCCTTCTTCTACCGGACCCCGCGCGGGCGCCACGTCATCCTCTTCTCCGACAACATCACCGACCGGATGGCAGGCAACCAGGCGATCTTCGATCACATGGCCCGCCGCTTCGGCGTCGCGCGCGGCGAGGTCTCGGCCGACGGTCGCGTCAGCCTCGACTTCACCTCCTGCACCGGCATGTGCGACCAGGGTCCGGCGATCCTGGTCAACGGCATGGCCATCCCGGCGATGACGCTGCGCAAGGCCGACCGGATCTGCGATCTGATCCGCTCCGACGTGCCGCTGGCCGAATGGCCGCAGGACCTCTTCGTCGTCGAGCACAACATCCGCCGCGCCGACATGCTGCTCGGCTCCGACTTCGTGCCGGGTTCGGCGCTGAAGGCGGCGATCGCGCTCGGGCGCGACGCCTGGCTCGCGGAAGTGAAGCGGTCGAACCTGCGCGGCCGCGGCGGCGCCGGCTTCACCACCGGCGTCAAGTGGGAAGCCGCCAAGAAGGCCCCCGGAGACGAGCGCTTCATCGTCTGCAACGCCGACGAGGGCGAACCCGGCACCTTCAAGGACCGGGTGCTGATGCAGTTCTACCCCGAGCGCGTGTTCGAGGGCATGGTGCTCGCCGGCTGGGCCACCGGCGCCCGCCTCGGCCTCGTCTATCTGCGCGGCGAATACCTCTACCTGCGGGCGCCGCTCGAGGAGAAGCTCGCCGAGATGCGGGCCGGCCGCCTGCTCGGCACGTCGGTCTGCGGCGTCGCCGGCTTCGACTTCGACATCGAGATCCACATGGGCGCCGGCGCCTACATCTGCGGTGAAGAGACGGCGCTGATCGAGAGCCTCGAGGGCAAGGCGGGGCGTCCGCGCATCCGGCCGCCGTTCCCGGTCACCTGCGGCTACAAGAACAAGCCGACGGTCGTGAACAACGTCGAAACGCTGTGCAAGGTCACCGAGATCGCGCTGCAGGGCGGTGCCGCCTACGAGGGCTACGGCACCAAGCAGTCGACCGGTACGAAGATCCTGTCGGTCTCCGGCGACGTCGAGCGCCCCGGCATCTACGAGTATCCCTTCGGCGTGCGCGTCAATCAGGTGCTGGAAGACGCAGGTGCCCGCAACACCCGCGCCGTGCAGATCTCGGGTGCCGCCGGCACCTGCCTCGGCCCGCGCGAGTTCGGCCGCCGCATCGCCTTCGAAGACGTGCCGACCGCCGGCTCCTTCATGGTGTTCGGCGAGCGTCGCGACATGTTCGAGGTGGCGCGCAACTTCGCGCATTTCTTCGAGCACGAGAGCTGCGGCTTCTGCACGCCGTGCCGGGTCGGGACGACCATCCAGGCCAAGCTGATGGACAAGATCGCGTCCGGCCACGGCACGCAGTACGAGATGAGCGAGCTCACCCATCTGCGCGAAGTGATGAAGGCGGGCGCCCATTGCGGCCTCGGCCAGACCGCCGGTTCGGCGATCGCCGACACCATCGGCAAGTTCCGCGAGGACTACGAGAAGCGCCTCGCGCGCAAGGACTTCGAGCCCTCCTTCGACCTCGACGCCGCCCTCGCCCGGGCGCGTGCCGTGACCGGTCGCGAGGACGCCGACAGCCACATGCTCGACCACGCCTGAGGAGGGAACGATGAGCGACTACGAAACCTTCCTCCTCGACGGCCGTCCGGTTCCGTTGGAGCGGGGACAGTCCATTCTCGAGGCGGCGCTGAAGGCGGGGCACTTCATCCCCAATCTCTGCCATCACCCCGAGTTCAAGCCGCACGGCTCGTGCAAGCTCTGCACCGTCAAGGTCAACGGCCGTTTCGTCTCGGCCTGCACCGTCAAGGCGATGCCGGGCCAGGAAGTGGCCTCCAACACGCCCGAGCTCAACGGCAATCGCCGCGTGCTGCTGCAGATGCTCTTCGTCGAGGGCAACCACTTCTGCCCCGGCTGCGAGAAGAGCGGCAACTGCAAGCTCCAGGCGCTGGCCTACGACCTGGAAATGCTGACGCCGCACTACGAGCACTTCTATCCGGCGCGCGGGCTCGACGCCTCGCACCCGGACGTGGTGATCGACTTCAACCGCTGCATCATGTGCGAGCTGTGCGTGCGTGCCTCGCGCGACATCGACGGCAAGGACGTCTTCGCCCTCGCCGGCCGCGGCACCGAGAGCCACATCGTGATCAATTCGCCGACCGGCAAGCTCGGCGACACCGACTTCGCGCTCGGCGACAAGGCGGCGAGCGTCTGCCCGGTCGGCGCGATCCTGCCCAAGCGGGTCGGCTTCGCCGTTCCGATCGGCGAACGCATCTACGACGTCGACGCGATTTCCACCCAGGCCGAGAAGCGGGCCACCGAGGAGGCGTGAGTCCAATGTTCCATGTCCCCCCCACCGTCCGCAAGACCAAGGTCCGGATCGCCACGACCTCGCTGTCGGGCTGTTTCGGCTGCCACATGTCGCTGCTCGACATCGACGAACGCCTGCTGGCGCTCGCCGAGATCGCCGAGTTCGATCGCTCGCCGATCACCGACATCAAGCACTGCGGCCCGGTCGACATCGCCATCGTCGAGGGCGGCGTCGCCAATGCCGAGAACGTCCACGTGCTGCGCGAGCTGCGGGCCAACGCCAGGGTCCTGGTGGCGCTCGGCGCCTGCGCGGTCAACGGCGGCCTGCCGGCGCAGCGCAACCACCTCGACGTCGGCGAGTGCCTGAGCCGCGTCTATTCCGATCGGGCCGGCAACGGCATGGGCACGGTGCCGAACGATCCGGAACTGCCGCTGCTGCTCGACAAGGTCCACCCGATCAACGAGGTGGTCCGCGTCGACTACTTCATCCCGGGCTGCCCGCCGTCAGGCGACGCCATCTGGAAGTATCTGACCGATCTCATCGACGGCCGCATTCCGCGCCTCGAGCACCCGATGCTGCGCTTCGATTGAGGAGAGCCGACCCATGTCCCGTCTGGAAACTGCCGCCAATCCTCAGAAGCTGAAGCGCATCGCCATCGACCCCGTGACCCGCGTCGAGGGTCACGGCAAGGTGACGCTGCTGCTCGACGACGCCAATCGCATCCATCAGGTGCGGCTCCACATCGTCGAGTTCCGCGGCTTCGAGGTCTTCATCGAAGGGCGTCCCTTCTGGGAAGTGCCGGTCACCGTGCAGCGGCTCTGCGGCATCTGCCCGGTCTCCCACCATCTCGCCGCCGTCAAGGCGATGGACCTGATCGCCGGGTACGGCGCGCTGCCCTCGACCGCCGAGAAGCTGCGCCGGCTGATGCACTACGGGCAGATGGTGCAGAGCCACGCCGTCCACTTCTTCCACCTCGCCTCGCCCGACCTGCTGCTCGGCTTCGACAGCGAGCCGACGCGGCGCAACATCGTCGGCGTGGCGCTCGACTTCCCCGAGATCGCCAAGCAGGGCGTGCTGCTGCGCAAGTACGGTCAGGAAGTCATCCGCATGACCGCCGGCAAGCGCATCCACGGCACCGGCGCCATCCCCGGCGGCATGAACAAGGCGCTGACGCGGGCCGAGCGCGACGAGATGCGCAAGGACATCGACCAGATGATCGAATGGTCGCTGGGCGCGGTCCACATGGTCGCCTCGCTCCATCGCACCAAGCCCGAGTTCTACAACACGTTCGGCGAGTTCCGCTCGAACATGATGGGCATGGTCGATGCCGACGGCACGCTCGACTACTACCACGGCGGCCTGCGCGCGGTGACCGCCGACGGCGACACCATCTTCGACCACGTCGACTACGCCGGCTACGACCAGGTGCTCGAGGAAGAGGCCAAGACCTGGTCCTACATGAAGTTCCCGCACATCCGCTCGCTCGGGGCGGAGAACGGCTGGTACAAGGTCGGCCCGCTCGCCCGCGTCCAGTCGGCGAGCCGCATGTCGACGCCGCTCTCGGAGATCGAGCGCAAGAAGATGATGCAGCTCGGCAACGGCAAGCCGGTGATGGGCACGCTGTTCTATCACTGGGCCCGTCTGATCGAGGTCCTGAACGCCTGCGAGATGATCCGCGATCTGCTCGACGATCCGGAGATCCTCGGCACCGACCTGATGGCCGACAAGGGCGATCGGCGCGGCGAGGCGGTCGGCGTCATCGAGGCGCCGCGCGGCACCCTCTTCCACCACTACCGGGTGAACGAGGACGATCAGGTCACCTTCTGCAATCTCATCGTCTCGACCACCAACAACAATCAGGCGATGAACGAGGCGATCCGCTCGGTGGCGAGCCAGTATCTCGACGGCCGCGAGGTCACCGAGGGGCTGCTCAACCACATCGAAGTGGCGATCCGCGCCTATGACCCCTGCCTGAGCTGCGCCACGCACGCGCTCGGCCAGATGCCGCTGGAAGTCGATCTGGTCGACGCGAGCGGCGCTCTGGTGCATCGTGCCCGCCGCAACATGGCGGGGATCGCGTGAGCGAAGACACGACGGAAGAGAGCGACGGCGCGGAGACGCGCCCGAGCGAAGGATCGAACGAGATCGGGGGCGGCGCCGACGCCGCTCCCTTCGGCTTCGGCGGACGATCCGCCAAGGCCACGGGGGCCGTCCCGACGGACGGCTCCGGGGGAGCGGCCGAGCCCGAACGCCCCGCCCGACCACGCATCGTCGTGCTCGGATGGGGCAACGCGTCGCGTGGCGACGACGGGCTCGGACCGGCTCTCGTCGAGCGGGTCGAGGCGCTCGGCCTCGACCACGTCACCGCGCACGAGGACTTCCAGCTCCAGCTCGAACACGCGCTCGACCTGACGGGGGCGGACATCGCCCTCTTCGTCGATGCCAGCCTGATCGCGCCGGATCCCTTCTCCTTCGAGGAGATCGGCCCGCGCGAGGGGCTGACCCACACCTCCCACGCCATGGCGCCGGAGGCGGTGCTCGACGTCTATTCGCGCGTCATCGAACGCACGCCGCCGCCCTCCTTCGTGATGGGCATCCGCGGCGAGCAGTTCGCGCTCGGCACCGACATGGGCGAGGCGGCGCTGACCCGGCTCGATGCGGCTTGGGACTTCCTGCGTCCGCTCCTGGAAGAACCGGACGTCGCGGCGTGGCGCGAGGCCACCGCCGGGCGGCATGCGACGAAGGATTGATCGACCGCAAGGACGGGCGGGGGGTGAATGTGAAACCTTCCCCCGTTCGTCGCGTCCTCCGGCGCGGCCCCATCATGCCGGCACGATCATGACCGATACGCTCATCCCGCGCTTTCCAAGGCTCATCGACCGGATTCTCGGGCGATTGCCGACCCTGCCGCTCGACGTGGCGCTCGAGCGATTCGTCACCTCGCTGACCGATCGCCATCCGTCTCTCTTCTCGCGACTGGGCGACTACGCCTCCAAGCGCTTCCTGATCGAGCCGACCGATCTCTCCTTCGGCTTCCTGCTCGCCCCCGACGCGATCCGGCCGCAGCTCCACGCGGTGAAGCGCAATGCCGCCGGCACCATCGACGCCGACCACGACGCCCGCATCGCCGGACCGCTCGCCGCCCTCGTCGGCATGGTCCACGGGGCGCTCGACGGCGATGCGCTGTTCTTCTCGCGCGACATCGTCATCGAGGGCGACACCGAGGCGGTGCTGGCGCTGAGGAATGCCGTCGACGACGCCGAGATCGACCTTCCCGCCGAGATCGCCTCGATGACCGGTCCGGCCGCCTCCTACGTGTCGCAGGTGCTGGACGCCGTGCGGCCGCTGGCCGAGAAGGTGACGGGCGTGGCGCTCGGCCGACCGGGGGCGCCGGCATGAACGCGCCCGTGAAGGTCCGTCCCGAACTCGTCTGTCCCGCCGGCACGCCGGCCGCGCTGCGCACCGCCGTCGAGGCGGGCGCCGACGCGGTCTATTGCGGTTTCCGCGACGAGACCAATGCCCGCAACTTCCCCGGCCTGAACTTCGACGAGCGCGAGCTGATCGACGGCGTGAAGTTCGCCCATGCCCGCGGCGCCAAGGTGCTCGTCGCCATCAACACCTTCCCGCGCGCCGGCGGGGCGAAGGTCTGGCACGACGCGGTCGCCCGCGCCGAGGGGGCCGGCGCCGACGCCGTCATCCTCGCCGACATCGGCCTCGTCGCCCATACCGCCGAGAAGCACCCGAACCTGCGCCGTCATCTTTCGGTGCAGGCGGCGGCCGCCAACCCGGACGCGATCCGCTTCTGGGTCGAGACCTTCGGCATCCGCCGGGTGGTGCTGCCGCGCATCCTGACCGTACCGGAGATCGCGGCGATCAATGCCGAAATCGCCTGCGAGACCGAGGTCTTCGTCTTCGGCGGGCTCTGCGTCATGGCCGAGGGGCGGTGCTCGCTCTCCAGCCATGCGACCGGCAAGTCGCCCAACATGACCGGCGTCTGCTCGCCGCCGAGCCACGTCCAGTACCACGAGGAGGGCGACGAACTGGTCGCCCGGCTCGGCGACTACACGATCGACCGCACGCCGAAGGGCGTCGCGGCGCCCTATCCGACACTGTGCAAGGGCCGCTTCACCGCGGGCGACTATTCCGGCCACGTCTTCGAGGATCCGGTCAGTCTCGACGCGGCGAACCTCATCCCCGGCCTGATCGAGGCGGGCGTGACCGCCTTCAAGATCGAGGGCCGGCAGCGCAGCCGCGCCTATACCCAGGCCGTGGTGCAGGCCTTCCGCAAGGCGGTCGACGACTGCATGGCCGGTCGGCCGATCGCCTCGGACATGACGAAGCGTCTCGCCGAGGGCCAGACGACGACGACCGGCGCCTACAAGAAGACCTGGCGGTGAATGCGATGACGACCGAGACGAAGTCCCCGGCACTGGTGATGGGGCCGGTGCTGTTCAACTGGTCGGCGGATCGCCTCTCCGACTTCTACGCCCGCGTCGCCGACGAGGCGGAGGTCACCCGCGTCCATGTCGGCGAGGTGGTCTGTTCCAAGCGCGAACCCTTCTTCGCCGACCGGCTGCCCGACGCCATCGAGCGGCTGACGCGGGCCGGCAAGACCGTGGTGGTCGACGCCCTCGCCCTGCCGACGCTGAAGCGCGAACGCCAGCTGGTGAAGGATCTCGCCGGCCTCGACGGCGTCGAGTTCGAGATCAACGACATGACGCCGCTCGCCCATCTCGGGCCGGGCCGGCGCTTCGCGGTGTCGCCGCTGGTCAACGTCTACGACGAGGGCACGCTCGGCTTCTTCGCTCGGCGCGGCGCGTGGTCGGTGGCGCTGCCCTACGAGCTGCCGATGAGCTCGATCGAGCGGCTGGCGGCGGAGGGCAATCGCCTCGGCGTCGAGATCCAGGTCCATGCCTTCGGCCGTCTGCCGCTGGCGATCTCCGGGCGCTGCTATCACGCCCGCATCCACGGGCTCGCCAAGGACAGCTGCCAGTTCGTCTGCAACAAGGATCCAGACGGGCTCGAGGTCGACACGCTCGACGGCGAGGCGTTCCTCTCGATCAACGGCGTCCAGACCATGTCGCGCGACTGCGTCGCCGTGCTGGACGAATGCGAGCGGCTGATCGCGGCGGGGGTCGGGGCGTTCCGCCTCTCGCCGCACGACTGCGACATGATCGCGGTGGCGGCGGTCTTCCGCGCCCGGCTCGACGGCCGGATCTCGGCGGAGGAGGCCCGCGCCAGGCTCGGCGAGACCGGACTGAAGGTGCCGCTCGGCACCCCGATGATGAGCGGCGTCTGGCCGGCGACGGCGACGAGTGCCGCGCGGGCGTGAGCCGGCAGGCAGAGACGCCGTGCGCGGGTGCGCGATGCTTCGAGACGCGGGCCCTCGGCCCGCTCCTCGGCATGAGGCGCTTTTCATTTTTGAAACAATCACATGCGCCTCATGCTGAGGAGGGCGC
>DBMN01000249.1:7536-8037 GCA_002298965.1 Rhizobiales bacterium UBA697 | reverse complement strand
CCGCCGCAGGCCCCGCGGCGATCGAGGGACTGGCACGTCGGCCGGAAACGCGCGGCTTCTTCATGCCGCCGGACCAGCCGGCCAAGCGCAGCTTCTTCGTGCGCGACGCGCGGGCCCTGTCGGCGGCGGTCGGGCTGCCGGTCGACCGGACCCTGCCCTACTCGATCGATGCCGGCGTCGGCGCGACGCCGCCCTCCGGCCTGCCGCAGGCGGGCGAGACGCGGCTCGCCTTCTCCGACAACCACCTCGGCTACGCCATCACCTGGTACGGCCTGTCGATCGCCTCGCTGGTGGTCTTCTGGTTCCGCCTGCGCGCGGAACGTCGACGCGACGAAGGGTTCGCGGCGGCGGAGTGAGGCGTCACTGTGCCGCGACGCGCGAGGAGCGCGAGATGAAGCGGCGGGCCTCCTCGGCGGTCATCGGTTCACCCCAGACGAACCCTTGCGCCGACTCACAGCCGAGCCGCTGCAGCATCTCGACGTCGGCGCGGGTCTCGGCGCC
>DBMN01000249.1:0-7512 GCA_002298965.1 Rhizobiales bacterium UBA697 | reverse complement strand
ACGAAGGACTGGTCGATCTTGATGCTGTCGAAGGGGAAGCGCTGCAGGTAGGAGAGCGAGGAATAGCCGGTGCCGAAGTCGTCGAGGGCGAGGCTGGCGCCGAGCTCCTTGATGCGCTCCAGCACCTTGGCGGCATATTCCGGGTTCTCCATCACGAGGCTCTCGGTGACCTCGATCTTGAGCGTGCCGCGGGTGACGTCGACGCGGGAAAGCACCGCCTTCACGTCGTTGATCAGGTCGTGACGCAGCAGCTGGCGGGACGACACGTTGACCGAGACGAAGATGCCGAGATCGTTGCCGAACTCCTCCTGCCAGTGGGAGAGCTGGCGGGCGGCCTTCTCGAGCACCAGCAGGCCGAGCGGGATGATCAGGCCGGAGCGTTCGGCGATCGAGATGAACTCGCCGGCGCCGAGACGGCCGCGCTTGGGGTGATCCCAGCGCACCAGCGCCTCGAAGCCGGCGATGGTCTCGTCGGCGAGCGCGATGATCGGCTGGAAGAGGACCTTGATCTCCTCGCGCTCGAGGGCGCGGCGCAGGTCGGACTCGATCGCGAGCGTGTCGACGGCGTGCTGGCGGAGCGAGGGCCGGAAGACCTCGATGCGGTCGCCGCCGAGGCGCTTGGCGTGATACATGGCGATCTCGCCGTCCTTGACGAGATCGTCCTCCTTCTTCGCCGTGCCGTCCCAGATGGCGACGCCGATCGAGGTGGTGAGGAAGACCTCGCGTTCGCCCAGCGTGATCGGCGTCTTCAGTGCACGCCGGATGCCGTCGGCGAAGGCGGCGATGCGCTCCGGCTCGTTCTCGGAGATGACGACGACGCCGAACTGGTCGCCGTCGATGCGGGCGAGCGTGTCCTGCGGCTTCATCTGGCGGGCGAGGCGGCGGGCGACCGTCAGCAACATCGAATCGCCGATCGACAGCCCGAGGCTGTCGTTGACGTTCTTGAAGCGGTCGATGTCGACGATGATGATCGACGGACGGCCGATGCCCTCGGCGCGGGCGCGGACGATCGCCGAGGAGATGCGGTCGAAGAACAGTTCGCGGTTGGGCAGGCCGGTCAGGTTGTCGTGGACGGCGTCGTGCAGCAGCCGTTCCTCGGCATTGTGCACGTCGGTCTCGTCGAGCAGCGTGCCGACGCAGCGCACCACCTCGCCGTCGGAGCCGACGACCGGCCGGGCGCGCAGCTTGAACCATCGGAAATGGCCGTCGCGGGCGCGCAGACGGAAGGTCACCGAGACACGGCCGCGACGCTGTTCGACCACCGCGTCGAGGGTCGAGCGGAAGGGGTCGCGGTCCTTGGGATGCAGGATCTCCAGCCAGTCGCGTGCGGCGCTCTCCAGCGCGCCGGGCTCGAGGCCGAGCAGGTCTTCCACCTCCGGGCTCGCCCAGATGTGGTCGCGCATCACGTCCCAGTCCCACACCATGTCGCCGGAGCCGACCAGCGCCAGCGCCCGTCGTTCGGTCTCGCCGGTCGCCCCTTGGGCGACGACGCCGCCGGCGAAGGCGTGCTGCATCACGGTGAAGCCGATCAGCATGACGATCAGCACGAGGCCGGCGGCGAGCGCCGGCTGGACCGCGTCGTTGTCGATGCCGCCCGACACCGCGAGGCCGGCGGCCATCAGCCAGGCGATCAGCAGCACCCAGGTCGGGATCAGCATGATGGCGCGGTCGTAGCCGTGGGCGGCGAGCCAGGCGACGAGGCCGGCGCCGATCACCGCCAGGACCGCCAGCACGATGCGGGCGAGGCCGGCGGCGATCGACGGGTCGATCACCGCGACGCCGAGCAGGCCGAGCAGCACCAGCACGGCGGCGGCCACCATGTGGCTGTAGCTGACGTGCCATCGGTTGAGATTGAGATAGGCGTAGAGGAACAGCACCAGCGTCGTCGCCAGCATCACCTCGGCGCCGGCGCGATAGACCTGATCGGCGCCCGGTTGCAGGCGGAAGAGCTTGTCCCAGAAGCCGAAGTCTATGCACAGATAGGCCAGCACCGCCCAGGCCATGGCGGCGGTGGCCGGGAACATGGCCGAGCCCTTGACCACGAAGAGGATGGTCAGGAACAGCGCCAGGAGGCCCGAGATGCCGAGGATGATGCCGCGGAACAGCGTGTAGGCGTTGACGCTGTCCTTGTAGGCCTCGGGCTCCCACAGCACGAGCTTGGGCAGGCGGGGGCCGCGCAGTTCCATCACCACCGTCACCACCGCGCGCGGGTCGAGGGTGATGAGGAAGGAATCGGCCTCGGCGTTGATCTGGCGTTCCGGCGCCAAGCCTTGCGACGTCGAGATCGAGGCGATGCGCGACGAGCCGAGGTCGGGCGACAGCACGCCGGAGCCGGCGAGACGGAAGAAGGGCGCGACGATCAGACGGTCGATCTGTTCGTCGGAATTGTTCTTGAGGGCGAAGACCACCCAGTCGGTGTCGCCGGCCTGCGTGGCGCGCACCTCGATGCGGCGGACGATGCCGTCGGCGCCGGGGGCGGTGGAGACCTGGAGACGGTCGCCGGCACCGAGCCGCATCTCGACGGCATGGGTCAGGTCGAGGGCCGGGACGTCCTGCGGGACGGTGATGGCTTCGACGGCGTGAGCCGCGCGGGCGTGCGCGAGCACGACCACGAGAGCCGCCATCAGCACGAAGGCGATCGTGCGCAGGACCTTCAAGGACCGTTCCTTCCCTCGCCCATGCGCCCCAGCGCGCGGGAATCTCGTGCGAGTGTTACCGACCGGAGGTTCGGTCGACAAGCGATTCACGCCCGATACCCACCGAGGAGAGGTCGGCGGGGTCTTCGGCGCGGGCGGGCACCGGATCGTCGTGCAGCAGTCCCCACAGAACGTGGTCGCGCCAACGGCCGGCGATGCACAGATAGGCACGCGCCAGACCTTCACGGCGAAATCCGACCTTTTCGAGGAGGCGAATCGAGCGGGTGTTGTCGGGCAGGCAGGCGGCTTCGAGGCGATGGAGCCCGAGCGTGCCGAAGGCGTGGCGGGCGAGCAGCATCACCGCCTCGCTCATGTGGCCGCGGCCGGCATGGGCCTCGCCCATCCAGTAGCCGATGGTGCCGGCCTGGGTGACGCCGCGGCGCACCTGCGCCAGCGTGACGCCGCCGAGGAGTTCCCCGGTCACCCGCGAGAACAGGAAGAAGGGCTGGGCGGTGCCGTCGCGGATCTCGTTCGACCAGCGCACCAGACGGCGGGCATAGGCGCGGCGCAGCAGGTCGTCCTCGCCCCAGGTCGGTTCCCACGGCTCGAGGAAGGTGCGCGAGGCGTGGCGCAGCGCCCGCCATTCCGCATGGTCGGCGACGTCGGGACCGCGCAGCGTCACGGTCGGGCCGCGCAGCGTCGGCAGGAGTTCGGAGGGATCGACCCGGAAGAGGCCCATGCCCCGCCCTCCCCGTCTCAGGCTCGGCCGGCGAGGCGGGCGGCGAAGGTGCTCGCGTCCATGGCGCCGTCGACCGGGCCGACCAGCGCCAGCGTCGGCGCCGCGCCGAGGAAGATCTCGGCGGCGAGACGCGAGACGCGTGCCCGGTCGACCGCCTCGATGCGATCGAGCGTCTCGCGGGTGGTCAGCGGACGGCCCCAGATCAGCATCTGGCGGGCGATCTGCGAGGCGCGCGACACCGGGCTCTCGAGGCTCATCAGCAGCCCCGCGCGCATCTGCGCCTTGGCGCGGGCGACCTCGGCGTCGTCGATCGAGGCGACGGTGCGGGCGATCTCGTCGGCGACGCCCTCCATCAGCCGGCCGAGGTCGTCCTCGCCGGTGGCGGCGTGGATGCCGAAGAGGCCGGTCTCGCGATAACCCCAGTGGAAGGCCGAGATCGAATAGCAGAGACCGCGATTCTCGCGGATCTCCTGGAACAGTCGGCTCGACATGCCGCCACCGAGCACCGTCGCCAGAACCTGGGCGGCGTGGTGGTCCTCGCTGGCGTAGCGGCGGCCCTCGAAGGCGAGCGTCATCTGCGCCTCGGATAGATCGCGCACCTCGCGCACCTCGCCGCCGGTCCAGGTCGCCGGCTCGTCGCCCGGCGTCGCGCCGGTCGGCAGATCGGCGAAGCGCTCCGTCACCAGCCGCACCACCTCGTCGTGATCGACGCGTCCGGCGGCGGCGACGACCGCGTTCTCGGTGCGGTAGTGGCGGTCGAGATAGGCGGCGAGATGGTCGCGGCCGAAGGAGGCGACGGTCTCGGGCGTGCCGAGGATCGGGCGGCCGATCGGCTGGCCCTGGAAGGCCTGTTCCTGGAGGAGGTCGAAGACCAGATCCTCGGGCGCGTCGTCGGCGGCGCCGATCTCCTGGAGGACGACGTGGCACTCGCGCGTCAGTTCCTCCGGGTCGAAGACCGAGCGGGTCAGGATGTCGGCGAGGATGTCGACCGACAGCGGCAGATCGTCGGCGAGGATGCGGGCGTAGAAACAGGTATTCTCGATCGAGGTCGCGGCGTTGATCTCACCACCGACCGCCTCGATCTCCTCGGCGATGCGCCGGGCGGAACGGGTGGTCGTGCCCTTGAAGGCCATGTGCTCGAGCAGGTGCGAGATGCCGTGTTCGTGCGGACGTTCCGATCGCGAACCCGCGCCGACCCAGACGCCGAGCGTCGCGGTCTCGAGATGGGGCATTCGCTCGGTGGCGACGGTGAGCCCGCTCGCCAGTTTCGTCACCTCGACGGTCATGCTCGGCCCGGCCCTCCTGCGATCAGACGTGCACCGCGCGCGAACGTTCCTCGACGAAACGCTCCACGGCGAGGAGGTCGGCGGCGACGACCTCGAACTTCTCGGTCCGCTCCATCAGGTCGGCGAGCCAGACCGGCAGACCCGGCCGGACGCCGCTCGCCGCCTCGACCGCGTCGGGGAACTTGGCGGGATGGGCGGTCGACAGCGTGATCATCGGCACGTCGTCGGTGAGGAAACGCTCGGCGACGGCGACGGCGACCGCGGTGTGCGGGTCGATCAGTTGACCGGTCGTGGCGCGGATGCGGGCGATGGTCGCCGCGGTCTCGGCCTCGTCGGTGCGGCCGGAGGCGAAGTCGGCGCGGATGGCGGCGAGTGCCGCCTCGGGCACCGTGAAGGACCCGGCCTGACCGAGCCCGCTCAGCAGCGCGCCGACGGCGGCACCGTCGCGGTCCATCGCCTCGAACAGCAGGCGCTCGAAGTTCGACGACACCTGGATGTCCATCGACGGCGACTGCGAGGCGATCACCTCGCGCAGCTCGTAGACGCCGGTCTCGAGGGTGCGGTGGAGGATGTCGTTGACGTTGGTGGCGATGACGAGCTTCTCGATCGGCAGGCCGATCTTCTTGGCGACGAAGCCGGCGAAGATGTCGCCGAAGTTGCCGGTCGGCACCGTGAAGGACACCTTGCGGGCGGGCGCGCCGAGCGCGCAGGCGGCGTAGAAGTAATAGACGACCTGCGCCACCACCCGCGCCCAGTTGATCGAGTTGACGCCGGTCAGGCGGATCCGATCGCGGAACGAGAAGTGGTTGAACATGCCCTTGAGGATGCTCTGGGCGTCGTCGAACGTGCCTTCGAGCGCGATCGCGTGGACGTTCTCGTCGCCGACCGTCGTCATCTGTCGGCGCTGGACGTCGGAGACGCGGCCGTGCGGATACATGATGAAGACGTCGACCCGCTCGCGGCCGCGGAAGGCCTCGATGGCCGCGCCGCCGGTGTCGCCCGACGTGGCGCCGACGATGGTGGCACGCTCGTTCTTCAGACCCAGCACGTGGTCCATGACCCGGCCGAGGAACTGCATCGCCACGTCCTTGAAGGCGAGCGTCGGTCCGTGGGAGAGCTCGAGCAGGAAGTGGTTGGCGGCGAGCTGGGAGAGCGGCGTTACGGCGGCATGGTGGAAGGCGCCGTAGGCCTCCTCGATCATCGCGCGCAGCACGTCGTGGGGAATGTCGTTGCCGGTGAAGCGCGAGATGACGCGGAAGGCGACCTCGGCGTAGCTCTTGCCGGCGAGATCGGCGATCTCCTCGGGCGTCATCGTCGGCCAGGTCTCGGGCACGTAGAGGCCGCCGTCACGGGCGAGGCCGGCCAGGAGCACGTCGGAGAAACCGAGGCCGGGGGCCTCGCCGCGGGTGGAGACGTAACGCACGGATCGAACTTCCTCGTCGAATTCGCCGAGCCGCGACGCTCGTCGGCGGCGAGGCGGGACACTAGGCCGCGCCCCGCCGTGGGGCAAGCGCGGCGTGATCCGTGAGACGGCGAAATCGACGAAGGGACGCGAAAATCAGCCGTGACCGGCTTCGCGCGACAGGAGACCGATGTCGATGCCGATCGACTTCAGCGCCCGGTCGTACTTGTGGTCGAGGTCGGGATCGAACACCAGTTCGGGCTCGGCCGAACAGTGCAGCCAGCCGTTCCACTGGATCTCGTTCTCGAGCTGACCGGCCGACCAGCCGGCATAGCCGAGCGCCAACATCGCCTTCTTCGGGCCGCGGCCCTCGGCGATGGCCTTCAGCACCTCGAGCGTGGTCGTCAGCGAGAAGCGCTCGTCGATGGTCAGGGTCGAATCCTCGACCTGCCAGTCGGAGGAATGAAGGACGAAGCCGCGGGTGGTCTCGACCGGGCCGCCGGTCTGCACCTTCATGGCGCGGGCCTGATCGGGCAGGCGGATGCGCTCGCCCTCGTCGACGATCTGGAGCTGGACCAGGAGATCGGGGAAGGAGGCATGGTCGGCCGGGCGGTTGATGATCACCCCCATCGCGCCCTCTTCGGAGTGCGCGCAGAGGTAGACGAGCGTGCGCTCGAAGCGCTCGTCGCTCATCCCGGGCATGGCGATCAGGATCTTTCCGCCGAGAAACCGGCTCTCTTCGACCGTCATGAACCTCGTCTCGTCCCGGTCGCCCGCGGCGACCCATGCCCCGAATCTAACCTCGCGACCGGGGCGGAACAAGGGCAGGCGGACGACGGCGCGACGATCACGTCGCCTCGCGGGCCTCCCGCGACGACGTGAGGAGACGCGGGCCGGACAAAGCGCTAGGGTCCGCCACCGATTTCACAGAGTGTCCATGTCCCGCCTCCCCCGTCTCGCGCTCCTCCTCGCCCTCGCCGCCCCGTCCGCAGCCCTCGCCGCAGAGGCCAACGTGCGCCTGCTCGTCGCCGGCGTCGCCGCGGGCAAGATCGCTGCCGGCATCGCCGTCGACCTGCCGGAGGGCTGGAAGACCTATTGGCGGACGCCGGGAGACGCCGGCATTCCGCCGAGTTTCGAGACAGCCGCCTCGCAAGGGCTCGCGCCGGTCACGGTGCGCTATCCCGTGCCCGAGCGCTTCGACGAGGCCGGGCTGACGGCGATCGGCTACACGAAGTCGGTCGTGCTGCCGATCGACGCGGCGCTCGCCGACCCCTCGAGGCCCGGCAGGCTGGTGGTCGAGGTGATGATCGGCCTCTGCCACGACATCTGCATGCCCTTCGAGACCCGGCTCGAGGCGACGATCGACCCGAAGACCGCGCCCGACCCGACCGCCGCCGCGACGATCGCGGCCGCTCTGGCCCAGGTGCCGGTCGCGGCCGATGCGAAGGC
>DBMN01000247.1 GCA_002298965.1 Rhizobiales bacterium UBA697 | reverse complement strand
GGCCTCGCCTCGAGCGCCGACGGCACGACGTGGCGCCTGCGGCAGGCGGCGTGAGGAAAGAGGGAAGCGGGATCGCGGCGGAGGGAACTCCGATCGCGGTTTTGCCGGCCCGCGATCGGTCCCGTCGGATCCCGCTTCCCGGCTGCGTCAGGCAAGGTCGGGAGACACCTTCCAGTCGCGCAGCTTGTAGACCGTGCCGGGGCGCGGGCGCGGGCTGTCGCCGCCCTCGCGCATGCGGCGCTTGAACGAGTGGATCGGGGTGGCGAGATCGTCGACCCGCACCTCGACCACCGACGGGCCGTCGTGGGCGAAGGCGGCATCGAGGGCCGGGCCGATGTCCTCGGGCTTCTCGGCGTAGAAGCCGGCGAGACCGAGCGCGCTCGCCGCGTCGGCGAAGTTCGGGTGGCAGCTCTGGCTCTCGAGCAGCGCCGACTGGACGTTCTTGAAGAAGATCTCCTGCCACAGCTGGATCCAGCCGAGCCGGCCGTTGTTCAGGACGACGTTGACGACCTTCTGGTTCCGCTGCGCCTGGGTGGCGAGCTCGCCGATCGTGTAGGAGAAGGCGCCGTCGCCGGCGACCGTGACGATGCGGGTGCCCGGCCGCGTCTCCGCCGCGCCGATCGCCGCCGGCGTCGAATAGCCGAGGCCGCCCTGACCGCGGGCGTAGAGGAAGCCGCGACCCGGCTTGCGGACCGGCAGGTGGTTGGCGATCCAGCCGGCCGAGAAGCTGGCGTCGGAGACGACGATGTCGTCCTCGCCGAGCCGGGCGGCGAGTTCGGCCATGACGCGGGCGGGATGGATCGGCAGCGTCTCGCTCTCGATCTCGACCCGCTTCTGCCGCTCGCCTTCCGCCTTGATCTCGACGATGCGCGCCGCCCATTCGGGATGCGACTGCGGTTCGAGCTTCGCTTCGAGCAGGAGCAGCGCCTCGCGCACGTCGCCGAAGAGCGAGACGGTCGGGTGGAAGGTGCGGCCGTGCTCGGCCGGGTCGGCGTCGATGGTGATCGTCGCCTGTTCGGGCAGCGGCAGCGTCCAGTTCATCGCGGTGTTCTGGCTCGCCTTGGAGCCGCACCAGATGACGAGGTCCGCCTCCTTGATCAGCTCGATCGCCGCCCAGGAGCCGAGCGGGTTGAGCGTGCCGGCGGCGTGAGGCGCGGTCTCCGGGACCGAGCCGCGGCCGGTCAGGCTGGTGACGGCGAGGCCGCCGAGCCGTTCGGCGAAGCGGGTCGCCTCCTGACAGGCGTCGGCGCCGTGGACGCCGCCGCCGTAGACGATCGCCGGCCGCTTCGACCGCCGGATCAGGGCGACCGCCGCGTCGACGTCGCTGCCCACGGGGGCGGAGCGGACGAAGGGGGCGCGGATGGCGCGTTCGTCGACGCCGATGCGGATCGCCGCCTCGTCCCATTCGGCGTCGAAGACGTCGTGCGGGATGATCAGGGCGACCGGGCCCGGCCGCGGCGAGGTGGCGACGCGGAAGGCGGTGCGGATCATCTCCGGCAGGGCGGAGACGGAGGGCACCAGCCAGCTGTCCTTGGTGATGGTCTTGAAGAAGGAGAGCTGGTCGAAGCCTTGAGAGGCGATGCCCTTCTCCTTCAGCGTCAGCCAGTCGAGCGGCAACTCGCCGACGATGCCGACCATCGGCACCGAGGCGTTGAGCGCCTCGATGAAGCCGGCCGGCAGCAGGTTGGCGCCGGGGCCGACGGTGACGTCGCAGACGCCGGGCTTGCCGGTGAGGCGGGCATAGGCGTCGGCGGCATAGGCGGCGTTGCGCTCGTCGCGCATCAGGACGTGGCGGATGCGGTCGGTCCGCCGCGAGATGCCGTCGTGCAGCGCCGTCGTCTGTCCCCCCGGCATGCCGAAGACCAGTTCGACGCCGTACTGCGCCAACATCTCGGCAACCAGGTCTCCCATGTGGGCCATCGGTAGTCTCCTTCCTCGAAAGTCCGGGCGTTTCGCCCTTCGGTTTCCTTCGGACGCGCTCCGCCCTTCGCCGAACCGGCCGGTCGGGCCGATGCGACGGGGAGGGAGCGATCGTGATCGCCTGTTCGATGCCCGGCGGCTGGTTTCGCGAGGGACGGGACGGGGCCGAGGCTCTCGGCGCCGACGCCGTCAGCTCACGATGAAGTGCAGCCGGGCGTGATCCGTCCTGTAGACGGCGGTGTAGTACTCGATCGGTTCGTCGGTCTGCATGTAGGAGATCGACTCGATCGCGATGACCGGCGCCCCCTTGGGGATGCCGAGCAACTTGGCCTGTTCGGCGGTGGCGGAGGCGGCCTCGAGCCAGCGTTCCGCCCGCCGCATGGTGATGCCGTAGCGCCGCGCCAGCGTCTCGTAGAGCGAGCGGTTGTGCATCGGCACCTGTTCGAAGCCGGGCGCGAGACGCGACACGACATAGGTGAGGACGAGGATGCGCGGCACGCCGTCGACCGCCAGCACGCGATCGAGCGCCACCACCGGCTCGTCGGGCGAGGCGAGGTTCAGCATCTCGCGCGCCCGCTCGGTCGGCTTCGACAGTTCCTGCCGCAGGATGGTGCGGCTGATGGCGTGATCGGTGTGGTGCAGCTCGCCGGAAAAGCCGATGTTGGAGCCGAGGAAGCCCTGGTCGTCGCGCTTGCCGGCGACGAAGGCGCCCTTGCCCTGCAGCTTGTAGATGACGCGCTCGTAGACGAGCTGGTTCAACGCCTCGCGCACCACGGTCCGCGACACGCCGAAGAGTTCGCAGAGCTCGGATTCCGACGGCAGGCGGGCGTTCTCGCCGAGCTGCTCGGTGACGATCATGGTCTGGATCGCCGTCTTGAGCTGCGACCACAGGGGCAGGCCCGAACCGGCCTCGCGGGGGGCGAGCGGCTTGAGGCTGGCGAGGAGATCGGGGCTCGAACGCGATGCGCGGCGGCGGGTCTCTGTCATCTCGGGCGTCCCTGAACGTCGTGGTTGTCGCCGAGGACGTCGGCGGCCGCCTGCGCCTCCTCCGCGCGACGCTCCGGCGACCACCCGAGGGCGGTGCCGACGACGTCGGCGAGTTCGGCGAGCGCGTCCGACGTCGCCCGACCGTGCAGGGCGACGAGGGTTCGCCGCAGCACGATGTCGACAAGATGCACGACGCGCTCGTTCTTCGCCAGAAAGGCGATCTCCTGGCGCGAGTGATCGGGCAGGTGGACGAGGGGAATTTCGGTTTCGCCGGCAAAATGCGCGAGCATCGCCGTCATGCCGGTGCCGTAGCGGTCGAAGAGGATCGCCGCGCGGGCCTGGGGGATGCGGAAACGCGCCGCGGTCGCCGCCACATGGGAGCCGACGTCGGCCGGCCAGTCGGCACCGCCGCCGATCGGCACGCCGGCGGTCGAGCGCCGGCGCGGGCGGTCGAGGATCTTCAGCACCGCGTCGGCGATCTCCTCGCCGCAGGCGCGGAAGGTCGTCCACTTGCCGCCGACCAGCGACAGGACCGGGAAGGGCCGGTCGCCCTCGGGTTCGAAGACGCGGATGGAATGATCGCGGCTGATGGCGCCGGCGACCCCGTCGCTCGCCGGCAGCGGGCGGACGCCGGCGTAGGTGTGGACGATCTGGCCGACGTCGAGGTCGAGACCCGGCATCACCTCGCGCATCACGCCGAAGAGATAGTCGATCTCGGCGGCCGAACAGACCACGTCGCCGGGATCGTCGGTGCGCAGGTCGGTGGTGCCGAGCAGGACGTGGTCGCCGTCGAGCGGGTAGGCGAGGCAGATGCGGTGGTCGGGGGTCTCGAAGTAGAGCATGCAGCCGTCGAGCGCCTCGACGAAGGGGCGATGGCGCAGCACCAGATGCGAGCCCTTGGTGCCGCCGATCAGCTTCTCGCGGATGCCGAGGTCGAGGTCGACCTCGTCGACCCGGGCGCCGGCGCAGTTGACGACGACGCGGGGGTGGACGGTGAAGCACTCGCCGCTCTCGGCGTCGGTCAGCACGACGGCATTGCCGCGCCGTCCGGCGACCGCGACGTAGGTCGCCGCCATCGCATCCGGGCAGACCGCCTCGGCTTGCGCCAGCAGTTCGTAGCCGAGCCGTTCGGGGGCGACGAGGCGGGCGTCGTGATATTCGCCCATGTAGCGGATCGACGGGTCGAGGCCGCGCATCGTCCGGCGGAACTCGCGCTTCGGCACCATGCGATGGAGCGGCATGGTGCGGTCGCGGCGGCCGAAGAGGTCGTAGACCATCAGGCCGAGCGCCACCACCAGCGCGCCCTTGGGGCCGGGCGAGCGCACGAGGCCGAGGAAACGGCCGACCGAGGCGAAGAGCCCGCTCATCAGGTCGCGCATCGGGATGCGGACGCGGATCGGACGGACGAGATGGGGGGCGTCGAGGAGGAGGCGATTGCGCTCCTCGACCGATTCGCGCACCAGGGCGAATTCGCCGATCTCGAGGTAGCGCAGGCCGCCGTGGATCAGACGCGAGGAGGCGGAACTCGTCGCCGAACAGACGTCGCCGCGGTCGACCATCAGGGCGGGAACGCCCTGGAAGGCGAGATCGCGGAACGTGCCGATGCCGTTGATCCCGGCGCCGATGATCAGGACCTCGGGGCTTCTTCCCGAACGCAGGACGTCGAGGATGGAATCGCGGGACGGCATCGAGAGCTCCGGTCGAAGCGGTTGGCGTGGGATCGGTGGCGAAGGCTTCCCGCCTGCGAGGAGGCGACGGATGCTCCGATCTCGTTATTACAAGTTCAAGGGCATCACACCCTGTCGGAGCTGTCAATGGGAGACGATCGACAAATTTCGCCGGATCTCATCGTTTGAAAAAAGCACCAAAGGGGCATTGACGAGTCGATCGCTCTCGATATGATCCAACATGTAATGACGTGTTGAACACGCAAATGAATGATCGGCCGGCAATGTCCGGCCAGGAGGAAAGCCATGAGGGAGCGTCTGATCGGCATCGATGCCGGCGGGACGATGACGAAGGCGGCGCTCTTCGATCTCGACGGGCGGGAACTCGCCTGCGAGCGCCGCCCGAACCAGATGTTGTTTCCCGCGCCGGGTCACACCGAGCGCGACCCCGAGCGCATGTGGCGGGCGGCCTGTGAATCGATCGCCTCGGTGCTCGAGGCGACCGGAACTTCGCCCGACGACGTGGTCGCGGTGTCCTGCTCGGGCTACGGCAGCGGCATCTATCTGACCGACGAGAACGGCGATCCGGTGCGTCCGGGCGTCGTCTCGACCGACAGCCGCGCCGCCGGCCTCGTCGCCGAATGGGAAGGCAACGGCCGCGCCGGCGTCTCCGCCCGGCGCATCCAGCAGCGCATCTGGCCGGGTCAGGCGATCGCGCTGATGGCCTGGTTCTCCCGCTACGAGCCCGAGGTCGTCGCCCGTACCCGCCGCGTTCTCTTCTGCAAGGACTTCCTGCGCGGTCGGCTCTGCGGCGACTTTTCGACCGATCCGACCGACGCCGGCATCGCCGGGGCGATCGACGTCGCGACCGGCACCTATTCCCGCGAGATCTTCGCCGACCTCGGCATCCCCGAATGGCTCGAGCGGATGCCGGAGATCGGCCCCTCGGCCGAGGTGGTCGGCCGCGTCACCGCCGCGGCGGCGCTCCAGACCGGCCTCAAGGAAGGCACGCCCGTCGTGCGCGGCGTCGTCGACGTCGCGGCCGCCGCGCTCGCCTCCGGCGTCGTCGGCCCCGACCGGCTGTCGATGATCGCCGGCACCTTCTCGATCAATTCGACGCTGCACCAGGCGCCGCGCCTGTCGGTCGTGCCCTTCCTGCAGATGCCCTATCCGGTCGGCGACCAGATCCTGGCGACGGAAGGGGCGGCGACCTCGGCCTCCAACTTCGAATGGTTCTGCCGCGAGATCCTCGACGGCGAGGCCCATCGCGCGGTCTCGGCCGGGCTCTCGGTCTACGACGTCTGCAACGACTACGTCTCCGAGGCGCTCGACCGCGACAACGACATCGTCTTCTTCCCCTATCTCTTCGGCGGCCCCGGCGGCGCGCCGGCGGGCCTTCTCGGCGTCAAGCGCTCCGACCGGCTCGGCGACGTGCTGCGCGCGGTCTTCGAAGGCATCGCCTATGCCCACCGGGTCGACATCGAACGGCTGCTCTCGGGTTACGACGCGGCCAAGCCGACGTCGATCCGGCTGGCGGGCGGTGCGTCGCGCTCGGAGATCTGGACGCAGATGTTCGCCGACGTGCTCGGCCTGCCGATCGAGGTGACCGACGGCACCGAGCTCGGCGCCCGCGGCGTCGCCATCGCCTCGGCGGTGGCCATCGGCGCCCATCCCGATTTCGAAACGGCGATCGCCCGCATGGTCCGCGTGCGCCGCCGTTGCGAGCCCTCGGCCGAGCGCCATGCCGCGCACGCGCCGAAATTCGCTCGCTTCCAGGCGCTCACCCGGGCGCTCGCGAGGGACTGGGCCGCCGGCTGAGGCCGCCCCTTCCACCCCCCGTCACGACGCCGCGCGGAACCCGCTTCCGCGTGCGGAGGACCCTTTTGCCATGTCGACCCGCGATCCGACCGATCGCGGGAACCCGACCCCATGCACCGACGGAACCCGATCGAGGCGCACATGTCGTTGTCGCTCCAAGGCATTTCCCTACAGTCCGGAGGCGAGTGGCACCTCCGGGACATCGATCTCTCGCTGGAGCGAGGGACGGTGAACGTCCTCCTCGGACCGACGCGCTCGGGCAAGACCTCGCTGATGCGGGTGATGGCGGGGCTCGATCGACCGACCGCCGGCCGCGTTCTCGCCGACGGCCGCGACGTCACCGGCCAGCCGGTCGAGCGCCGTTCGGTCGCCATGGTCTACCAGCAGTTCATCAACTACCCGAGCCTGAGCGTCTACGAGAACATCGCCTCGCCGCTTCGGGTGCAGAAGGTGGCGGCGGACCGGATCGATGCCGAGGTGCGGGCCGCCGCGCGGCTCCTCAAGCTCGAGGCCCATCTCGACAAGACGCCGCTGAAGCTCTCCGGCGGCCAGCAGCAGCGCTGCGCCATCGCCCGCGCGGTGGTGCGCGGCGCCGATCTCGTCCTGCTCGACGAGCCGCTCGCCAACCTCGACTACAAGCTGCGTGAAGAGCTGCGCGAGGAACTGCCACGGATCTTCGCCGAGACCGGGGCGATCTTCGTCTACGCCACGACCGAGCCGGCCGAGGCGCTGCTCCTCGGCGGCAACACGATCTGCCTCGGCGAGGGGCGCATCCTGCAGCACGGGCCCGCCGCCGAGACCTATCGCCGGCCGGCCTCGCTCGCCGCCGCGCAGACCTTCTCCGATCCGCCGATGAACGCCATGGCGATCACCAAACGCGGCGACGCGGTGCGTCTGCCCTCGGGGGCGGAGACCTCGGCGCTCGGGCCGCTCGGCGCTCTGCCGGACGGCGACTATGTCGTCGGCATCCGCGCCCACGATCTGCGGCTGGCGCCGGGCGAGGTCGAGACGATCGAACTCGTCGGCACCGTCGACGTCACCGAGATCACCGGCTCGGAGAGCTACGTCCACGTCCACACCGGGCCGCTGCGCTGGGTGGCGCTGACGCCCGGCGTCCACGAGATCGCCCCGGGCGCGCCGATCGCCGTCCACGTCGATCCCGCCCGTCTCTTCGTCTTCAGCCCCGACGGCCGCGTGGTGTCCGCCCCCGGCGCCCGTCCGTCCGCGTGAGAGGTCGACCATGGCCCGCATCGAACTCGCCGACCTCGCCCATGCCTACGGGCCGAACCCGCAGCAGCCCTCGGACTACGCGCTGAAGCCGATGAACACGGTCTGGCGCCAGGGCGCCGCCTATGCGCTGCTCGGGCCGTCGGGCTGCGGCAAGACCACGCTGCTCAACATCATCTCCGGCCTCGTCACGCCGTCGCACGGCGCCGTCCGCTTCGACGGGACCGACGTGACGCGGCTGCCGACCGAGCGGCGCAACATCGCCCAGGTGTTCCAGTTCCCGGTCGTCTACGACACGATGACCGTCTACGAGAACCTCGCCTTCCCGCTGCGCAATCGCGGCATGGCGCAGGGGCTGGTCGACGAGCGGGTGCGCGAGATCGCGGGGTTGCTCGATCTCGGCGACGATCTCGGCCAGCGCGCCCGTGGCCTCGGCGCCGACGCCAAGCAGAAGATCTCGCTCGGACGCGGCCTCGTCCGCCCGGACGTCGCCGCCATTCTCTTCGACGAGCCGCTGACGGTGATCGATCCGGCGCTGAAGTGGGAGCTGCGCTCGAAGCTCAAGGCGCTGCATCGCCGCCTCGACATCACGATGATCTACGTCACCCACGACCAGACCGAGGCGCTGACCTTCGCCGACACGGTGGTGGTCATGCACGACGGCGCCATCGTCCAGTCGGGCCGCCCGGACGAGCTCTACGACCGGCCGGAGCACACGTTCGTCGGCCACTTCATCGGCTCGCCGGGCATGAACATCCTGCCCGCCCGCATCGAAGGTGCCGTCGCCCACGTGGGGGGAAGCGCCGTCGCTCTGGCGCGCGGGCTCGCCAAACCGCCGCAGGGCGACCGCATCGAGATCGGCATCCGTCCCGAACATGTCCGACTGACCCGCGGGGCGGGTCATCCGGCGACGATCGAGCGGATCGACGACCTCGGCCGCGTGCGCTACGCGCGCGTCCTCTTCGAGGGACGAAAGCTCGCGGCCCAGGTTCCCGACGGCGAGATCCCGGCCGGTCCCGAGGCCCGGATCGCCTTCGATCCCGCACAGATCCACGTCTATGCCGACAGCCGGCGGGTGGGGTGAGAGATGACCAAATCCTTCGACAACCGAGCCTGGTTCTTCGTCCTGCCGGTGTTCCTGCTGGTCGCCTTCAACGCGGTTCTGCCGCTGATGACGGTGGTGAACTACTCGTTCCAGGACACGTTCGGCAACAACCAGTTCTTCTGGAACGGCACCGCCTGGTACTCCGAGCTGCTCGACCCGTCGAGCGAACTCGGCGGCCGTTTCTGGGAAGCCCTGGGGCGTTCCACCGCCTTCTCGGCGACCATCCTCGCCATCGAGGTGCCGCTCGGCATCCTGATCGCGCTGTGCATGCCGCGCACCGGCACCGGCCTCGCCTTCGCGCTGGTGCTGATGGCACTGCCGCTGCTCGTGCCGTGGAACGTCGTCGGTATGATCTGGCTGCTCTACACCCGCGCCGACATCGGTCTCTTCGGCTGGTTGCTCAACGCCGTCGGTCTCGACTTCAATCCGACCAGCAACGTCGTCGACGCCTGGGTGGTGCTGGTGGTGATGGACGTCTGGCACTGGACGAGCCTCGTCGGGCTCCTGTGCTTCGCCGGGCTGAAGTCGATCCCCGACGCCTACTACCAGGCCGCCCGCATCGACGGCGCCTCGCGGCTCGACGTGTTCCGCCGCATCGAACTGCCCAAGCTCGGCCGCGTGCTGCTGATCGGCGTGCTGCTGCGCTTCATGGACAGTTTCATGATCTACACCGAGCCCTTCGTGGTCACCGGCGGCGGGCCGGGCAACTCCACGACCGTGCTCTCCATCGACCTCGTCAAGATCGCGCTCGGTCAGTTCGACCTCGGCAAGGCCGCGGCGATGTCGATCGTCTACACGCTCATCGTCCTGACGGTCAGCTGGGTGTTCTACACCGCGATCGTCGCCAGAGACAGCCGGGAGGCCTGACCATGAACCTCCGTCGACTCATCTTCTATTCCTACCTCTTCTGTCTGATGATGCCGATCTATTGGCTGATCAATCTGTCCTTCAAGGGCAACGTCGAGATCTCCACCTCGATGACGCTCTGGCCGTCGCAGCCGACCTTGAAGAACTACGCGGTGATCTTCACCTCGCAGGAGTGGTTCGACGGCTTCGCCTTCTCGCTCGGCTACGTCGGGCTGAACACGATCCTGTCGATCTCCGTGGCGCTGCCGGCGGCCTACGCCTTCTCGCGCTGGCGCTTCGTCGGCGACAAGCACCTGTTCTTCTGGCTGCTCACCAATCGGATGGCGCCGCCGGCGGTCTTCGCCCTGCCCTACTTCAATCTCTATTCGTCGGTCGGGCTCTTCGACAGTGTGTGGGCCGTGGCGCTCGCCCACTGCATCTTCAACGTGCCGCTGGCGGTGTGGATCCTCGAGGGCTTCATCTCGGGCGTGCCGCGCGAGATCGACGAGACGGCGCGGATCGACGGCTATTCCTTCCCGAAGTTCTTCGGAAAGATCTTCCTGCCGCTGATCGCCAACGGCATCGGCGTCGCCGCCTTCTTCTGCTTCATGTTCTCGTGGGTCGAGCTGCTGCTCGCCCGCACGCTGACCAACAGCAGAGCCATCTCCTCGATCATGACCCGCTCGGTGTCGGCCTCCGGCATCGACTGGGGCCTTCTCGCCGCCGCCGGCGCGCTCACCCTGATCCCCGGGGCGCTCGTGATCTGGTTCGTCCGCAATCATATCGCCAAGGGCTTCGCCCTCGGCCGCGTGTGAGGTTTGCCATGGACACCGCATGGATGGCCTGGACCTGGCAGACGGGTCTGTTCTTCGCCGTGATCGCCGCGACGCTCGCCGTGATGACCGTGCTCGCGGTCCGCGCGCCCGAGATTGAGCGCGTCGGCGTGCTCGGTTTCCCGACGACGCGGGGCGACCGCCTGTTCGTCTCGCTGCTCGGCGCCGCCTTCATCCATCTCGCCTGGCTCGCCCTGACCGGGAGCGATCTCTTCTGGGCGACCGGCCTCTCTCTCGTCTGGGCGACGGCGGTGTTCCGCCGCGTCTGAGACGTCGAGACCAGCAGCCGGCGGAATGCGTCCGAAGCCGGCTCGTCGACAAGAACAGGGCGCGAAAGCTGAGGAAACGACCATGAAGAGAGCATTCGGCATTTCATTGGCGACGCTCGCGATCGCCATGTCCGCCCACGCGGCGCGCGCCGACGAGGCGGCGGCCCGCAAATGGGTCGACACCGAGTTCCAGCCTTCGACGCTCTCCAAGGACGAGCAGCTGAAGGAGCTGAAGTGGTTCGCCGACGCGGCCAAGCCCTACAAGGGCATGGAGATCTCGATCGTCTCGGAATCGCTGACGACGCACGACTACGAATCGAAGGTGCTGACCAAGGCCTTCGAGGAGATCACCGGCATCAGGGTGAAGCACGACATCATCCAGGAAGGTGATCTCGTCGAGAAGCTGCAGACGGCGCTGCAGTCGGGCAAGTCGGTCTACGACGGCTGGATCAACGACTCGGACTTCATCGGCACGCACCCGCGCTACAACCAGACGGTCAACCTGACCGACTGGATGGCGGGCGAGGGCAAGGACGTCACCGATCCGATGCTCGATCTCGGCGACTTCATCGGCAAGTCCTTCACCTCGTGGACCGACGGCAAGCTCTATCAGCTGCCCGACCAGCAGTTCGCCAACCTCTACTGGTTCCGCTACGACTGGTTCACCAACCCGGACATCAAGGCGAAGTTCAAGGCCAAGTACGGCTACGAGCTCGGCGTGCCGGTCAACTGGTCGGCCTACGAGGACATCGCCGAGTTCTTCACCAACGACATCAAGGAGATCGACGGCCAGAAGGTCTATGGCCACATGGACTACGGCAAGAAGGACCCGTCGCTCGGCTGGCGCTTCACCGACGCGTGGCTGTCGATGGCCGGCAACGGCGACAAGGGCCTGCCCAACGGTCGCCCGGTCGACGAGTGGGGCATCCGCATGGAAGGCTGCAACCCGGTCGGCTCCTCGGTCGAACGCGGCGGCGACACCAACGGCCCGGCCTCCGTCTACGCGGTCACCAAGTATCTCGAATGGCTGAAGAAATACGCTCCGCCCCAGGCGGCGGGCATGACCTTCTACGACTCGGCGCTGATCCCCGCCCAGGGCAACGTCGCCCAGCAGATGTTCTGGTACACCGCCTTCACCGCCGACATGGTCAAGCCCGGCCCGGTCGTGAACGCCGACGGCACGCCGAAGTGGCGCATGGCGCCCTCGCCGCACGGTGCCTACTGGAAGGAAGGCATGAAGCTCGGCTACCAGGACGTCGGCTCGCTGACGCTGCTGAAGTCGACCCCGGTCGATCGCCGCAAGGCGGCCTGGCTCTACCAGCAGTTCATCGTGTCGAAGGTCGTCAGCCTCAAGAAGAGCCACATCGGCCTGACCTTCATCCGCGACTCCGACATCTGGGACAAGTCCTTCACCGAACGGGCGCCGAAGCTCGGCGGTCTGATCGAGTTCTACCGCTCGCCGGCCCGCGTGCAGTGGACCCCGACCGGCGTCAACGTGCCGGACTACGCCAAGCTGTCGCAGCTGTGGTGGCAGAACATCGGTGACGCCTCCTCGGGCGCCAAGACGCCGCAGCAGGCGATGGACGCGCTCGCCACGGCGCAGGATTCGGTGCTCGAACGTCTCGAGAAGTCGGGTGTGCAGGGTGCCTGCGGTCCGAAGATGAACAAGAAGGAGAGCGCCGAGTACTGGTTCTCCAAGTCGGAGAAGGACGGCAACATCGCGCCGCAGCGCAAGCTCGCCAACGAGCGGCCGAAGCCGGAGACCGTCGACTACGACACGCTGATCAAGTCCTGGCCGGCCAACCCGCCGAAGAAGGGCTGATCGCTCTCACCCGTCGAGACGCCTCGTCCCGGGGGACCGCCGCGCGCGCCGCGGCGTCCTCCGGGACGACGTGCGTCGCTCGCCCGCTTCTCATGAAACGGCGAAATGGAGCCACCCGGCGGTCCGTCCCCGCGTCAGTCGAGGATCGAGACGCTGTCGCGGATGCGCAGATCGAAGGGCATGACGCGACGCAGGTCGGTCGTCTCGCCGTCGAGCGTCGCGATCAGCATTTCCGCCGCCGCCTTGCCGGTGCCGAAATAGTCGAAGTGAATCGTCGTCAGTTTCGGGCTGTAGACGGAGGCGACGTCGATGTCGCCGACCCCGACGATGGAAACCTCGTCCGGCACGCGTGTGCGGCGTTCCAGCAGGCGGCTCATCGCGCCGATCGCCAGGCGGTCGGTGACGGCGACGACCGCGGTCGGCGTCGTGTCGCTGACGAAGGGTACGATGCGATCGATGCCGGCGGCGCCGTCGGTCAGGTCGAAGCCGCCGAGCGCGATGTCCTCGGGACGGGGCTCGATGCCCGCCGCCCGCAGGGCGTCGACCCAGCCGCCCTTGCGTTCGCAACCGACCTGGACGTCCCAATCGGCGACCCCGATGAGACCGACCCGGCGATGGCCGCAGCGCAGGACGTAGTCGGTGATCTGGCGCGCCGCGCGCCGTTCGTCCTGCAGGACAGACGGGAAACCGGATGCACTCGCGTCCTGTCCGACGACCACGACCGGAACGCCGAGGTCGTTCATCGCTTCGAGATGGCGCTCGGTCAGGACCGTCGCCAGGATGATGACGCCGCAGACGCGCTGCCGTTTGAAGATCTCGATGTAGTTCATCTCGGCATCGGGCGAGTTGGCCGAGTTGCCGAGGATGGTCATGAGATCGCTCTCGGCGAGCTCGGTGGAGATGCCGGCGGTGATCTCGCTCGAGGCGAAGGAGTTGATGCGCGGAATGATCACGCCGACCATGTTCGATCGGCTGCTCTTCAGATGCTTGGCGATGCCGCTCGGGATGTAGCCGGTCTCGGCGATGATGCGCTCGACATGGGCGCGCACCTCCTGGCGGACATAGCCGGAGTTGTTCAGCACCCGCGAAATGGTCGACGTCGAGACGCCGGCCTTCTCGGCGAGCTGACGGATGTTGAGGTTCTGTCGAGGCATGAGATCCAGAGTGTCGCCGGTCGCAGGCCGACGAGGCGAGACGAAACGAACAAACGCTCCGCGAACCCCGTCCGCAGATGACGCGTTCCTCCCGGAACGCCCGCCCGAGCCGGTATGGGCACTCCCTCGTCGGCCTCGTGCGAACGAACAGTCTCGCGCACCACCGACCCGGCCGTCAATCGCGGGGCGCCGCGAGGTCGTTCACTTCGACAGGAGTTCGGCGATCTCGGAGCCGCGGGGAAAATCGGCGCCGCGCCGCTCGCAGACCCGGCCTGAGACGGCGATCGCCGGCCCGATCAGAGACGGCAGGAGCGCGGGATCCAGTTCGGCCAGGGCCGACTTGCTCATCAGTCCGTGAAAGGCGATCCCTTCCAACAGCGTGCCCTGGAAGGCGTCGCCGGCGCCGATCGTGTCGATGCAGTCGACCTGGACCGCTGGCATGCGGACGATCTCCCCGCGCACCGCGGCGACGGCGCCCTCGGCACCGGCCGTGACCACGGCGAGCTTCGGACCGATCCGCGACCAGGTGCGCGCGACGGCTTCGATGTCGTCGGTGCCGAAGATCCAGGCGACATCCTCGGCGCTGGCCTTGAGGACGTCGACGCGCGGCAGCAGCGCGTCGAAGCGGGCGAGCCAGGCGGCCCGATCGGGGATGACGGCGGCGCGGACGTTGGGGTCGAACGACACCACCCGGGCGTCGCCGAAGCGCTCGACGAGCGTCGTGATCGCCGAGGCGCTCGGTTCGATCGCGGCCGCGACCGAACCGAAGTGGATGCAGTCGATCGTCGCCGGCAGCGTCTCGGGCAGATCGTCGATCGAGAGCGACAGATCGGCGGATCCGGCGAGCGTGAACGTGTATTGCGCCACGCCCTCGTCGTCGAGCGATGCGAAGGCGAGCGGCGCAGGGCGGTCGGTGCGTCGCACCAGGGCGATGTCGACGCCCTCGCGGACGAGGCGATCGATCACGTCGCGACCGAAACGGTCGGTCGAGATCGCGCCGAAGAAGGCGACCGGACGGCCCAGCCGTGCCAGCGCCGTCGCCACGTTCAGCGGCGACCCGCCGATGACGGCTTCGTAGGTGCGGCTGTCGCCGGAACGGCCGGATTCGATGAAGTCGACGATGGTTTCGCCGGTCACGAGGATCATGATGCCTTCACTCCCTGGGTCCGTGGCACGGCGGCCTCCGGCCGTGCCGCCACCGGCCACCTTCGTCCGCTCTCTCAGAGATCCGGCCATTCCGTCGCGAGCAGATGACGCACGTCCGATCCGCTGCCGAGCTCGAGCGCCGCACGCGCGACCGCGACGCACCGCTCCATCGCGAGACCGCGCACCATCGCCTTGATCTCCGGGATCACCTCGGCACCGGCCGAGAGCTCGGTGACGCCGAGACCGATCAGCAGCGGGGCGGCGATCGGATACGAGGCGAGGTTGCCGCAGACGCCGACCCAGCGTCCGTGCGTCCGCGCGCCCTCGGCCGCCAGCGCGATCAGCTTCAGGACCGCCGGATGGAACGGGTCGAGCTGTTGGGCGAGCCGCGGATTGCAGCGATCCATGGCGAGTGCGTACTGGGTGAGGTCGTTGGTGCCGATCGAGAAGAAGTCGACTTCCGCCGCGAAATGCGCCGAGAGCAACGCCGCAGACGGCACTTCCACCATGATGCCGATCTCGACCGGCGTCTCGCGGCCGAGCGCCAGGCGTTCGGTCTCGATGACCGCCCGGACGGTCCGCAGGTCGGCGAGCGTCGAGATCATCGGCAGCAGGATGCGGCACGCCCCGTAGGGCTCGACCCGGAGCAGGGCGCGGATCTGGGTGCGCAGGATCTCCGGCTGCCACAGGCTGGTGCGGATGCCGCGCAGGCCGAGTGCCGGGTTCTCCTCGGTCGGCAGGCGGATGTAGGGCACGTCCTTGTCGGCACCGGCGTCGAGCGTGCGGATGATCGCCGAGCGGCCGCCGAGCGCCGAGACGATCGCCTGATAGCGGACGTACTGCTCGTCCTCTGTCGGCGCGACGGTCCGGTCGAGATAGAGGAACTCGGAGCGCAGGAGGCCGCAGCCTTCGGCGCCGTTGGCGAGAGCGCGGGAGACGTCGGCGAGCGATCCCAGATTGGCGACCACTTCGATGCGCGTGCCGTCGGCCATGCGGCATTCGGCATCGGCATGCCGCAGCGCCTCGGCATAGAGCGTCCGGCGTCGCGTGATCCGCGCCTCGGTCGCCGCGACTTCGTCCGACGAGGGGTTGATCCGAACCCGCGCCCGCTCGGCCTCGACGATCACGATCTGACCGTCGGGAACCCGCAGCGCGTCCGGTCCGGTGGCGACGATCGCCGGGATGCCGCGCGCGGCCGCGAGAATGGCGACGTGCGAGGTCGGCCCGCTGGCGGCGAGGCAGAGGCCGGCGAGACGATCGAGTTCGAGTTCGGCGAACTGCGAGGGCAGCAGGTCCTCGGCGAAGAGAACCGTGTTCTCGGCGAGTTCGAGCCTGTCCTCCTCGCAGCCGAGCAGCAGTCGCAGGACGCGCTGACCGATGTCCTCGAGGTCGGTGGCACGCTCGGCCAGGACCTGATTGCCGAGCGCCCGGAGTTCGACGATCTGGGCGTCGACCGCATGTTTCCAGGCCCAGGCGGCGGACTTGCCGGCATCGATGGCGGCATCCGCCGTACTCCTGAGGAACGGGTCCTCCAGGAAGGAGAGATGGGCCGTCAGGATCTCGGTGCGGGCGCCGCCGTGGCGACCGTGCCCGTCGTCCTCGCCGAGCGTGGCGAGCGTCGCGGCGACGGCATCCCGCGCTCCGGCGAGGGCGTCGTCGAGGGCGGTGCGTTCGCGGGCCGGATCGT
>DBMN01000073.1 GCA_002298965.1 Rhizobiales bacterium UBA697 | reverse complement strand
CCGTTCCGCAGGGTGGCCCCTGGGGCGGCCGCAGCCCGCAGCCCGGCCCGTGGGATGCCGGCCAACAGGCGCAGCCGCAGGGCGGCGGTTTCTGGAGCTCGGCGCTCCGCACCGGTGCCGGCGTCGCCGGCGGTCTCTTCGCCTTCGAGGCGGTCAAGGGTCTCTTCGGCGGTTCCGGCGCCCATGCCGCGACCGGTGGTGCCGGCCTCTTCGACCAGCCGACCACGGTGATCAACGAGACCGTCAACGTCTTCCAGGGCGGCGATCGCAACCCGCCGGTCGACCCGGGCTTCGACCCCGCCTCGAGCGGCGGTGGCCTCTTCGACGGCGACGGCGGCTTCGATGCCGGCGGCGACGACGAAGGCTGGTTCTGAGGATCTTTCGCGGGCCTTTCCGCCCGCGGCCCACGCATCCGGCGGACGTCCGCGCCCGCCGTCTCCATCTTCGATCCGGGCCCCTCTGGTGGACGTCGTCGGCGCGTCCATGATGTCGGATCTCTCCTTCCGTAGCCGACCGGAGGAGAGATCATGCTCGAATTCGCGTCCCCGCTGTTCACGCTCTGGCTCGGCACGCCGCTGTGGGCCTGGCTCGGCTTCCTCGCCGTCGTCGCCGGCCTGCTGGCCTTCGACCTCGGCCTCAACGACCGCTCCGACCGGGCGATGGGCATCGGCGAGAGCGTCCGCCTCTCGGCCTTCTACATCGCCTTCGGTCTCGCCTTCGGCGTCGCCGTCTGGGTCTGGCGCGGCGCCGACACCGGCCTCGCCTACATGACCGGCTTCGCCCTCGAGAAGGCGCTGGCGCTCGACAACATCTTCGTCATCGCGCTGATCTTCGCCCATTTCGGCGTGCCGCCGGAGCATCGCCACCGCGTGCTGTTCTGGGGCATCGTCGGCGTCGTCGTGCTGCGCGCGCTGATGATCGGCCTCGGCGCCGCGCTGGTCGCCGAATTCGCCTGGATCCTGACGGTCTTCGCGCTCTTCCTCTTGGTGACCGGCGTCAAGATGCTCTTCGTCGGCGAGGAGAAGCGCGATCTCGGCGACGACCCGATCGTCCGCTTCGTCTCCCGCCTCTTCCCCGTCGCCCGCGACGGCGAACCCGGCCGCTTCTTCGTGCGCCGACCGCACGAGAAGAGCGGACGGCCGAGCCTGCACGTGACGCCGCTGTTCCTGGCGCTGGTGGCGATCGAACTCGCCGACGTCGTCTTCGCCGTCGACAGCGTGCCGGCGATCTTCGCCGTCACCACCGACCCGTTCATCGTCTACACCTCGAACATCTTCGCCATCCTCGGCCTGCGCGCGCTCTATTTCGCGCTCGCCGCGACGCTCGATCGCTTCCATCGCCTCAAGACGGCGCTGGCGCTGGTGCTGATCTTCATCGGTGCCAAGGTGATCGGCGCCGACCTCGCCGGCATCGAGAAGGTGCCCGCCGCGCTGTCGCTCGGCGTGACCATCGGCCTGCTCGGCCTCGGCGTGGTGTGGAGCCTGTGGGAGACGCGGCGGCGCCCCGCCGCCGTCGCCCCCGCCGCGGAGGAGTGACGCGCGGCGATCAGCGCGGAAGGTTCGCCGCCCAGGCGGCCTTCTGCGCCTTCTCGCGCTCGACCTTGTCGGGATCGAGCGTGCGGTAGAGGCAGACGGAATGGGTGTCGGCGAAACCGAGCGCCTCGTAGAAGGCGAGGACGCCGGCATTCTCCTTGCGCACCAGGAGATTGATCTTCGGCACGCCGCGCGCCCGGCACCACGCCTCCGCCTCGCCGACGAGCCGCCGGCCGAGGCCGCCCAGCCGGGCTTCGGGGTCGACCGCGAGGTAGTAGACCGCGCCGCGATGGCCGTCGTGGCCGATCATGACGGCGCCGACGATTCCCTCTCCGGCGCGCGCCACGACCACCGTGCCATGGCCGCTGTCGCGGGCGATGCGGATGTCCTCGATCGGATCGTTCCACGGCCGGATGAGACCGCAACGCGCCCACAGGTCGACCACGGCGGGGATGTCGCCGTCGGTGATCGGGGCGAGGGTGATGGCGTCGCTCATGAGGGGCTCTCCCGTCGGAAAGCGCCCGATCTATACCGCTCCGCGTGACGCGTCCATGACGATGCGGTCCCGCAAGAAGAAGGGGCCGGCGTCGCCGCCGGCCCCTCCCGTCTCGTTCGTGCGGCCCTGGCCTCACATCATGCCGAGCATCCGCGGCAGGAACAGCGACAGGCCGGGCCAGTAGGTCACCACCACCAGGAAGCCGAGCATCGTCAGGAGCCACGGCCACACCGCCACCGTCAGCTCGGTGATGCCCATCTTGGTGATGCCCGAGGCGACGTAGAGGTTGAGGCCGACCGGCGGATGGCACATGCCGACCTCCATGTTGACCACGATCAGGATGCCGAAGTGCACCGGATCGATGCCCAGTCGCACCGCCACCGGAAACAGGATCGGCGCCATGATCAGCACGATCGACGAGGGCTCCATCACGTTGCCGGCGAGCAGCAGCAGGACGTTGACGAAGAGCAGGAAGCCGATCCAGCCGAGCCCCTGGTCGACCATCCACCCCGCCATCGCCTGCGGAATGTTCTCGCTCGTCATGAGGAAGGAGAACAGCACCGCGTTGGTGATGATGTAGAGCAGCATCGCCGACATCGAGGCGCTGTCGAGCAGCACCTTGCCGACCTGCATCAGCCGCATGTCCTTGTAGACGAAGACCGCGACGACGAAGGCATAGACCGCGCTCATCGCGGCGGCCTCGGTCGGCGTGAAGGCGCCGGTGTAGATGCCGCCGATGACGATGACGATCAGGAACAGGCCCCAGAAGCTCTCGCCGAGCGCCTTGCCCCGCTCGCGCCACGTCGCCCTGGGCAGACGCGGATAGTCGTTCTTCCACGCCCGGTACCAGGTGGTGAGGCCGAGCAGCGTGGCCAGCATCAGGCCGGGGATGACGCCGGCGATGAAGAGCTGACCGACCGAGGCCGAGGTCACGGTCTCGCCGTTCGGTCCGATCGCCAGCTGACCCGAGGTCGCCACCGCATACATCACCATGACGATCGACGGCGGGATCAGGATGCCGAGCGCGCCGGAGGTGGCGATGACGCCGGCACCGAAGCGCTTGGGGAAGCCCTGCTTGACCATCGCCGGCAGGAGGATCGAGCCGATCGCCACCACCGTCGCCGGCGACGAGCCGGAGACCGCGGCGAAGAGCGCGCAGGCCATGACGCCGGCGAGGCCGAGGCCGCCGTACCAGTGGCCGACCATCGACGAGGCGAAGCGGATCATTCGTCGCGCCACACCGCCGTGGGTCAGGAAGTTGCCGGCGAGGATGAAGAACGGGATCGCCATGATCTCGAACTTCTCGATGCCGGTGAAGAGCTTCAGCGCGACGCTCTCGATCGGCACGGTCGTCATGGTGAAGAGGAAGGTCAGCACCGTCAGGCCGAGCGAGATCGAGATCGGCATGCCGGTGAGCATCAGGGCGATCAGGAGGACGAAGATGATCAGGGCGCTCATGCCTTGGCCTCCTCGTCGAGGCCCGCGACGTGGCCGTGATCGTGCTTGGGCAGCGAGCCCGTCTGCCAGAACGACACCGCCACCTGCAGGAAGCGGAAACTCATCAGCCACGAGCCGATCGGCACGCAGAGATAGACGATCCACATCGGAATCTCGAGATCGGCCGAGGTCTGGCCGGTCTGGGCCATCTCCCAGACGAAGGTCGCCCCGAGCGATCCGACGATGCCGGTGAAGAGCGCACCGGCGAAGAGGCCGAGCAGCACGAAGGCGCCGCGCGTGCGGGCGTCGAGCGCGTTGATCAGCACGTCGACGCCGACGTGGATGCCGGTCCTGACGCCGTAGGCGGCGCCGAACTTCGCCATCCACACGAACATGTAGATGCACAGTTCCTGCGCCCAGGTCAGGTGGATGCCGGCGAGGAAGCGGTAGACCGAGCGGGCGGATGCCGCGACGGCCGGCCATTCCATCGCATTGGCTTGGCCGACGAGCTTGGCGGTCGCGGACAGGCCGTAGCGGTGAACGACGGCGACGAAGATCACCGTCGTCGCGGCGGCGATGAGGAAGGCGATGATCGCCTCCTCCAGACGGTCGAGAAGTCGGAGCATGGCGGCCTCGGATGCGTCGCCGCGATCACGCCGCGTGGGCGCGTGCTCGACGCCTGGAGGAAAGGGAAGGGGCGGCCGCCCGCGGCCGCCCGCCGTGGATCACTGAGCGCCGGAGGTCTTGGCCATCTCGACGATCAGATCCTTGCCGATGCGGCTGCCCATCTCGTCCCACACCGGCTTCAGCGCGGCGCGCCAGGCCTTGGTCTGCTCCGCCGTGAGCGTGATGAACTCGGTCTTGCCGGCCGTCTTCATCGCCGCGATCGCGTCGGCGTTCTCCTTCTCGGCGATGTCGTTGGCGTAGGTGGTCGCCTCGGCGAGCGCCTTCTCCAGCTGGCCGCGGGTCTCCGCCGGCAGGCCGTCCCAGAACTTCTTGTTCACGATCACCGCATAGCCGAGATAGCCGTGGTTGGAGAGCGTCGCGAACTTCTGCACCTCGTGCATCTTCTGGGTGTACATGTTCGAGGGCGGGTTCTCGGTGCCGTCGACGACGCCGGTCTGCAGCGCCTGATAGACTTCCGAGAAGGCCATGACCTGCGGCAGCGCGCCGAGCGCCTTCATCTGCGCCTCGAGTACCTTCGACGACTGGATGCGCATCTTCAGGCCGAGGAAGTCGTCGGGCGTCTTCAGCGCCTTGTTGGCGCTCATCACCTTGAAGCCGTTGTCCCAGTAGGCGAGCCCGGTGATGCCCTTGGGCTCGAGCAGGGAGAGCAGCTTCTTGCCGATCGGGCCTTCCGTCACCTTCCGGAGGCCGGCGCGGTCGGGCAGGATGTAGGGCAGGTCGAAGGCCTCGAATTCCTTGACGCCGAGCGGGCCGAACTTGGCGAGCGAGGGCGCGAGCATCTGCACCGCGCCGAGCTGCAGCGCCTCGAGCTCTTCCTTGTCCTTGTAGAGCTGCGAGTTCGGATAGACCTCGACCTTCACCTTGCCGGCGGTGTATTTCTCGGCGAGTTCCTTGAAGCGATCGGCGCCCTTGCCCTTCGGCGTGTTGGGCGCCACGACGTGGCTGAACTTGATGACGATGTCTTCGGCCTTGACCGGAGCCGCGACGAGCGCGACGAAAGCCAGCGCGATGGCGAAACGCTTCATTGGTTCTCTCCCTGGTGTTCCCTGCGGTCCCCTCTGCGTGGGACTTCCGTCCACGAAGGTAGTGCAGTGGAGCCCGGCGAGGCTATCGTGGTTTTCCGCAATCCGCGCGCGGACCTCTCGCCGCACGACTTTCGTTCGAGGCCCGGTTTGACCGAAGAGACGCTCTCTCCCGCGCCGCCGAGCGCCGCCGACCGGCCTCTCGCCGCCGGCACGCGCCGCCGTCGCGATCTCTTCGTCGAGACCGCTCCGCTGGTCGTCGTCGCCCTGATCGTCGCCCTTCTCGCCGCCCTCGTCTGGGTGGCCGACCGGCGCGAGCGCGAGGATGCCGGCGAGGCGCTGATCCGCGACGCGCTGTGGGTCGAACAGGCGCTGCGCTTCCAGCTCGACGCCGCCCGCGACGCGCTGGAGCGCATCGGCATCGACATGGGCGCGGCGCGGCCGAACGAGGACATCGTCGCCGCCCGCCTGCGCACCCTGATCGCGACGCATCCGGAGATCGGCGAGGTCGAATGGCGCGACGATCTCGGCGCCGTCCGCGTCGCGGTGCCGCCCGACGCGCCGCCGATGACCAACGACGCGCGCACCGCCGGCCTGCTGCGCGGCTTCGCCGAGCCGCGCCAGGGACCGACCGGCGGCATCGCCGACCTGACCGTCCCGGTCTTCGACCACGACGTCCGCATCGGCCGGCTGACCGCCCACGTCCATCTCGACCGGCTGCTGGCGCTGCACGTGCCCTGGTGGATCTCGCAGCACAATCAGGTCTCGCTGGTCGACCGAGACGGCGCGGCGCTCGCCCGCAAGACGGCGATGAAGACCGAACGCGGCGCCGCCCGCCACGGTCTCTCCTTCGATCCGCCGTTGCCCGGCGTGCAGCTGGTGCTGATCGCCCACGGCGGCGGCTCGACCTTCCTGCGCAACCTGCTGGGTGCCGGCGTCATCGGACTGGCGGCCGCCGCGGTCGTCTCGCTCTTCGGCCTGATGCTGCACTATCGCCGCCGTCAGGCGGCCGAACGCAGCCTCGGCGAGGCGCTCGCCCTGCGCCGCGCCATGGAGGACAGCCTGACCGTCGGCATGCGCGCCCGCGACCTCGAGGAGCGCATCATCTACGTCAATCCCGCCTTCTGCCGGATGGTCGGCTGGGACGCCGCGGAGCTCGTCGGCCACGAGCCGCCGCAGCCCTACTGGCTGCCGGAACTGGTCGACGAGACGCTGGAGCGCCACCGCGCGCTCGGCCGCGGCGCGCTCGGCTCGATCTCCTTCGAGACCCGCTTCTGCCGCCGCGACGGCGAGGTCTTCGACGTCCAGGTCTACGAGGCGCCGCTGATCGACGCCTCCGGCGTCCATCGCGGCTGGATGGGTTCGATCATCGACATCTCCGAGGCCAAGCGCATCGAGGAACGCGAGCGCCTGCAGGCCGAGAAGCTGACCCGCACCGGCCGCCTGATCTCGCTCGGCGAGATGGCCTCGACCATCTCCCACGAACTCAACCAGCCGCTCGCCGCCATCGCCTCCTATGCCTCGGGCTGCCTGCACATTCTGCGCACCGGCCAGCCGCGCGAGGAACTGGTGGCGCCGCTGGAGAAGCTCGACGCCCAGGCGCGGCGCGCCGGCGCGGTGATCCGGCGCGTCCACGACTTCGTGCGCAAGCGCGAGCCGGCCTTCGCGCTCGTCGACCTCGCCGACGTCGTCGCCTCGCTCGCCGCCTTCGTCGCCCCCGATGCGCGCAAGCAGAAGGTCGAGATCGTCACGGCGCTTCCCGACGGCCCGCTCGCCGTGCGCGCCGACCGCATCCTGATGGAACAGGTCCTGCTCAACCTGATGCGCAACGGCATGGAGGCGATGGCCCAGGCCGAACCCGCCGCCCGTCGGCTCGAGGTCGAAGCCGAGCGCCACGCCGGCGCCGACGGCGACACGGTGGTCGTCACCGTCGCCGACCGCGGCGGCGGCATCGCGCCGGAGGTGGCGGAGAAGCTGTTCTCGCCCTTCTTCTCGACCAAGCCGGAGGGCATGGGCATGGGGCTGGCGATCTGCCGCTCGATCGTCGAGCTCCACCGCGGCCGCCTGGAGTTTGCGCCGCGCGAGGGAGGCGGTACGGTGTTCGCGATCACGTTGCCCGCCGAGGCGGACGAGGCCCCCCGATGAGCGAGACCGCCGACCAGACCCGCACGCCTTCGACGGCTTCCGCCGTCCATGTCGTCGACGACGACCCGGCGGTGCGCGATTCGCTCGTCTGGCTGTTCCGCATGCGCGGCTTCGAGGTCGCTGCCTGGGAGAGCGGCGAGGCCTTCCTCGAAGGCATGGCCTCGGGGGGCTTGCGCGGCTGCGTCCTGCTCGACGTGCGGCTGGGCGGCATGTCGGGGCTCGAGGTGCTCGACCGACTGGAGGAGATGGGCTCGCACCTGCCGGTGATCGTGCTGACCGGCCACGGCGACGTGCCGGTGGCGGTGCATGCGCTGAAGAAGGGCGCCGTCGACTTCGTCGAGAAGCCCTTCGAGGCCGAGGATCTGGTCGACCGCGCCGGTCAGGCGCTGGAGCTGGAGCGCCGCCGCCACGGTACCGTTTCCGCCACCCGCGAGATCGAACGGCGGCTGGCCACCCTCTCGGGCCGCGAGCGCGAGGTGATGGACCTGATGCTGCGCGGTCAGCTCAACAAGCAGATCGCCGACGATCTCGGCATCGCCATGCGCACCGTCGAAGTGCATCGCGCACGCATATTGGAGAAGTTCTCCGTGCGCTCGGCGGTGGAGCTGGCGGGCCTCCTCGCCGCGGTGCGCCGCGAGGAGGGGTGATCGTTCGGCGCTCCTCGCGGCGGTTCGCCGGGACGAGGTCCGAGTCCGAACGGATGTGCGCGATGCTTCGAGACGGGCCGCCTTCGGCGACCCTCCTCAGCATGAGGCGCTTCGGGATTCTTCGAACAGAAACAGACGCCTCATGCTGAGGAGGGCGCCCATGGGCGCCCGTCTCGAAGCATCGCGCACGATCGCCGACGGGATTGCGCGTCACATCCGGCGGAAACGCACCCGCGCCGAGCGCTCGATCGCGGCGGTGACCAGCGGGTCGAGGTCGAAGGCGTCGCGGACCATCTCGAGGAAGCGCAGCTCCTCCTGTCCCGCCACCAGATCGACCGCGGCGACCTCGACGGCGAGGGCGTAGGCGGTCTCGAGCAGCTTGTCGGGCAGCGCCGCCTTGGCGCGCTCGATGATGTGGACGAGGCCTTCCGAGGACTCCAGGATCTTGGCGGTCTCCGCGGCGATGTCGCCGAGGCGGGCGCGGTCGAAGCCCTCGAAGGCCGGCAGCGTCTCGACCAGCAGACCGATCTCGCCGATCTCGCTCTCGCTCATGGTGCGGTCGGCCATGGAGACCGTCACCATCAGGTGGATGAGGGCTTCGTGGGCGGAAAAGGTCTTCGGCATGGGGTCTCCGGCGCTCGTGCGTCTGGGTTTCGCCGCAAGCTAGGGTGCGAGACGAGCGGATTCAAGGCGAAGAGGGGGCGAAGCGGGCGTCGTCGTTGACGCTCCCGGTCGCGGGGTCTAGTGTCCGCCCTCGTTTTCGCGAGGCTTTCCGCCTTTCCACCCCCCCCCGAAGAGGATGACAGATGACCGCTCGGCCCCCGCGCGCGACCGACCTTTCCCCCGAGCTTCTCGCCGCCGCCGCCAAGACCAAGGCGTGGCCCTTCGAGGAAGCGCGGAAGATCGTCGCCCGGCTCGAGAAACATCCGAAGAAAGAAGTCCTCTTCGAGACCGGCTACGGCCCCTCGGGCCTGCCGCACATCGGCACCTTCGGCGAGGTCGCCCGCACCACCATGGTGCGCCACGCCTTCCATGTCCTGACGCAGAACCAGGTGCCGACCAAGCTCCTGTCGTTCTCCGACGACATGGACGGCATGCGCAAGGTGCCCGACAACATGCCGAACCAGGCGCTGCTCCACGCCAATCTCGGCAAGCCGCTGACCGTGGTGCCCGATCCCTTCGGCACGCACGAGTCCTTCGGCCACCACAACAACGCGATGCTCCGTCGCTTCCTCGACGCCTTCGGCTTCGACTACGAGTTCGCCTCGGCCTCCGACTACTACGCCCGCGGCGTTCTCGACGAGAAGCTGATGGTCATGCTCGCCCGTTACGACGAGGTCATGGCGATCATGCTGCCGACGCTGCGCGAGGAGCGGCAGAAGACCTACGCGCCCTTCCTGCCCGTCCATCCCGAGACCGGCGTCGTCATGCAGGTGCCGATCGACGAGCGCGACGCCTCGAAGGGCACGATCGTCTGGACCGACCCCGACACCGGCAAGAAGTACGAGACCTCGATCCTGTCGGGCGGCTGCAAGGCGCAGTGGAAGCCCGACTGGGCGCTGCGTTGGGCCGCGCTCGACGTCGACTACGAAATGTCCGGCAAGGACCACATCGACAACGTCAAGACCTCGGGCAAGATCTGTCGCGTGCTCGGCGGCCGTCCGCCGGAAGGCTTCAACTACGAGCTCTTCCTCGACGACCAGGGCCAGAAGATCTCCAAGTCGAAGGGCAACGGCCTGACGATCGACGAGTGGCTGACCTATGCCTCGCCGGAGAGCCTGTCGCTCTTCATGTTCCGCGAACCGAAGGCGGCGAAGAAGCTCTATTTCGACGTCATCCCGCGCAACGTCGACGAGTATTACCAGTTCCTCGACGCCTACGACCGGCAGACGATCGATCAGAAGCTCTCCAATCCGGTGTGGCACATCCACTCGGGCGAGCCGCCGAAGAAGCACATGCCGGCGTCCTTCTCGATGCTGATGAACCTGGTCTCGGCCTCCAACGCCGAGGATCGCGACGTGCTGTGGGGCTTCATCAAGCGCACCGCACCGGACGTCACGCCGGAGAACGCGCCGGAACTCGACCGCCTGGTCGGTTACGCGATCCGCTACTTCCACGACTTCGTGAAGCCGACCAAGGTCTTCCGCACCCCCGACGAGGCCGAGCGCGGCGCTCTGGCGGCGCTGGACGCCGCACTCGCGGCGCTGCCGGCGGAGGCCGAGGCCGACGTGATCCAGACGGCGGTGTTCGACGTCGGCCGCGCCCACTTCCCCGACCCGGCCAAGAAGGGCCCGGACGGCGGACCCGGCGTGTCGCTGAACTTCTTCGCCGGCCTCTACCAGATCCTGCTCGGCCAGGAGAAGGGCCCGCGCTTCGGCTCCTTCGTCGCGCTCTACGGCATCGCCGAGACCCGTGCCCTGATCGGCCGCGCGCTCGCCGGCACGCTCGAGGCGTGACGTCGGATCCGGCGGAGGCTTCGCGCCGCCGGTCGCACACTCATTCGGCGCCGGTCGTTCCGCGAGGCGGGGCGGCCGGCGTCGTCGTTTCGTCGAGCCCCGTCGCGAGCGGCGCACTCGTCGGATCGGGCGGCACGCCGCCGCGCCATTCGTAGACCGGCGTCGCCGCCGGCGGTGGCGCCGATCCCCAGATG
>DBMN01000318.1:9029-9292 GCA_002298965.1 Rhizobiales bacterium UBA697 | reverse complement strand
GCCTGCTGACCAGGACCCCCCCTCTTTCCAGGACATCGAGCTGCCGATGCCCCGCCGCATGCCCCACGATCACGACGAGATGCGCGCCCGCGCCGTCGCCTCCGCCCGCGCCGCGGTGGCCGAGGGTGGCATCCCGGCGCTCACCGCCCGCCGCGTCGCCGGCGAACTCGGTTGCTCGGTCGGCTCGCTCTACAATCTCTTCGTCGACCTCGACGACCTCGTGCTGCACGTCGCGGCCTCCGTCGTCGACGACATGCAGGCGG
>DBMN01000318.1:0-9010 GCA_002298965.1 Rhizobiales bacterium UBA697 | reverse complement strand
GATCGAGATCGCCCTGCGCTACGTCGCCTTCGCCGAGCGCGAGGGCCGGATCTGGGCGCTGGTCTTCGAACACGAGCCCGGCCACGACCGCCCGACGCCCGCCTGGCACGTCGCGCGCATCGAACGCCTCGTCGCCTCGGTGGCGGCGGTCGCCGCGCCCCTCCTCGGCGGCAGCGATCCGGCTGCGGCGCGCGCCGACGTCGAGGTGCTGTGGGCCTCGGTCCACGGCATCGCGGCGCTCGCCCAGAAGAACAAGCTCGGCTTCGTCACCGCCACGCCGCCTGCCGATCTCGCCCGCCGTCTGGTCGCCGCCTTCCTCGCCGGTCGTTGATCGAGAGCATGAAACGGAAACCAACAATTCGAATCGAACCCTGGGGAATGTGCTTCGCCGTTGTGGCGCGCCGACCCGCGGTTTAGATTCGATCTCGTACGGGTCGACAGAGCCTCCGAGCCATCGGATCGCCGCCCGTCGCGCAACGCGGCACACGAGGCGCCCTCCCGGGCGGGGACGATGATCCGGCGTCGACTGGTCTTCTACACGACATCGCTGTCGGGCGGCGGCGCGGAACGGGTCTGGGCCGTTCTCGCCTCCGAGTTCGCGCGCCGTGGCCACGACGTGACGCTGGCGCTCGATTTCGACGCCTCGGAGAACCGCGGTTTCATCGCGCCCGAGGTCAAGGTGCGTGTGCTCGGTGTCCGCCACTTCCGCTCGGTGCTGGCGCTCGGCGCGCTGATCGCCGAGACGGATCCGGAACTGGTGATCTCGGCGATCGGCGGGTCCGACATCAAGGCGCTCGTCGCCTCGCTGCCCTTCGGCCGCCGCCGGGTGGTGACCTCGTTCCACGGCTATCTCGCCAACGAATCGCGGCTCTTCGGCTTCCTGCACTTCGTACTGGCGCGGCTGTGGACGTGGTGGTCGCTCGCCACCGTCTGCGTCTCCGACGGCCTGCGCCGCGACGTGATCGAGCGCTGGCACGCCGTCGCTGCCCGCTGCGTCCGCATCTACAACCCGATCGCCGTCGAGGGCACCGATCCGGGCCTGACGACGGAGGCGCTCGCCCGCCGCGACAGGATCGTCGTCGGCGTCGGCCGCCTCGTCGCGGTCAAGGGCTTCCCCTTCCTCGTCCGCGCCTTCGCCGCGATGAAGGATCGCGACGCCCGCCTCGTCATCCTCGGCGCCGGCCCGGAGCGCGAGGCGATCCTCGCCGAGGCGACCCGTCTCGGCGTCGCCGACCGGCTGGAACTGCCCGGCTACGTCGCCGCGCCCTGGGAATGGTACGGCAAGGCGCGCTGCTTCGCCCTGTCGTCGGAGGTCGAGGCCTTCGGCAACGTCGTGGTCGAGGCGCTGGCCCACGGTCTTCCCGTCGTCGCCACCGCCTGCGACGGCCCGAGCGAGATTCTCGACGATCCCAGACTGGGCGTCATCGTGCCGCAGGGCGACGTCGAGGCCTTCGCCCGCGCGCTCGACGCAAGCCTCGCCGATCCGGGCGACCCCGCGCCGCGCATGGCACGCGCCGGCGAATTCTCCGTCGACGCCGCCGTCGACCGTTACGAGGCGCTGTTCGAGCGCGTCATCGCCGGCCCGCTGCGCTGAAACCGTCGGCGATCGTCACGGATTTCCAAAAATCCAGAATTTCGCAAATTGCGACATGCATTGACTGCATGGATCGCAGTCGATTTTTCTTCGTTATGTGTTCCGCCGAAGTCGGTCGAAAGTACAAATTCGCGACACCCGGCAAGATGACGCATTCTTTCGTCGCGGTCTCGGGCCTATACCGACGGTGTCGAGCGGCGAAGACGACCGCATACGACAAAATAGAACGGAGGACGGCGGCGAACAACGTCGTCTTTCGCAAAGAAGACGTGTCGATTCGATTCGGGCAGTGGAAGACGAGGGCGGTCTCGACGTCGTGGGAACGACGCGGCGGTCGCGTTTCGGATCCTTTCGGCGATCGGTGGGCAGACGATCGCGGACGACGAGTCGTCGAGACGTCGGATCAGGGCATCGTCCCGACAAGGAAAGCCATCCCCATGATGAAGATCGGTCTCACCACTCTCGCCCTTCTCGCCGCGACGACCCTCGGCGCGCTCGCTGCCGACACTTCCAAGCTCGTCCTGCCCGGCGACATCACGCTCGAGCAGGCGATGAAGGCCATCGACGCCGCCAAGGCCAAGGCCAAGCAGCAGGACACGCTGATGAACATCGCGATCGTCGATGCCGGCGGCAACCTGAAGGCCTTCGCCCGCATGGAAGGCGCCTTCCTCGGTTCGGTCGACATCTCGATCAAGAAGGCCAAGACCGCTCGCCTCTTCAACATGCCGTCCAAGGACCTCGGCGCGCTGGCTCAGGTCGGCCAGCCGCTCTACGGCATCGAAGTGACCAACGACGGTCTGGTGGTCTTCGGCGGCGGCGAGCTGATCAAGGACAAGAACGGCATGATCATCGGCGCCATCGGCGTCTCGGGCTCGTCGGTCGAGAACGACATGGCCGTCGCCCAGGCGGGTGCCGCGGTCGCCGGTCAGTGATCTGACGCAGAGACGACCGGCCCCCGAGCCGGTCGATCCGAACCATCGTCGGGCGCGGGGCGCGAGAGCCCCCGCGCCCGATGTCGTCTCCGGCCTCGCGCCCGTTCGGTGCACGTTCCATGCCCGAGCCGCGCCCGCGCTCCCGCCCGCCCGCGGCATCGCCGTTCTGCATCATTTTTGCTCTTGCAACTCATTCGCAACATTGCGAGGCTCGATCTGCCCACGACAGGACGGCGGCCGCGACGTGGCCGCCGTCGCCCGAGCAGAGAGAGACGACGGAATGAGCGTGAACGTGATCTACGGCTCCGACGGCGGAGCGACCAAGGGCATCGCCTCCCGCATCGCCAAGCGCGTCCAGGGGCGATCGATCGACGTCAAGGACGCGACCAGGAGCGACTTCGAGAGCTGCTCGCTGCTGATTCTGGGCTCGCCGACCTACGGCAACGGCGACCTGCAGACCGACTGGGAGGCCCATCTCGGCAAGCTCCGGGCGGCCGAGCTCGCCGGCCGGCGCGTCGCGCTGTTCGGCACCGGCGATCAGGAGACCTATCCCGAGAGCTTCGTCGACGCGATGGGCATCCTCTACGACCTGGTGGTCGAGCGCGGCGCCACGGTCGTCGGCTTCACCGACACCGCCGGCTATTCCCACATCGCCTCGACCGCCGAGCGCGACGGCCGCTTCGTCGGTCTGGCGCTCGACCCCGACACCCAGTCTTCCAAGACCAATCCGAGGATCGAGGCATGGATTGCCGGTCTGCTCTGAAGGCGGCGACGCTGAAGATCTGTCACCATCATCTCTATGAACTGTCCAAGGGGCTCCGCCCCTTGGCGATGATGACGCTGACGCGGGACGAGGCCGCGCCGGTGATCGCCGAGCTGGTCGCCTCCGGCGTCGCCCATCACGTCCAGAACCTGTGCCGTGCCAAGGTCAACGTGGTCTTCGGCCGCCCGTCGGCGGTCGCCACCGCCACGACGCTGCTGGCCCGGCCGCTCTGCGACCTCACGCCCGAACAGGACTTCATGCTGGGGATCCTGCTCGGCTACGACCGCGAGCAGCAGTGCCTGCGCTATCTCGCCCGCACCGAGGGCGGCCGTGTCGAACCGGTCGACACCGCCGACGCGGGGCTCGGTCTCGTGCACTGACGCGGGAGAGGGAGGACCCACGGCCCTCCCGCCCTCACTCGTCGAGCGCCGCGCGCTCGGCTTCCTCGTGCTCGGCGGAGAGCTCGAGCCAGGTCTCTTCGGTCTCGGCCAGCGCCTTCTCGGCGTCCGACCGCGCCTTCATCAGCTTGGTGCCGCGCGCTGCGTCGCGGGTGAAGAGGTCGGGGGCGGCGAGTTCGCGATCGAGCTTCTCGAGCTCCTTCTGGAGCTTCTCGATGCGCGCCTCGGCGTCCTTGATCTTCTTGCGGAGCGGCGCCAGCGACTCGCGCAGCGCCGCCGCGGCCCGGCGACGATCGAGGGCCGAGACGCGGCCCTTGTCGTCGGCGTCGCCGCCCTTGTCGGAGTTCTTTCCGCCGCCCGAGCCCTCGAGCACCAGCTTGCGATAGTCCTCGATGTCGCCCTCGAACTCCTTGACCGTGCCGTCGACCACCAGCATCAGCCGGTCGGCGGTCGCCTCGACCAGATGGCGGTCGTGGCTGATCAGGATGACGGCGCCCTCGTATTCGTTGATCGCCCGGATCAGCGCCTCGCGGCTGTCGATGTCGAGATGGTTGGTCGGCTCGTCGAGGATCAGCAGGTTCGGCCCGGCGAAGGTCGCGAGACCGAGCAGCAGCCGCGCCTTCTCGCCGCCCGAGAGGTCCTTGGCCGGCGTGTCCATGCGGCTGGTCGACAGCCCCATCCGCGCCACCCGCGACCGTGCCTTGGCCTCCGGCTCGTCGGGCACCAGGCGAGCGACGTGCTGGAACGGCGTCTCCTCCGGGCGCAGCTCGTCCATCTGGTGCTGGGCGAAATAGGCGATCGACAGCTTGCCCGAGCGCGCCGCCCGGCCGCCCTGTGGCTCGAGCTTGCCGGCCAGCAGCTTGGCGAAGGTCGACTTGCCGTTGCCGTTGGAGCCCAGCAGCGCGATGCGATCCTCCGGATCGATGCGCAGCGTGATCTTCCGGAGAATCGCCTTGCCCGGCTCGTAGCCGACCGCGACGTCGTCGAGCGCGACGATCGGCGGGGCGAGCTTGGTCACCGGCTGCGGGAAGGAGAGGGGAAGCGCGCTCTCGTCGGTGAGGGCGGCGATCGGCTGGAGCTTCGCCAGCGCCTTCATCCGGCTCTGCGCCTGCCGCGCCTTGGTCGCCTTGGCCTTGAAGCGGTCGATGAAGGCCTGCATGTGGGCGCGCTGGGCGTCCACCTTCTCCTTCATCTTCTGCGTCAGGATCATCTTCTCGCGGCGCTGCCGCTCGAATCCGTCGTAGTCGCCGCGATAGGCGACGAGCTTGCCCTGATCGAGATGGACGATCATGTCGACGGCGGCGTTCAGCATGTCGCGGTCGTGCGAGATGACGACGACGGTGTGCGGATAGCGCCGGACATATTCCTCGAGCCACAGCGTGCCCTCGAGGTCGAGATAGTTGGTCGGCTCGTCGAGGAGCAGCAGGTCGGGCTCGGAGAAGAGCACGGCGGCGAGCGCCACGCGCATGCGCCAGCCGCCCGAGAATTCCGAGCAGGGCCGAAGCTGCGCCGCATGGTCGAAGCCGAGGCCGGAGAGGATGGTCGCCGCGCGCGCTTCGGCCGAATGGGCGCCGATGTCGGCGAGCCGGGCGTGGATCTCGCCGATGCGGGCGGCGTCGGTCGCCGTCTCGGCTTCGGCGAGCAGGCTCGCGCGTTCCTTGTCGGCGGCGAGCACGAAGTCGATCAGCGAGGTCGCCGATCCAGGCGCCTCCTGCGCGACCTGGCCGATGCGGGCGCCCCTGGGCACCTGCACCGTGCCGCTCTCCGCCGACCAGTCGCCGGTCAGGATCTTGAAGAGCGAGGTCTTGCCGGTGCCGTTGCGGCCGACGAAGCCGGCCTTGGCGCCGGTCGGAATCACGACGGACGCCCCCTCGAGCAGGGTGCGGCCGGCGATACGGAAGGTGAGGTCTTGGACGACGAGCATGGCCACTTCTCTAACCGAGACGACGCGAGGCGTCGACCGCGGCGTCGGCCGATCGACGACGAGGCCGCACGCGGCCCGTCCTCCGACGCCCGTCCGTGCGTCGGGAAGACCCGTCGTGGCCGGTCGGCAACAGGGTCGCGCTCGTCGTGGAGAGGCCGGTGGAGGGCGGCCATGCGAACCGATTCGCCCCGAATCCGCCCTCGTATCTTCACCTCTCGTTAAGAAACGACGGGCACAACGGACACATGAGGTCACCGACCTCGAAAACCCAATGATTTCCACGTCTCGGACGCACGCGCTCGCCGGCGCGCGGGCGCTCGCGGCGGCGTTTTCCCCGGAGGCCCGACCATGAAGCCGACTTTCGACAAGCGTATTCTGGTGATGGGCCTGCTGGTGCTCGCCGCGCTCGCGTGGCGGCCGGCCGAGCGCCTCGCCTACGACACGCTGCCGACCGGCTCGATCAACCGTCCGGCGCAGCCCTGACGCGCCGCCCTGGCGCCACGGTTTGAGCTAGGATGCCGCGAAACGCGATTCTGGCGAGGACATCATGGCGGTATTGGTCACCGGCGGCTGCGGCTACATCGGCAGCCATCTGGTCTGGGCTCTGAGCGACCGCGGCGAGGCGGTCGTCGTCCTCGACGATCTCTCCACCGGCTTCGACTGGGCGATCCCGCCCGAAGTGACGCTGGTGCGCGGCGACATCGGCGATCCCGCCCTGCTCGACCAGTTGATGGCCGACGGCGCGATCGAGGCGATCGTCCACTTCGCCGGTTCGATCATCGTGCCGGAGAGCGTCACCGACCCGCTCAAGTACTATTTCAACAACACGGTGAAGTCGCGCGAGCTGATCGCCGCGGCCGTGCGCAACGGCGTGAAGCACTTCGTCTTCTCCTCGACCGCGGCGGTCTACGGCAATCCGTCGGTCATCCCGGCGCCGGAAGACGTCGCGCTCGCGCCGGTCTCGCCCTACGGCTCGTCGAAGCTGATGACCGAGATCATGCTGCGCGACACCTCGACCGCCCACGACTTCCGCTACACCGCGCTGCGCTACTTCAACGTCGCCGGCGCCGATCCGAAGGGCCGCACCGGTCAGTCGACCAGGGGCGCGACCCACCTGATCAAGGTCGCCTGCGAGGCCCATCTGGGGCTGCGCCCCGAAATCCAGGTCTTCGGCACCGACTGGGACACGCCCGACGGCACCGGCGTGCGCGACTACATCCACGTCGCCGACCTCGCCGCCGCCCATGTCGTCGCCCTCGACCGGCTGCGCGCCGGCGCCCCCTCGCTCGTCGCCAACTGCGGCTACGGCAAGGGCTTCTCGGTGCTCGAAGTGCTGAAGGCGGTCGAGCGGGTGACGGGAGCGAAGCTGCCGGTCACCTACGGCCCCCGCCGGGCGGGCGATGCCGCGGCGATCGTCGCCAGGGTCGACCGCATCCATGCCGAGCTGCCGTCGTGGCAGCCGGAATGGGACGACCTCGACACCATCGTCGACCACGCGCTCGCCTGGGAAAAGGCGCTGCAGGTCCGCAATCGGCGGTGAGGGCGGGCCTCAGGGCCCGAACACCGACCACCCGGCGGCCTTGGCGAGCCGCTCCAGCGCCATCGTGCCGAGGCGCGAGTTGCCGATTCGGTTGAGCCCCGGCGACCACACCGCGATCGACGCCTTGCCCGGCACGACCGCGAGAATGCCGCCGCCGACGCCGCTCTTGCCGGGAATGCCGACCTTGAAGGCGAAGTCGCCCGAGCCGTCGTAGTGGCCGCAGGTCAGCATCAGCGCATTGATGCGCCGCGCCCGCTCGGACGACACCACCCGGCCGCCGACCGTCGGATGCCGGCCGTCGAGCGCGAGGAAACGCCCGGCGGCGGCGAGCTGGCGGCAGCTCATGGCGATGGCGCACTGGTGGAAATAGACCCCGAGCGTCAGCGCCGGATCGTGCTCCAGATTGCCGAAAGCGCGCATGTAGTTGGCGAGCGCCACGTTGCGATGGCCGGTCGCCGTCTCGGAGCGTGCCACCGCCTCGTCGATGAAGACGTCGTCGTCGTCGCAGACGTGGCGGACGAATCGGAGAATTTCTCCGATCGCCACCTTGGGCGCGTGGCCGGCGAGCAGTACGTCGGTGACGACCAGCGCGCCGGCGTTGATGAAGGGATTGCGCGGGATGCCCTTCTCCGCCTCGAGCTGGACGATCGAGTTGAAGGGATTGCCCGAAGGCTCGCGCCCGACCCGCTTCCACAGAGTGTCGCCGATCTTGCCCAGCGCCAGCGTCAGGGTGAAGACCTTGGAGATCGACTGGATCGAGAAGGGCTCGTCGGCGTCCCCCGCCGCATGGACCGTGCCGTCCGCCTCGATCACCGCGATGCCGAATCGGCTCGGGTCGACCTTGGCGAGCTGCGGAATGTAGGTCGCGACCGTGCCGCGATCCGCCTCCGCCGCCATGTCGGCGGCGATCTCGGCGACCAGGGCGGAGAGGTCGACGCTCACCGTCCGCCCCCCCGCCCCTCGACCGCGCGGCCCGCGGCGGCCGCCGCTTCCGGGAACGCCGCGACCAGCGCGTCGCGCCGTGCCGACAGCACGCCGCGCTCGGTGACGAGCCCGGTGACCAGCCGCGCCGGGGTGACGTCGAAGCCGTAGTTGGCGACCGGTGAGCCCTTCGGCACGATTCGCACCGTCTCCATCCGCCCGTCGGCGGTCTCGCCGCGCATGTGGGAGACCTCCTCGGCGCCGCGCTCCTCGATCGGGATCTCGGCCAGCCCATCGGCGAGGCGGAAGTCGATGGTGGGCGAGGGGAGGGCGACGTAGAAGGGCACGCCGTTGTCGTGTGCCGCCAGCGCCTTCAGATAGGTGCCGATCTTGTTGCAGACGTCGCCGTCGGCGGTGGTGCGGTCGGTACCGACGATCACCACGTCGACCATGCCGTGCTGCATCAGATGGCCGCCGGTGTTGTCGGGGATGACGGTGTGCGGCACGCCGCGCTCGCCGAGCTCCCAGGCGGTGAGCGAGGCGCCCTGATTGCGCGGCCGGGTCTCGTCGACGAAGACGTGGATCGGCAGGCCGGCGTCGAAGGCCTTGTAGACCGGCGCCGTCGCCGTGCCCCAGGCGACGCAGGCCAGCCACCCGGCGTTGCAGTGGGTGAGCACGTTCAGCCGCTCGCCCGGCTTCTTCTTCGCCAGGAGCGCCCGGAAGACCTCGAGCCCGTGGTCGCCGATCGCCGAACAGATCGCGACGTCCTCCTCCGTGATCGTGGCCGCCAGATCGAAGGAAACGCGCGCCCGCTCGCGCGCGGGCACGCACGTGAGGGCGTCGCGCACCCGGTCGAGCGCCCAGCGCAGGTTGATCGCCGTCGGCCGCGTCGCGGCCAGCCGCGCATGGGCGGCGGCGAGCATGCCGTCCGAATCGTC
>DBMN01000217.1 GCA_002298965.1 Rhizobiales bacterium UBA697 | reverse complement strand
CGCGCGCTGGACCGCATCGACCTCCCTCGACGTGACCGATCCCGCCCGTCTCGCCCGCCTCCTCCGCGTCGGCGCCGACGTGTTGCGCGCGGCGCTGCGCCTCGAGGGCGCGCTGACCGTCGCCGACGGCACGGCGACGCTGACCGATGCCGCGCTGCGCATCGGCCGCACCGCCGCCAAGGGCAGCCTGGCGCTGGCGATCGGCGGCGACGAACCGACCATCGGCGGCACCCTCGCCTTCGGCACCATCGCCTTCCGCCCCGACGAACCGCTGTTCGGCGACGGCTGGCGCGATCTGGCGCTCGCCCGCGACCGTTTCGGCATCGCCCTGGCGCTGCGCCTTTCGGCGGCCGAACTGACCACGCCGCGCTTCACCCTGACCCGCCCGGCGGTCGCCCTCGACCTCGCCGGCGGTCGGCTCGATGCCCAGATCGGCGACGTCGGCCTGTGGGGAAAACCGGCCTCGCTCGGCGTCGTCGGCAGTCTCGGCGCCGGCGGCCTCTCCGCCCGGATCCGCGCCGTCGCCAAGGACCTTCCGGCGGCCGAGCTCGGCACGCTCTTCGCCGTCGACGGCATCGAGGCCGGTTCGGTCGAGACGTCCTTCGAGGGGACGACCACCTGCGCCACGCTGGGGGCCTGCGTCGAGGCGATTGCGGGCCGCGCCACCATCGCCGCGACCGGCCTGACGGTGACCGGCCTCTCGCCCTTCGGCGACGTCACCCGCTTCCACCCGATCGTCCTCGGCCCGAAGAGCGCGCCTAAGAAGACGACCTGGTCGAGCGCCCGCGCCCTGATCGATCTCGCCGGCAACGATGCCCGCATCGAGACGGTGGAACTGATCGGCCCGGATGCCCGCTTCGCCCTCAAGGGCAAGGGCGACCTCGCCCGCGGCGGCGTCGAACTGACCGGCCACGCCTATTTCCGCAATCTGCGCCCGACCCCGTCGCGCCCGACCAGCGACGAGATCCGCATTCCGCTCCGTGTCCACGGCACGGTGCAGCGGCTGGAGATCACCCCGGCGATGCCGGAACCGGTGCCGGTCGAAGCCCCCGGCCCGACCCTGGCGCCGATCCCGATCGTCCCGCCGGTCGGCGGCTCGGGTCAGTGAGCGGATCTCACGTCGCGATCGCGTAGATCTTGCGGCAGGGCTCGATCGTCTCCCAGACGCCGGTGAAGCCGCGCGGGATCACGAAGGCCGCACCCGGCCCGTATTCGGCCGAAGACCCGTCGTCGTTCGCCAGCCGCACTCGCCCCTCGAGGATGACGCAGAGCTCGCTCTCCTCGTAGGCGATGCGCCACGCCCCGACGCTCGACGCCCAGACGCCGGAATAGAACCCCGTCGTCTCGTCGTCGTGGACGGCGACGAAACCGGTCGCGGGCGCGCCGGCGACGACCTTCTCGGGCGCGATCGCCTCGTCGGTCTGCGGCCGCAGCGAGGTGTCGACGGGCAGTGTGGCGACCATGTCTTCCTCCGATGAAGGGGCTTCTGCACAGTTCGGGTGAAGGAGCTTCGGTGCCGTGCGCGATGCTTCGAGACGGCGTTCTTCGAACGCCTCCTCAGCATGAGGCGTTTGCAATTGCCGGAGAAATCTCCAGCGCCTCATCCTGAGGAGCGCCGCAGGCGCGTCTCGAAGGATCGCGCACGGACTCGATCCGCTCCTCTTCGAATCTGCGCGGAGGCCCCGTGAAGGGGGCGGCCCTCAGCCGGCCGCCGCCGCCCGTTCTGCCCGTTCGCGCTCGAGCTCCTGCCGCTTGGTCAGGATCGAGGCGGTGACGACGGCGATCGACACGACCGCGATCACCAGCGTGCAGACCGCGTTGATCTCCGGCTTCACGCCGAGGCGCACGTCCGAATAGATCTTCATCGGCAGCGTCGTCGCCCCCGGACCGGTGGCGAAGGAGGCGATGACGAGATCGTCGAGCGACAGGGTGAAGGCGAGCATCCAGCCCGACACCACCGCCGGCCAGATGATCGGCAGGGTGATGCGGAAGAAGGTGCCGAAGGGCCGGCAGCCGAGATCCATCGCCGCCTCTTCCAGACTGCGGTCGAAGCCGACGAGGCGCGACTGCACCACCACCGCCACGAAACACATGGTGAAGGTGATGTGGGCGAGCGTGATCGTCCAGAAACCACGGTCGAAGTCGATCGCCACGAAGAGCAGCAGCAGCGACAGGCCGGTGATCACCTCCGGCATCACCAGCGGCGCATAGACCATGCCCGAGAACAGCATCCGCCCCGGAAACCGTCCCATCCGCGCCAGCGCGATCGCCGCCATCGTGCCGAGGACGGTCGCCACCGACGCCGAGGCGAGACCGACCTTCAACGTCACCCAGGCGGCGTCGAGCAGCTGCTGGTCCTGGAAGACCTCGGCGTACCAGTGGGTCGACCAGCCCTGCCACACCGCGACGTTGCGGCCGGCATTGAAGGAATAGATGATCAGGATGACGATCGGCACGTAGAGAAAGGCGAAGCCGAAGGTCAGCGACACGACGTTGAAGAGCGAGAAACGCCTCATCGATCCGCTCCTTCCGCCTTGGCCTGCGCGTTCTGGAAGATGACGATCGGCACCACCAGCAACATCAGCAGCACGATCGCCACGGCGGAGGCCGCCGGCCAGTCGCGATTGTTGAAGAACTCCTCCCACAGCGTCTTGCCGATCATCACCGTGTCGGATCCGCCGAGCAGATCCGGGATGACGAACTCGCCGACCGCCGGGATGAAGACCAGGAACGAGCCGGCGATGACGCCCGGCAGCGACAGCGGGAAGGTCACCCGCCAGAAGGCCTGGAACGGCGTGCAGCCGAGGTCCTGCGCCGCCTCGATCAGGGTGTCGTCCATCTTCTCGAGGCTCGAATAGAGCGGCAGCACCATGAAGGGCAGGTAGGAATAGACGATGCCGATGTAGACCGCCCGCTGGGTGGCGAGGAAGGTGATCGGTTCGGAGATCACGCCGAGCCCCACCAGCAGCGAGTTGAGCAGGCCCTCGTCGGAGAGGATGCCGATCCAGGCGTAGACGCGGATCAGGAAGCTCGTCCAGAACGGCAGGATCACCAGCATCAGCAGCGTCGGCCGCCACGCCTTCGGCGCCCGCGCCATGGCGTAGGCGAGCGGATAGCCGATCGCCAGCATGATCAACGTCGAGGTCGCGGCGATCCACACGCTCGAGAGATAGCTCTCGACGTAGATGCTCTCGCTGAAGAGCCGCAGATAGTTGGCCGGCGAGAACTCGCCGATCTTGGCGAAGAAGTCGCCGATCGTCGCGATCACCGGCTCGTAGGGCGGCTGCGCGATGACGCTCGACGAGAAGGAGATCTTGGCGACGATCAGGAACGGCACCAGGAAGAAGACCAGCATCCAGACATAGGGAAGGCCGATCAGAAGGAAGCGACCGCCGCGCGGTTTCGATGTGCTCATCCGCCCCTCCTCACGCCTTCAGGACCACGCCCGCCGTCTTCGACCAGGTGAGCCACACCCGGTCGTCCCAGGTGATCGGCCGCTCGACCGTGCGGCTGACGTTGGCGACCGTCGCCCGGAAGGTCCCGCCGCCGTCGAGGCGGACGTGATAGACCGAGGTGTCGCCGATGTAGCCGATGTCCCAGACCTCGCCCGAGAGCGCGTTGACCGACGGATCGACCGGCGCATCGAGCGAGACGCGCACCTTCTCCGGCCGGACCGCGGCCCAGACCGTCGCACCGACCTCCGGCTTCGCCTCGTCCTCGAGCACGATGGCGACGCGCGGCGAGGACGCCTCCATCCGCACGGCGTTGCCCTCGATCGAGGCGACGCGACCCTCGACGATGTTGATGTCGCCGATGAAGTCGGCGACGTAGCGCGAATTCGGCTGCTCGTAGATGTCGGAGGGCGGGGCGACCTGGACCAGCTTGCCGTGATCCATCACGGCGATGCGGTCGGCGACGGTCATCGCCTCCTCCTGGTCGTGGGTGACGATCAGGAAGGTCATGCCGAGGTTCTGCTGCAGATCCATCAGCTCGAACTGGGTCTCCTCGCGCAGCTTCTTGTCGAGCGCGCCGAGCGGCTCGTCGAGCAGCAGCACCTTCGGCCGCTTGGCCAGCGACCGGGCGAGCGCCACGCGCTGCCGCTGGCCGCCGGAGAGCTGGTGCGGCTTGCGCTTGGCGAACTTCTCCAGCTTGACGAGCTTCAGCATCTCCTGGACGCGCGTCTCGATCTCGCCCTTGGGCATCTTGTCCATGACGAGGCCGAAGGCGATGTTCTTCTCGACGCTCATGTGCGGGAAGAGCGCGTAGGACTGGAACATCATGTTCACCGGCCGCTCGTAGGGCTGCATGCCCTTCAAAGACTGGCCGGCGAGCGTGATGTCGCCGTCGCTCGGGTGTTCGAAGCCGGCGAGCATCCGCATCAGGGTGGTCTTGCCGCAACCCGACGGCCCGAGCAGGGCGAAGAACTCGCGCTCGTAGATGCCGAGGGAGACGTCGGCGACCGCCGTGAAGTCGCCGAACCGCTTGATCACGTTCTTGAACTCGATCAGCGGACGAGCCTCGGGATCGTCCCAGGGCGCGAACTTGCGGCGAATCGGACCGAGTGTCTTGGCCATCGAGTACCTCCGGCGATCTCGCGGAACGACAGGGAGAGAGACGGTCCCGGAGGGGCCGCCGAAGAGCAGAGGGGCGGTCGCCCGCCCCTCCGTTCATCCGTTCGCCATCACTTGCGCTTCATCTCGCGCCAGACCGAGGTCAGCACGCGCTGGGACTTCTGATCGAAGGGGGTGATGACGTAGAGCTTCTTCATCGTCTCGACCGACGGATAGATGCTCTTGTCGTCCAGCACGGCCTTGTCGACGAACTTCTGCGACTCGAGGTTGCCGTTCGGATACTTCACGAAGTTCGACGCCTTGGCGATCACCTCGGGCTTCATCATGTAGTTGATGAAGGTGTAGGCCTCCTCGACGTTCTTCGCATCCTTCGGGATGACGAAGTTGTCGAAGAACATGTAGGCGCCTTCCTTGGGGATGATGTAGCCGATCTCGACCTGCTTCTTCGGATCCTTGACGGTCTTGTTCTTCTCCTCGGCGCGGCTGGCGGCCTGCTTGATGTCGCCGGACCAGCCGACCACCAGACAGGCGTCGCCGTTGGCGAGCGCGTTGATGTACTCCGAGGAGTGGAACTTGCGGATCGCCGGGCGGATCTGCTTGAAGTAGTCGGCCGCCTTCTGCAGGTCTTCCGGCTTCTTGCTGTCGGGATCGATGCCGAGATAGTTCATCACCGCCGGCACGATCTCGTCCGGCGCGTCGAGCATCATCACGCCGCAGCCCTTGAGCTTGAGCACGAAGGCCGGATCGAGCGCCAGCTTCCACGAATCGAGCGGCGCGTCGGGGACGAGTTCCTTGATCTTGGCGACGTTGTAGCCGATGCCGGTGGTGCCCCACATGTAGTTGACGGCATACTTGTTGCCGGGGTCGTACTTGGCCAGGATGTCGGTGACGGTCGGCCACATGTACTTGAGGTTCGGCAGCTTCGCCTTGTCGAGCGGCGTGAAGACGCCGGTCTGGATCTGACGGCCGAGGAAGTTGCCCGACGGCACCACGACGTCGTAGCCGGTCTTGCCGGCGAGCAGCTTCGTCTCGAGCAGCTCGTTGCTGTCGAAGACGTCGTACTTGACCTTGATGCCGGTTTCCTTGGTGAAGTCCTCGAGGATCGACGGGTCGATGTAGTCCGACCAGTTGTAGACGTTGACCACCTTCTCCTGCGCCTGAGCGCCTGCGGTCCACAGGGCCGCCGCGACCACGGAGGCGAACATCGATGCGAAGTGATGCGTCTTCATGGGTGTCGATCCTTTTCGTCGTCGCGGGTCACTCGCTCCGCGAGCAACCCGAGCCTAGCCTCGTCCGTCCCGTCCTGTCAGCCCCCGTCGGATGCCCCGTGCTCGTTCGTCGCGCATGCCTGCGTTTTGGTCAGAGGTAGGTGGCCCGCTCCAGCGGCGTGATCTCGGCTTCGAAGGCGGCGACTTCCGCCTTCTTCAGATGTGCGTAGAGCGAGCGATACTCGACCCCGAGGGCGCGTCGGATGAAGTCCGAGCGCTCGAACAGGCGGATCGCGTCGTCCATGGCGTCGGGCAGGCGCTGGGCCGGCTCCTCGTAGGCGTTGCGCACGATCACCGGCGGCGGCGCGATCTCGCGCTCCAGCCCCTCGATCATGCCGGCGAAGACGGCGGCGAGCACCAGATAGGGATTGGCGTCGGCACCGGCGATGCGGTGCTCGAGCCGCCGCGCGTCGGGCGGGCTCGCAGGAATGCGCACGCCGACCGAGCGGTTGTTCAGCCCCCACGACGCCGTCGTCGGCGCATAGGACCCCGGCTGAAGCCGGCGATAGCCGTTCCAGGTCGGCACGAACAGCAGCGTCGCCGCGTTCATCGTCTCGATCAGGCCGCCGATGCAGTGCTTGAGCTTGCCCTCGCCCGTCGCCGGATCGGAGAAGATGTTGACGCCGGCCTTGTCGAGCAGGCTGACGTGGACGTGGAAGCCGTTGCCGGCGACGTCCATGAAGGGCTTGGCCATGAAGCTCGCCTTGAGCCCGTGGCGGCGCGCCACCTCGACGATCAGGCGACGCAGCATCACCCCGTCGTCGGCCGCCGCCATCGGGTCGGCGCGGTGCTTGAGGTTGACCTCGAACTGGCCGGGCGCGGCCTCCGACACGATCGTGTCGATCGGCAGGCCCTGGAGCCGGCCCATGTCCCAGATGTCGGAGAAGACGGCGCGATGTTCGGCGAGGTCTTCGAGCGCGTACATGTTCTGCGGGCTCGGGCCGGAGGTCGCGCGATAGACCGGCGACGGCATGCCGTTGGGCATCGGCGGCGCCTTGGGATCGAGCAGGTAGAACTCGAGCTCGATGGCGCAGCAGGGCGTCAGCCCCATCGCCGTCATGCGGTCGACGATGTTGGAGAGGCAGACGCGCGGATCGCCCTCGAACGGTCGGCCGTCCTCGGAATTCATCGTCAGCAGCACCTGCGCCGTCGGGCGCTCCGCCCAGGGCACGATGCGCAGCGAGCCCGGCACCACCGAGCAGATGCCGTCGCTGTCGCCGGTCTCGACGTGGAGACCGGTCTCCATCACCTCGCGGCCCCAGACGTCGAGGCCGAACATCGAGACGGGGAAGTTGACGCCGGTGGTGAAGGCCTTCTTCAGGCTCTCGACCGGACCCCACTTGCCGCGCAGCACGCCGTTGGAATCGGTGATCAGGTACTCGACCGCCTCGACGTTCGGATGGGCGGCGAGGAAGCGTTCCAGCTCCTCCACCCCGCCTTCCGCGCCTCGCGCCGTCGTCGGCTCGCTCGAAATCGTCATTCGTCGCCTCGGAGCCGGTCGCTCGTGCCGGGGGGCACGCGACGAGCCTTGTTGCAAGTCGACGAAAATGTGATCACATTGATCTGGTACTGTCAATCACGTACGCCGGCTCCCGGCGGGATCGGGGAAGACCGCATGACGCGACGCACCACTGCCGCGACGCTCGCCCCCGAGGTCGGCGACGACGACGACATCGGCGACGGCCCGCTGCACGACAGGGTCTATCGTGCGTTGCGCGATGCGCTGGTCACCGGCCGCATCGTTCCCGGACGCGCCGTGACGCTGCGCGGCCTCGCCCAGTCGCTCGGCGTCTCGCCGATGCCGGTGCGCGAGGCGATCCGCCGGATCGCCGCCGAGGGCGGCCTGGTGGTCGGCGCCAACCGCCGCGTCTGGGTGCCCGACATGGACGTCGAGCGCTTCGACGAACTGGTGCGCGCCCGCTCGCTGCTCGAGCCCGAGGCCGCCGTCCGCGCCCTGCCCCACATCGACGCCGCCCGGCTGGAACGGCTGCGCGCCATCGACGCGGCGATCGACGCCGCCCTCGAGAGCGGCGACGTCGAAGGCTACATGACAGGCAATCACCGCTTCCATTTCGAGATCTACGGCGCCGGCCCGTCGCGGGTGCTGGTGCCGCTGATCGAGAGCCTGTGGCTGCAGTTCGGCCCCTTCATGCGCTCGGTCTACGGCCGGCTCGGTACCGCCGCGCTGGTCGACCACCACGTCCATGCCCTCGCGGCCATCGCCGACGGCGACGCCGCCCGCCTCGCCGAGGCGATCCGCGCCGACATCATGGACGGCATGGACCTGATCGACGGCACCGTCCTCGGCCGCGTGACGCCGCAGCCGGTACCGTGACATGACAGAACGCGCGGCCGGTTGACGGACGAACCGGCCTCGCTCAAAATGTGATCACATTTTTTGAACAGGTGGCCCATGGCCAAGAAGAAGAAATCCCAGGGTTCGACCGCCGACCTGCGCGGCGTCGCCGACAAGAGTGCCGCCGCCGCGTGGCTCGAGGACCGCGGCCTCGAGGACATCGAATGCATCGTGCCCGACATCGCCGGCGTGGCGCGTGGCAAGATGATGCCGGTGGCGAAGTTCGTCGACGCGCCCGTCATGTCGATCCCCGGATCGATCTTCACCCAGACGATCACCGGCGAGTACCCGGACGACGACGACGACTTCCAGGTCGACGACGCCGACGGCGACATCCGCCTGATCCCCGACTATTCGACGCTCGCGGTCGTGCCCTGGGCCTCCGACCCGACAGCGCAGATCATCCACGACGCCTATCACCAGGACGGCCGTCCGGTGGAGATCGCGCCGCGCCAGCTGCTGCGCCGGATCATCGACCTCTACGAGAAGAAGGGCTGGAAGCCGATCGTGGCGCCCGAGCTCGAGTTCTATCTGGTCGAGCGCAACCAGGACCCGGACTATCCCCTGAAGCCGCCGATCGGCCGCTCCGGCCGGCCGGAGAGCGGTCGCCAGTCCTATTCGATCGCCGCGGTCAACGAGTTCGACGACCTCTTCGACGACATCTACGACTTCTCCGAGACGCAGGGGCTCGAGATCGACACCCTGATCCACGAGGAGGGCGTCGCCCAGATGGAGATCAACCTGCGCCACGGTGATCCGCTGGCGCTGGCCGATCAGGTCTTCCTGTTCAAGCGCACCATCCGCGAGGCGGCGGTGCGTCACAACATGTACGCCACCTTCATGGCCAAGCCGATCGCCGGCGAACCCGGCTCGGCCATGCACATCCACCAGTCGATCGTCGACGTCGAGACCGGGCAGAACATCTTCTCCGGCCCCGACGGCGGACCGACCCGCGAGTTCTTCCACTTCATCGGCGGCCAGCAGAAGTTCCTGCCGGCGGTGATGTGCATGCTCGCGCCCTACGTGAACTCCTATCGCCGGCTGATGCGCAAGTCGGCCGCGCCGGTGAACGTCCACTGGGGCTACGACAACCGCACCGTCGGCCTGCGCGTGCCGAATTCCTCGCCCGCCGCCCGCCGCGTCGAGAACCGCGTGCCCTCGTCGGACGCCAACCCCTATCTCGCCATCGCCGCCTCGCTCGCCTGTGGCTGGATCGGCATGATCCAGGGGCTGAACCCCGGCGATCCGGTCGAAGGCTCGGCCTACGACCTCGACTTCGGTCTGCCGCGTGGCCTGCTCGAGGCGGTCGCCCTCTTCGAGGAGAGCGACGAGATGATCGACATCTTCGGCAAGTCCTTCTCCTCGACCTATCGGGCGATCAAACAGGCCGAATTCGAGACCTTCATGCGGGTGATCAGCCCGTGGGAACGCGAGTTCCTGCTGCTCAACGTCTGAGCCTTCGACGCCGCGCGCACCGCGGCCCGCTCGCCGTCTTCCCCGGCGAGGCGCGACGAGACCGAGGGAAGGGGATCCATGCGGCGCGCGCCCATGTGCCGCACGGATCCCCTTCCCCTCTGCACCCTCCGGGTGCCGGGCCGGGGATGACGGCCGCAACGAGACCCTGCCGACGCCGGATCGCCGATCCGGCGAACGCTGAAGCCATGCCCATCGCGTCGGAGATCGCCTCGACATGACCGCCTCCAACCTCTACCCGACCGCCGAACTCCAGGCCCTCGACAGCGCCCACTATCTCCACCCCTTCACCGAATACGCGAGCCTGGCGCGGGAAGGCAGCCGCGTCATGGTGCGCGGCGACGGCGTGTGGCTGACGGATTCGGACGGCCGGCGCTATCTCGATGGCATGGCGGGCCTGTGGTGCACCAACATCGGCCACGGCCGTCGCGAGATCGCCGACGCCGTCCACGAGCAGATGCTGGAGCTCGCCTACTACAACTCGTTCTTCAAGACGACGAACGCCCCGGCGATCCGTCTCGCCGAGAAACTGTCGAGCGTCGCCCCCGCCCACATGAACCGCGTCTTCTTCTGCGGCTCGGGGTCGGAAGCCAACGACACCGTCTTCCGCATGGTGCGCTGGTACTGGGACCTGCTCGGCAAGCCGAAGAAGAAGGCCTTCATCTCGCGCCGCAACGCCTACCACGGCTCGACGGTCGCGGCCGCCTCGCTCGGCGGCATGAAGCCGATGCACGGCCAAGGCGACCTGCCGATCGCCGGCATCTCCCACATCGCCCAGCCCTACTGGTTCGGCGAGGGCGGCGACATGAACCCGCACGAATTCGGCGTCTGGGCCGCCCGTGAGCTCGAACGCGAGATCGACCGCCTCGGCGAGGAGAACGTCGCCGCCTTCATCGCCGAGCCGATCCAGGGGGCCGGCGGCGTCATCATCCCGCCCGAGACCTACTGGCCGGAGATCAAGCGGATCTGCGCCGAACGCGAGATCCTGCTGGTCGTCGACGAGGTCATCTGCGGCTTCGGCCGTACCGGCGCGTGGTTCGGCGCCGACACCTATGGTGTGACCGCCGACCTCCAGCCGATCGCCAAGGGTCTCACCTCCGGCTACCTGCCGATGGGCGGCGTCATGGTCTCCGACAAGGTCGCCGCGGTGATCACCGCCGAGGGCGCCGAGTTCAACCACGGCTACACCTACACCGGCCACCCGACCTGCGCCGCGGCCGCGCTCGCCAATCTCGACATCATCGAGCGCGAGGGCCTCGTCACCCGCGTCCGCGACGACATCGGGCCCTACCTGCGCGAACGCTGGCTGACGCTCGGCGACCACCCGCTGGTCGGCGAGGCGCGCATGAAGGGCCTCGTCGGCGCGCTCGAACTGGTGCCGGAGAAGCCGTCGCGGTCGAAGAAGTTCGCCCATGTCACCGACGAGGGCCGGGCCGGCACCATCGCCCGTGATCTGTCGTTCAAGAACGGCCTGATCATGCGCGCCGTGCGCGACAGCCTGATCCTGTCTCCGCCGCTGACGCTGTCGCACGCCGAGGCCGACGAACTCGTCCGCCTCGCCGCCAAGACGCTCGACGACGCCCACGCGGCGTTGAAGAAGGAAGGTCTGGTCAAGGCCTGACCAGTGGAAAGGTCGATGCCGTCGGGTCGGGCGCCTCGCCCCGGTCCGCCGGCGTCCCCGTCTCCGACCGATCCGGCGAAGCCCTTCGCTGCGCTGCGATCTTTCGCCCTCCGCAACGCCACCACCTCGACGAACGACGCGAGACGGGCGAGAAAGGGCAACTCGGCGGGAGCCCCTCGCCGGCCGACACCGGACCCGCTCGGATGACCGAACCCGCCCCGCACGCCCCCTCCCTCTATGCCGCGACCGCCCACGAGGCGCCGGAGCGCCCGCCGCTCGACGGCGACGCCGCCTGCGACGTCTGCGTGGTCGGCGCCGGCTACACCGGCCTGTCGACCGCGCTGCATCTGGCCAAGAAGGGGCGCCGGGTGATCGTGATCGAGGCGAACCGTGTCGGCTGGGGCGCCTCGGGCCGCAACGGCGGCCAGCTCCATTCCGGCCAGCGCCGCGATCAGGAGACGCTCGAGGACTGGTTCGGCTTCGACAGGGCCCGTGCCCTCTTCGACCTCGCCGAAGAGGCCAAGCACACGGTCAAGGGTCTGATCTCGGCCCACGGCATCGACTGCGACTGGCGCGAGGGCCTGATCCACGCCGTCCACAAGAAGTCGTGGCTGCGCGAGGCCGACCACGAGGTCGAGCATCTGATCGCCCGCTACGGCTGGGACGGGGCCACCTTCCTCGATCGCGAGGCGCTGGCTCGCGCCATCGGCACCGACGTCTATTTCGGCGGCTGGCGCGACGGCACCGCCGGCCATCTCCACCCGCTGAACTATGCCCTCGGCCTCGCGCGGGCCGCCGAGGAGGCAGGCGTGCGCATCCACGAGGGCACCCGCGCCCTCGGCCTCGACGGCGAGGCGGGCGGCGCCCGGCGGGTCAAGACCGCCACCGGCACCATCTCGGCCTCCGACGTGGTGGTCGCCGCCAACGGCTATCTCGACGGGCTCTGCGCCGAGATCGACGCCCATGTCATGCCGATCCGCAACTACGTGCTGGCGACCGAGCCGCTCGGGCCGCGCGCCTCGCGACTGATCCCGCTGCGCGAGGCGGTCGCCGACAGCCGCTTCGTCGTCCACTACTGGCGCATCTCGGCCGACGGCCGCCTCGTCTTCGGCGGCGGCGAGACCTACGGCCACAGCGATCCGAAGGACCTGAAGGCCTTCGTCCGCGCCCACATGCTGAAGATCTATCCCGACCTCGCCGACGTGAAGATCGACTACGCCTGGGGCGGCACGCTGGCGGTCACCATGAACCGCATGCCCTATTTCCGGCGGCTGCGCCCCGGCGTCTACACCGCCGCCGGCTATTCCGGCCACGGCGTCGCCATCGCCACGCTCGCCGGCAAGCTGCTCGCCGAAGCGATCGAGGGCGACACGTCGCGCTTCGACGTCATGGCCTCGATCCCGGCGAGGGCCTTCCCCGGCGGACGGCGCCTGCGCCATCCGACGCTGGTGCTCGCCATGAGTTGGTACGCGCTGCGCGACCGCCTCGGCTGAGGCGGCCGCCGCTCTCTCGCGTCAGCGCACGTAGCGCAGCGACGGATCGCGCGGGTCGCGGTGCCAGTGGCACTGGACCTGGCGATGGAACGCCATGTCCTCGGTCGGCCAGGCGTGATAGTGGCAGTTCTCGCCGACCGGATCACGGCTCGCCGCCTCGCGCGACGGGCGCTCGAAGGGCCTGAGCACGGGGCCGTGCGGCCGGTCGTCGAAGAAGACCGGCGGCTGCCAGCCCCAACGCGGCCGCGGCACCACCACGATCTCCTCGTCGTCGTCCTCCGGCGGCGGCACGTAGCGCGGCCGTTCGACGGCGCGGCGGGCTTCCTCGCGACGGATGGCGGCCAGCCGATCGGCGAAGTCGCCGCCGCTGTCGGCGCGCGGAATGTCCTCGTCGCGCGACGGCGAACGCACCGCCTCGCGCTTCGGCGGCACGGGCTTGGCCTTGGGTTCGACCGGCTTGGTCTCCGCGGCCTTCGGCGCCGGTGCGACCGGCGGGGTGATCACCGTGGGCGCCGCGGCCGGCGGGGCAATGACGGGCGCGGGTTCCTGCACGGCGACGGCCGGCTTCTCC
>DBMN01000134.1 GCA_002298965.1 Rhizobiales bacterium UBA697 | reverse complement strand
GCGATGCTTCGAGACGGGCGTCTTCGACGCCCTCCTCAGCATGAGGTGCCTTCCATAATCAATACAAATACATACGCCTCATGCTGAGGAGCGGGCCGAAGGCCTGCGTCTCGAAGCATCGCGCACGGACGTCGACAGGAGTTCCATGCGGACATCGTCGAACGCCGCCCCTGTCCATGTCCCGCGACACCCCCGACGCGGCGAAAACACGCCGCCGGACGGCCTGCGGCACCGGTGAAACTCGATTTATTCATACTTTCGTCGTATAGGGCTGGCACGACTCGTTTCCGTCCGCCCCGCAACGAAGGATGCCCGCCCCATGCGCCGCCACCGCCGCGCCAAGATCGTCGCCACCGTCGGTCCCGCCTCGTCTTCTCCCGAGATGCTGAAGAAGCTGCATCTGGCCGGCGTCGACACGTTCCGCCTCAACTTCTCGCACGGCTCCCACGCCGACCACGAGAAGGTCTTCCACGCCATCCGGGCGCTCGAGGCCGAGGTCGGCAGCCCGATCGGCATCCTGCAGGACCTCCAGGGTCCGAAGATCCGCGTCGGCAAGATCGCCGGCGGCCGCTTCGAAACCAAGGCCGGCGACCGGCTGCGCTTCGTGCTCGGCACCGCCGAGGGCGGCCCGGACGCCATTCCGCTGCCGCATCCCGAGATCTTCGCCGCCGTCGCCCCGGGCCATGACCTCCTGATCGACGACGGCCGCGTCCGCGTCCGCGTCGTCGGGCTCGAGGCCGAGGTGATCGAGGCGGAGGTGATCGTCGGCGGCACGATCTCCGACCGCAAGGGCGTCAATCTGCCCGGCACCATGCTCGACCTGTCGCCGCTGACCGAGAAGGATCGCGCCGACCTCGCCTTCGGGCTCGAGCTCGGCGTCGACTGGGTGGCGCTGTCCTTCGTGCAGAAGCCGGCCGACGTGATCGAGGCCAAGGCGCTGATCGACCGGCGCGCCGGTCTCGTCGCCAAGATCGAGAAGCCGCAGGCGCTCGAGCATCTCGACGACATCATCCGCCTCTCCGACGCGATCATGGTGGCGCGCGGCGATCTCGGCGTCGAGATCCCGCACGAGGATGTCCCCGGTCGTCAGAAGGAGCTGGTGCGCGCCTGCCGTCGCGCCGTGACGCCGGTGATCGTCGCCACCCAGATGCTCGATTCGATGGTCGCCTCGCCGACCCCGACCCGCGCCGAAGCCTCCGACGTCGCGACCGCCATCTACGACGGCGCCGACGCCGTCATGCTGTCGGCCGAATCGGCGACCGGTCAGTGGCCGGTCGAGACCGTGTCGATGATGGACCGCATCATCCGCGCCACCGAGAGCCATTCGCTCTACCGCTCGATCGTCACCGCGACGCAGCCGCCGGAGGAGGACACGCCGCCGCACGCGGTCGCCGCCGCCGCCGCCGATCTCGCCGAGGCGATCCGTTCGCCGGCGATCGTCGCCTATACCGCCTCGGGCAACACCGCCGGCCGCATCGCCCGCAAGCGCCCGGCCCTGCCGATCCTGGCCATGACCCCGTCGGAAGCGGTGTCGCGCCGGCTGACGCTGATGTGGGGCGTGCATTCGGTGCTGTCGGGCTCGGCAACGAGCGTGCAGGAGATGGTCGACCGCGCCTGCCGCGTCGCCAAGACCCTCGGCTTCGCCACCGCCGGCCAGCCGATCGTCGTGGTCTCCGGCCGTCCCGATGCGCCGGGCACCACCAACAATCTGCGCGTCGCCGAAGTCTGAGCGGCGCGACCCTTCCCAAGCATGAGAACGGCGGCCGCGAGGCCGCCGTTTCCATGTCGGGGTGTCCGATGCGGGCCCTCAGGGCCGGCGGCGACGCACCGCCTGTTTGGTGCGCTCGAGCTGCAGGCGGGCGATGTCGCCCTCGAGCAGGGCGACCGCCACGGTCAGCATGTCGCCGATCACCAGATGGGCGAGGCGCGAAGCCATCGGCGCGTAGACCTCCGAATCCTCCGACACCGCGACGGCGATGGTGACGCTGGCGAGGTCGGCGAGCGGCGAGCCGTCGCGGGTGATGGCGATCACGTCGGCGCCGGCGGCGCGTGCCTCGCGCGCGGCTTCGAGCACGTCCGAGGTGCGGCCGGAGTTGGAGATCGCCACCACCGCGTCGCCGGCACGAAGCGTCAGCGCCGACATGCAGAAGACGTGCGGATCGGTATAGGCGACCGTCGGCATGCCGAGGCGGAAGAACTTGTGCTGGATGTCCTGCGCCACGATGCCGGAATTGCCCGAGCCGTAGAACTCGATCCGCCGCGCCTTGGCGAGCACTCGCGCCGCCACGGCCACCGCCTCGGCCGGCAGGCTTCGGCGAACCTCGACCAGCGCCGCGATCGCCCCGTCGACGATCTTGCGCGCCACCATGTCGGAGGTGTCGTCCGGGTCGACGTCGGGGTGGGCGAAGTGGACAGCCTGGCCGCGGTCGCGGGCCAGCCGCAGCTTGAAGTCGCGGAAGCCCTTGCAGCCGACGGCGTTGCAGAAGCGCACGACGGTCGGGGCGCTCACCTCGGCGCGGGCGGCGATCTCGTCCATCGTCCATTCGACCGCCGCGTCGGGCGCGGCCAGCACCAGATCGGCGAGTTTCTGTTCCGACGGCCGCATTGCCTCGCGCGCGGCCTGGAGACGGACGAGGAAGGAGGGATCGGCGATCACGGGCGTCTCCTCGAACGACAAGCCGGGCACCGATCCGCGGGCGCGCGGCGACCCCGTGACGGCATCCGACCAGCCATGTAGTTCTTATACACGAACGCCTCCGGAACGGGCGGGAAATTCGGTCGCATACGGAAAAATCCGCTTGTGACGGTCGACTTTCGGCGTAGTTGTGTAGTAAACCTACATGGCAGGGCGCCGCTGGTCGATCACGCGCTCCTTCCCATGTCAGGGACACGGGATATCGGCAAGCCCCCGGAGAGGGCGCCGAGATCATGGAGGACATCATGCCATCCGCAGCCGCCGTCGCGGGACCCCAGCTCCTGCTCTACGCTCTTCTCGCCATCGTCGCGCTGATCGTCATGATCGCGCGCTACAAGGTCAATCCCTTCGTCACGCTGGTGATCGTGTCGCTCGCCATGGGCGTCGCCGCCGGCATGCCGCTCGACAAGGTCGTCGGCTCGTTCCAGACCGGCGTCGGCGGCGTGCTCGGCTTCATCGCCGTCGTCGTGGCGCTCGGCACCATGCTCGGCAAGCTGCTCGCCGAATCGGGCGGCGCCGAACGCATCGCGCTGACACTGATCGGCGTCTTCGGCGAGAAGCGCGTCCATTGGGCGATCATGTTCGTCGCCTTCATCGTCGGCATGCCGGTGTTCTTCCAGGTCGGCTTCGTGCTGCTGGTGCCGCTGGTCTTCGCCATCGCCAAGCGCACCGGCACCTCGCTGATCATGCTCGGCGTGCCGCTGGTCGCAGGCCTCTCGATCGTCCACGGCCTGGTGCCGCCGCATCCCGCCGCCATGCTCGCCGTCGGCGCCTTCAAGGCGGACGTCGGCCTGACCATCATCTATGCCGTGCTCGTCGGCCTGCCGGCCGCAGCCCTCGCCGGCCCGATCTACGGCAAGTGGATCGCCCCGAAGATCATCCTTCCGGCCCACAATCCGCTGGCCGAGACCCTGTCGGCGACCGGCACCCGTGAGGATCTGCCGAGCTTCTCGACCTCGGTCCTCACCATCATGCTGCCGGTCTTCCTGATGATCGGCTCGTCGATCGCCGACCTGACGCTCGCCGCCGGCACGCCCTCGCGCCAGATCCTCGACTTCATCGGCAACCCGGTGATCTCGCTGCTGATCGCGCTCGTCGTGGCGTTCTGGACCTTCGGCTTCCATCGCGGCTTCGACCACGAGAAGATCCTCGCCTTCACCACCGACTGCCTCGCCCCCACCGCCACCATCCTGCTGGTCATCGGCGCCGGCGGCGGCTTCAACCGGGTGCTGCTCGACAGCGGCGTCGGCAAGGCGATTGCCGATCTCGCGGTGCAGCTGCACGTTCCGCTGCTGGTCCTGGCCTTCGTCGTCGCCGCGGTGATCCGCGTCGCCACCGGCTCGGCCACGGTCGCGCTGACGACCGCCGCCGGCATCGTCGCCCCGATCGCGGCGGCCGCGGGTGCCGGTGCCGTGCGGCCGGAACTGCTGGTGCTCGCCACCGGCGCCGGCTCGATCATCCTCAGCCACGTCAACGACTCGGGCTTCTGGCTGATCAAGGAATACTTCAACATGTCGGTCGAACAGACGCTCAAGACCTGGACCGCGCTCGAAACCATCCTGGCGCTCGCGGCCTTCGGCCTGACGCTCCTCCTGTCCACCATCGTCTGAGGGAACTTCCATGATCATCGTGCTGATGGGCGTCTGCGGCTCGGGCAAGACCACGATCGGCGAGAAGCTCGCCGAGACGCTCGGCTGCGGCTTCTCCGACGCCGACGGGTTCCACCCGGTGGAGAACGTCGAGAAGATGCGGGCCGGCATCCCGCTGACCGACGACGATCGTTGGCCCTGGCTGCGCGCCCTGCGCGCCGCCATGGAGGGCTGGCAGGCCGAGGGCAAGAGCCACGTCTTCGCCTGCTCGGCGCTCCGCGAGGTCTATCGCGAGGTGCTGTCGCCGAAGAACGACGTCGTCTTCGTCTACCTCAAGGGCTCGCCGGAAGTGATCGGGCCGCGGCTTCGGGCGCGGCAGGGTCACTACATGAACCCGGCGCTGCTCGACAGCCAGTTCGCCACGCTGGAGGAGCCGAAGGACGCGCTCGTCGTCGACATCGGCGGCACGCCGGAGGAGATCGTCGCCGACATTCTCGGCCGTCTCCCGAGCGAAGGAGCGGCGGCATGAGCGTTCGCGACGCCATCTCCGCCGTCACCGAACGGATCGAGCGTCGCTCCCGCGACGCTCGGGCCGCCTATCTCGACGAGATCGCCGCCGCGGCGGCGGATCGTCCGGCCCGGCGGCGGCTGCCCTGCTCGAACCTCGCGCACGGCTTCGCCGCCTGTCCCTCGGCCGAGAAGGACCGGCTGGTGGCGGCGGACGCGCCGAACCTCGCGATCGTCACCACCTACAACGACATGCTGTCGGCGCATCGGCCCTACGAACGCTATCCGGCGCTGATCCGCGACGAGGCCTTCCGCCTCGGCGCGGTCGCCGAGGTCGCCGGCGGGGCGCCCGCCATGTGCGACGGCGTCACGCAGGGCCGCGCCGGCATGGAACTGTCGCTCTTCTCGCGCGACGTCATTGCCCAGTCGACCGCCATCGCCCTGTCGCACGACATGTTCGACGCGAGCCTGATGCTCGGCATCTGCGACAAGATCGTGCCCGGCCTCGTCATGGGCGCGCTCTCCTTCGGCCATCTGCCGACGGTCTTCGTGCCCTCCGGGCCGATGGGTTCGGGCATGACCAATGCCGAGAAGAACGCGGTGCGTCAGGCCTTCGCGAGCGGCAAGGCGACCGAGGCCGATCTCCTCGCCGCCGAATCGAAGTCCTATCATTCGGCCGGCACCTGCACCTTCTACGGCACCGCCAACACCAACCAGATGCTCATGGAAATCATGGGCCTGATGCTGCCGGGCTCGGCCTTCGTCGCCCCCGACACGCCGCTGCGCGACGCGCTGACCCGCACCGCCGTCGCCCGCGCCATCGAGATCGCGCGGCCGGGGGCGAAGCTGCCGATCGGCGAGATGCTCGACGCCCGCGTCTTCGTCAACGGCCTGGTCGGGCTCTGCGCCACCGGCGGGTCGACCAACCTGACGATCCACCTGATCGCCATGGCGCGGGCCGCCGGCCTCACCATCGACTGGGACGACTTCGCGGCGATCTCCGCCGTGGTGCCGCTGCTGGTGCGCGCCTATCCCAACGGTCAGGCCGACGTGAACGGCTTCCGCGACGCCGGCGGCATCCCCTTCCTGGTGCGCGAACTGCTGGATGCCGGCCTGCTGCATCCGGACGTGAAGACCGTCATGGGCGAGGGGCTGGCGCCCTACGCCCTGACGCCGAAGCTCGACGAGGCCGGCGGTCTGGTCTTCGCCGAGACGGTCGCGACGACCCGTGACCCGGGCGTGGTGCGCCCGGCGAGCGAGCCCTTCCGGCCGACCGGCGGGCTCGAACTCGTCACCGGCAATCTCGGCCGGGCGATCGTCAAGTCCTCCGCCGTGGGCGATGCCCATCTGGTGGTCGAGGCCCCGGCGAAGGTCTTCCATTCGCAGGAGGAGCTGCTCGAGGCCTTCAAGGCCGGGGCGCTCGACGACGGCGACTTCGTCGCGGTCGTCCGCTTCCAGGGGCCGAAGGCGATCGGCATGCCGGAACTCCACAAGCTGACGCCGCCGCTCGGCGTGCTGCAAGACAAGGGCCGCAAGGTGGCGCTGGTCACCGACGGTCGCATGTCCGGCGCCTCGGGCAAGGTGCCCGCCGCCATCCACGTCTCGCCGGAAGCCGCCGACGGCGGGCCGATCGCCCGCGTCCGCGACGGCGACAGGATCCGCCTCGACGTGACCAAGGGCACGCTCGAGGTCCTGGTCCCGGCCGAAGAGTGGGCGGCGCGCCCGCTCGCCACCGCCGATCTTTCGGCGCATGCTCGCGGCACCGGGCGCGGCCTCTTCGGCCTCTTCCGTCGGGCCGTCGGCTCGGCCGAGGAAGGGGCGAGCGCCATCCTCGGATGATCTTCGCCCGGCGCCTTCGGGCGCCGGGAATTCTATGTCGCCGCCCTCGGGCGCCGGGACTTCGCCGCCCGCCGACGGGCGAGCGCCATCATACGGAGCATTTCATGGCCCAGGACGTCGCCGCCATCGATCGCGTCATGACCCTCGCGCCGGTCATTCCGGTGCTGATCCTCGACGATCCGGAGACCGCCGTTTCTGTCGGCCGGGCGCTGGTCGCCGGCGGCCTGCCGGCGCT
>DBMN01000246.1:5641-8618 GCA_002298965.1 Rhizobiales bacterium UBA697 | reverse complement strand
TCAGGGGAGGGTGCCGAGCATCGCGAGGCGGGCGGGGTTCGGCGGAGCGGCATCCGCAGAAGATGCTGTCACCCTCCGGCCCTGCCGGACCGTTCACCCCACCCCCATCCCCTCCCCTGATGGGAGGGGAGATGGGCCGTGCCGCGTTGTCGGGATCGCCCCGTTTCCGAGGCGCGCCACCTCGACGGATCGAGCCTGTCGGGATCTCCCGAGGCGTCGCCGCAACTCACCCTCCCCTCAGGGGAGGGTGCCGAGCGCAGCGAGGCGGGTGGGGTTCGGTGGAGCGGCGTCCTCGGCAAGCGCGTTTTCGGCCCTGCCGGGCCGGTCACCCCACCCCCTGCCCCTCCCCTGATGGGAGGGGAGATGGCCGTGCCGCATTGCCGAGCTAGCCCCGTATCCGAGGTGCGGCACCTCGACGGATCGAGCGTGTCGGGATCTTCCTGCGCTCGATCTCACCCCGCGTCGGAGCGAAACCGGCCGACGAGGCGACGCTTGTCGCCGGGGTGGACGAAACGCGCCCAGGTGATCGGCACGCCGTCGCGCCAGGTGCGGCGCTCGACCACCAGACAGGCGGTGCCGGTCTTCACCGTCAGCAGCGCCGCCGTCTCGCGGCCCGCGCCTTCGGCCGAGATGACGTGTTCGGCGTCCGACCACGGCACGTGGGCGAGCAGCCAGGCGCTCGGCGGGCGGGTGGCGAAGGGCTCGTCCACCGCCTCCGGTACGGCGGCGAGATTGATCAACCGTTCCTCGATCTGCAGCGCCGCGCCGTCCGACATGTGGCGGACGAGGAGGCGCAGCACCGGCGCGCCCTCCTCGAGGCCGAGGGGGGCGGCTTCCGGGTCGTCGGGCTCGAGGCGGGCGCGGTCGAGGATCTCGAAGCCGTAGGTGCCGCCGAGCCGTTCGACCTCGGCGACGATGTCCCAGATCTCCAGCAGCGGCCGCTCCGGCGGGCGATCGGCGACGACGGTGCCGGCGCGCTTCTTCCGCGTGACGATGCCCTCCGCGGCGAGGCTGCCGAGCGCACGGTTCACCGTCATGCGGGCGGCGCCGTAGCGCTCCATGATCTCGAGTTCCTTCGGGATCTTGGCGTGCGGCTTCCAACGGCCGTCGCGGATCGGCTCGAGCAGGGCTCGGCGGATCTGCTGCCAGAGCGGCCCATGGCCGTCGAGGTCTCCGAGTTGCTGCATGCGTCGCGTCGCCGTTGCCGTGACGACCCGAAGGGCTTTCGAATCGCGCTGCGATCGTCGCCCATCGGGTCGGTCGATGGCAAACGGCGCCTCACTTCACCGGCGAGAAGGCGGTGGGCGACAGGATCCGGTTCTCCATGTCGACCAGCACGTCGGCCTCGGCCATCGCCTTCAGATAGACGGCGAAGGCCGGATCGGCGGCCATCTCCTTGCGGCGCGCCTCGCGGTCGGCCTGGCTGTCGAAGCCCCACATGTGGACCACCGTGTTGAGCCGCCCCTCGAGGCCGGTGTACCAGCCGAGGCAGCGGCCGAGATACTTCTGCTGCAGCGGCCAGGCGAGCGTCTCGTAGATGGCGACGAAGTCGGCGACGCGGCCGGGCTTGCAGGTGTAGATGCGCAGGTCGACGATCATGGGGCTGCTCCTCGGCTCGTGCCGCGACATTGGCGGGATCGAGCGAGACTAGCGGATTCGCCAACCGCGGTGGGCGCGGGCCTCGAATGGCTCGGCCGCGCGGCGCGCGTAGTAGCGGAGTGTTACCCGACCGTCGCGGTTTCGCGGGATGCTTCTTCCAACCCTCCGGCCCTCTCCCCCCGAGACGGCGACAGAGAGGGTACGGGAGAGATGTCATGTCCAAGAAGATCCTGTTCCTCGTCGGCGACTTCGTCGAAGACTACGAGGCGATGGTGCCGTTCCAGACGCTCGCCGCGGTCGGCCATTCCGTCCATGCGGTCTGTCCGGGCAAGAAGGCGGGCGACAGCGTCGCCACCTCGATCCACGACTTCGAGGGCCAGCAGACCTATTCCGAGAAGCGCGGCCACAACTTCGCGATCAATGCCGACTTTCCGGCCTCGCACGAGGGTTGGGACGCGCTGGTCGTCCCGGGCGGCCGCGCGCCGGAATATCTCCGCCTCGATGCCGGGGTGATCGCGCTCGTCCAGGGCTTCGCCAAGGCCGGCAAGCCGATCGCCGCGATCTGCCACGGCGCCCAGATCCTCGCCGCGGCCGGGGTCATCGGCGGACGCAAGGTCTCGGCCTATCCGGCCTGCGCGCCGGAGGTCAGGCTCGCCGGCGCCGAATATGCCGACATCGCCATCGACGGCGCCTACACCGATGGTAATCTGGTGACGGCGCCCGCTTGGCCCGCCCATCCGGCATGGATGGCGCAGTTCCTGGCGGTGCTCGGCACCCGCATCACGCACTGAGGCGGCGCGGGGCCGTGGCCGTTGCGCCGGGACGAGAGATCCCCTCGAGGGGACGTGTTCCGGCGCGGTTCGGGAGGAGACCGAAACCGATGTGCCATGTCTTCGCATCCACCGATCCGGCACTGTTCGAGCCGACGACGCGCTCCGTGCGCATCGCCGGCGTCGTCACCAGCCTGCGCCTCGAGGCCGCCTTCTGGCGGATCGTCGACGACATCGCCCGCGCTGCGGGGCTCTCGACCGCGCGCTTCCTCTCCACCCTCTACGACGAGGTGGTGGAACTGCGCGGCGAGGTCGGCAACTTCGCCTCGCTGCTCCGGGTGATCGCGCTGCGCTGGGTCTCCGGCGAGGTCAACGGCGTCGCCGATCCCGGCGTCTTCGCGCGGCCGGCGGTGCTGGCGGCCTTCGTCGCCGACGCGTGAGGCGGGGGGCGCCTCGGTTCCGTGCGGACTGGATTCCGTGCGCGATGCTTCGAGACGCGGGCCGCCGGCCCGCTCCTCAGCATGAGGCGCTTTTCATATTCGAAACAATTACAGACGCCTCATGCTGAGGAGGGCGACCTTCGGGCGCCCGTCTCGAAGCATCGCGCA
>DBMN01000246.1:5240-5566 GCA_002298965.1 Rhizobiales bacterium UBA697 | reverse complement strand
ACGGTGGCGCAGGCGGCGCGGATGGCGGCGAGCAGCTTCAAGCGGTTCTCGCGCACGCCCTTGTCGTCGGCGTTGACGAGGATGCCGTCGAAGAAGGCGTCGACCGGACCGCGCAAGCCGGCCAGCGCCGTCATGGCGGCGGCGAAGTCCTCGCCAGCCACGGCCTTGGCGGCGGCGGCGGTCGCGGTCTCGACCGCGGCGGCGAGCGCCTTCTCGGCCGGCTCGGCGAGGAGCGACGCGTCGATCGCGCCCGAATAGGCGCGGCCGTCCTTCTTCTCCTCCTTGTCGAGGATGTTGGCCGCCCGCTTGTAGCCGGCGAGCAGCGA
>DBMN01000246.1:0-5129 GCA_002298965.1 Rhizobiales bacterium UBA697 | reverse complement strand
TCGGCGAAGAAGGCGAGGAGGTCGGCAGCGATGCCGTCGCCCGACTTCGGCAGGGCGGCGAGCGCGGTGGCGAAGGCCGGCACCAGCTTCAGCCGCACGCCACCCTCGAGCAGAATCCGGATCACACCCAGCGCGGCGCGACGCAGCGCGTAGGGGTCCTTGCTCCCCGTCGGCTTCTCGTCGATCGCCCAGAAGCCGGTCAGCACGTCGAGCTTGTCGGCGAGCGCGACGGCGATCGACACCGGGTCGGACGGCACGCGGTCGGACGGGCCCTGCGGCTTCCAGTGATCCTCGATCGCCGCGGCGACCTCGACCGGCTCGCCCTGCGCCATCGCGTAGGTGCGGCCCATCAGGCCCTGGACCTCGGGGAACTCGCCGACGACCTCGGTCATGAGGTCGGCCTTGGCGAGCTCGGCGGCGCGGCGCGCCTTGGCGACGTCGGCGCCGACCAGCGGCGCCAGTTCACCGGCCAACCGGATCAGACGATCGACGCGCGCGCCCTGCGTTCCGAGCTTCTCGTGGAAGACCACGTTGAGCGCGCGGAGCTTCGCCAGACGCTGGTCGAGGATCTTTCCGGCATCCTTGTAGTCCGGCAGGTCGGCGAGGTCGGTGTGGAAGAAGTGGCGGGCATCCGACAGGCGGGCGCGGATGACGCGGCCGTTGCCGGCGACGATCTTCTTGCCGCCGTCCTTGGCCTCGAGGTTCGAGACCAGCAGGAACTTGTTGGCGAGCTTCTGGTCGATGTGGTGCGAGCGCAGCACGAAGCACTTCTGATTGGCGCGGATGGTGGCGCGGATCACCTCCGGCGGAACCTCGAGGAACTCCTCCTCGAAGGTGCCCATCAGCGTCACCGGCCATTCGACCAGACCGGCGACCTCGTCGAGTAGGCCGTCGTCCTCGACCAGCTCGAGCCCCTGCGCAAAGGCGAGCGACTTGGCGTCCTCGAGGATGATGTGCTTGCGGCGCTCGGTGTCGAGAATGACCTTGGCGTTCTGCAGCTTCTGGACATAGTCGTCGAAGCGCTTCACCGAGAAGGGCGCGGGCGCCAGGAAGCGATGGCCGCGGGTGATGTTGCCGGCGTGGATGCCGTCGACCTCGAAGGGGACGATCTCCGGCTCTTCCAGCTCGGTGCCGAAGGTGCAGACGATCGAGTGGAGCGGACGCACCCAGCGGAGCGTGCCCGAGCCCCAGCGCTGCGACTTCGGCCAGGGGAAGGCGCGGATCGTCGCCGGCACCAGTTCGGCCAGCACGTCGATCGCCTTGCGGCCGGGCTTCACCGTCTCGGCGACCCAATAGTCGCCCTTCTTGTCGGAGACGACGGTCGCCTGGTCGAGCGAGGCGAGGCCGGCGCCCTTGAGGAAGCCCTGGATCGCCTGATCGGGCGCGCCGACGCGCGGGCCCTTCTTCTCCTCGCGCACGTCGGCGCCCTTGGCGGGCACGCCGACGACGTGCAGCGTCAGGCGGCGCGGCGTGGCATAGGCGCTGGCGCCCTCGTAATGGAGGCCCGCGGCAACCAGCCCGTCGGTGATCATCTTCTTCAGATCCTCCGACGCCTTCTTCTGCATGCGGGCGGGGATCTCTTCGGAGAACAGTTCGAGAAGCAGTTCGGGCATGGTCGGCTCTGGTCCGGCTCGGAAAACGGGTCGCGTCGAGGCATAGAGCCGGGGCGCGACGGTGTCCAGCCCGAGACGCGCGAAAGGCCGGATCGCTCCGGCCTTTCGGTTGGTTCGATGCGGTATCCGTCGCGTCGTCAGGCGGCCGCCACGGTGAAGCGGGCGCGGACGTGCGCCGGCTTCTCGATCTCGTCGAGGATCGCCACCGCGAGGTCGGCGCGCGAGATCGTCGCGGGGGCGGGGCCGGTGAAGAGGACCTCGTCCTTGCCGACGCGGTACTTGCCCGTGCGCGGGGCATCGGCGGCCGGGTCGTAGGGGCCGTAGCCGGCGGGCGGCGACAGGAAGGTCCAGTCGAGGCCGTTGCCGGCGCGACCGGCGACGTAGTCGGAATGGAGATCGCGAGCGGCCGAGGCGGCGGCGCGGACGAACGCCGGGAACTCCGGCGTGTCGACCAGCTGCACGCCCGGCGCGACGAAGAGCGAGCCGGCGCCGCCGACCACCAGGAGGCGCTTCACGCCCGAGGCGATGACGCCGGCGTCGATCGCCTCGGCGCCGACGGTGAACTTCGGCGCGATCTCGGGATCGGTCCAGCCGGGGTTGAAGGCGGAGATCACGGCGTCGGCGCCCTTGACGGCGGCGGCGACGGAGGCGGCGTCGTAGGCATCGGCCTTCACCACGGTCAGGCCGGCGCGGGGGGCGAGCTTGGCCGGATCGCGGGCGAGCGCCACCACGGTATGGCCGCGCGACAGGGCTTCTTCCAGGACGGGGGCGCCGACGAAACCGGTGGCGCCGATCAGGGCGATCTTCATGCTGGATCCTCCTTCGGATCGAGGGACGACACGATCGAATGGCGGTTCGATTGTGCGATCAGGTTACGAATGGTAACTTGATGGCATGAAGTGACTTCACGCGGAAGGACGCATGTTCATGAATGCAAGGCACCCAGAGGGAACCGCCCCGGTCGGCGACCGTTCGATGGCCGAGATCCGGGTGATCGCCGGCGTCACCGGTCCGGTCGCCGATGCGCGGGTACTCTGCCCGGTCCGCGACGTGCTCGATCGGCTGGGGGATGCCTGGAGCGTCCTCGTCATCCTGCGGCTCGGCGACGGGCCGCTGCGCTTCAACGCGCTGAAGCGGGCGGTCGGGGCGATCTCGCAACGGATGCTGACGGTGACGCTCCGCAGCCTCGAACGCGACGGGCTCATCAGCCGCACGGTGCGGCCGACCAACCCGCCGCAGGTGGAATATGCCCTGACCGACCTCGGTCACTCGCTCGCCGGACCGATCGGGGCGCTCGCCGACTGGGCCGTCACCCGACAGGCCGAGATCGGCGAGAACCGCCGCCGCTTCGACGCGGCGGCGGAGGTGTGAGCGGCATCGCCGCGATCACTCGGCCGCGGCGGGGACCGGGGCGGCGGCGAAGCGGGCACGCAGCACCGGCATCCATTCCTTGGCGGTGATGGCGAGGCAGATCAGTGCCCAGAAGATCGGGTATTCGAAGCCGCCCTTGTTCCACAGCCACTTGAAGCCGCCGACCTCGAACAGTGCCGCTGCCGCGACGAAGAGCGCGCCGGCCGCGGCAGGGGCCGCGAAACGGGTGAAGAGGCCGAGCACCAGACAGAGACCCGACAGTCCTTCGACCGCCGCCGCCAGCCAGAGGAAGAACTCCGGCGCCGGGAAACCCGCCTTGGTGAAGAAACCGAGAATGGCGGCGTGGTCGACGAACTTGCCGGCCACGTGCGGGAACATGAAGAGACCGGCGGTGATGCGGACGATGTTGTCGCCGCTGGTGAGGTCGAAACGCGAAAGATCGATGGACATGGTGACTGCTCCTCGTTGGTGACGACGATGAAACCATCGACCGCGGAGGAAAGCCTTGATCTGATTTCGCGAAGATCGGCGCACTCATCGTTCGACGATGGGAAACACCTTACGAAAAAACCGAAACGCCGCGCTCGGGGGAGCGCGGCGTTCGAAGATCCGTGTCGATCGTGACGTGCCTCACGCGGCGCCGCCGCCCGCCGTGGCGAGCCAGGCCTTGCCGCAGGCCTTGGCGAGTTCGCGGACGCGCAGGATGTAGCTCTGGCGCTCGGTCACCGAGATGACGCCGCGAGCGTCGAGCAGGTTGAAGACGTGGGAGGCCTTGATGCACTGGTCATAGGCCGGCAGCGCCATCAGGTGACGCTTCTCGTCCGGCGTCTCCCAGCCGGCGGCGAGGTACTTCTTCGCCGCCGCTTCGGCCATGCGGAACTGCTCGAAGAGCATGTCGACGTCGGCATGTTCGAAGTTGTGGCGGGAATATTCCTGTTCGGCCTGCAGGAAGACGTCGCCGTAGGTGACCTTCTCGTGGCCGTCGCGGCCGTTGAAGTTGAGGTCGTAGACGTTGTCGACGCCCTGCACGTACATGGCGAGGCGCTCGAGGCCGTAGGTCAGCTCACCCGAGACGGGCGAGCACTCGAAGCCGGCGACCTGCTGGAAATAGGTGAACTGCGACACTTCCATGCCGTCGCACCAGCATTCCCACCCGAGACCCCAGGCGCCGAGCGTCGGGCTCTCCCAGTCGTCCTCGACGAAGCGGATGTCGTGGGTCGCCGCATCGACGCCGATCGCCGCGAGGGACTTCAGGTAGAGGTCCTGGAGATCGGCGGGCGACGGCTTCAGGATCACCTGGAACTGGTAATAGTGCTGCAGCCGGTTGGGGTTCTCGCCGTAGCGGCCGTCCTTGGGGCGGCGCGAGGGCTGGACATAGGCGGCGCGCCACGGCTTGGGGCCGAGCGCGCGCAGCGTCGTCGCCGGATGGAAGGTGCCGGCGCCGACCTCCATGTCGTAGGGCTGGAGAACCACACAGCCGTAATCCGCCCAGAAGCGCTGGAGGGTCAGGATCAGCCCCTGGAAGGAGCGATCGGGGCGCATGTGGGCGGGCGTGTCGGAAGCGATCATGGGGCCAATCCGGGGAGAAAATCGTGCCGGACCCTAGCCATCGGCGGCGGCTCGCGTCAACCGACATCGCGCCCCTCGATTTTTTTCCATTCGTTTCCATCTTTATTTGAACCGGCTCGCGGGCCGCAACGACAGACGAGCAAGAACGGCTCGATGGTCGGGCCGGTGTGAGAGAACCCGGGGAGGTTCCCATGTCCAACGCGATCCGCAACAGCTTCGTCGCCCTCGCTGCCATCCTCGCCTTCGCCGGCACCTCGTTCGAGGCCCAGGCCCAGCGCGCGGCCGTCAGCCGCAGTGCCCCGTCGACCACCGGCTCGACCGGCACGGACGGCGGTGGCGGCGGCGGTCAGGTCCTGCTGCTCGGCCAGCCGGGCAACTGCCCGCCCACCATCGCCTGCGCGCCGAACCAGCCGCGCGAGCCCGAGCGTCCGAAGAAGCAGAAGGTCCGNNAAGCCGCTCTGCGACATCGCCACCATCAACCGCACCGGCGAGCGCGTCATGCACTGCATCGATCGTTGAGATCGATCGCGTCCCGACCGCGGCTTCGGCCATGACGAAAGAGGCCCCGCGCATCGC
>DBMN01000248.1 GCA_002298965.1 Rhizobiales bacterium UBA697 | reverse complement strand
GGTCTCGCCCGGGTCCACCCGGCCGTTGTGGTTGAGGTCCTCCTTCCCATCCTCGATTCCGTCGCCGTCGGTGTCCGCGGCCAGCGGGTCGGTCGAGCTCGCCGGGTCGGCGTCGGCGATGAAGTGACCGCGGCTCAGGTCGGTGTCCGCGTGCGGTGAGGTCACTCCCATCTCCAGGCCGTCGGGCAGGCCGTCGTTGTCGAGATCGGGCAAAGCTNNCGTGTCCTCGAACGGGCGCGGCTCGTTGCCGTCGAGGACGCCGTCGTCGTCCGAGTCGGCGTCATGGGGATCGGTCCCCGCGCGAAACTCGTCGGCGTTGTCCAGGCCGTCGTGGTCCGGGTCCTCGTGCGCATCGGCCGGGTTCGTCGGATCGAGCCCGTGGGCGAGCTCCCACGCGTCCTCGATGCCGTCGGAATCGAAGTCGACCGGCAGCACGACGCCGGTCGATGCCGTCATCGACCCGAGGCTGACCTGCACGGCGTTCGGGAACACGCCCGGGACCGCGCCCGCGGTGAACTCGCCCGTCGAGCTCAGCACGCCGGCGTCGCCCGTCAGCGTCCAGTTCTCAGGCAGGCCGAGCACCTCGACGCCGTTCGCCAGAAAGGCGTGCGCGCTGAACGTCACCTTACGCCCCAGCGCCACGGTCGGGTTTTCGGGCTCAATCGCGATTCGGGCGAGGAGCGGCGCGGCGACAGTGATTGACGCAAAGCCGGTGTGGCCCGACGCGGTCGCCTTGACGGCGTCCGGGAAGAAGCCGACGGTCGCCCCCGCCGTGAAGGTCCCGTCCTCCTCGATGGTGCCCGCGGCGGCATCGGCCACCGACCACGCGACCGACAGCGGCACGTTGGGCACGGTGTTGCCGTAGCTGTCCTTCGGCGTCGCGGTGAAGAGCTGGGTCCCGCCCGGGGCGACGCTGGCGTTGTTCGGCGTGATGGCGATCTGGGCGAGGCTGCCGGCGACGAGCTCGACGCTCGCCGGCGCGTGACCCTTGCGGACCGCGTCGAAGGCGGTCTCGCAGTGATGGGTGAAGGCGGCGAGGGCGTCGAAGCCGAACATCGCCCCCGAGCCCTTCAGCGTGTGCAGGCCGCGGAAGACGGCGTCGATCAGCGAGCGGTCGTCGAGCCGATGCTCGAGATCGAGCAGGCCCTGCTCGATCTGCTCGAGCAGCTCGGCGGCCTCGGTGCGGAACATGTCGAGAGGATCGGCTCTGCTCATCGTCCCAGCACCCTGCTCACGAGTTTCACCATCTGCGCCGGCTCGAAGGGCTTGGTCAGCCAGGCCGTGGCCCCGGCCGCCTTGGCGCGGCTCTTCAGCGCGGCGTCGGATTCGGTCGTCAGGAAGAGGATCGGCACGCCGACGCAGTTGGGCAGGCGGCGGATCTCCTCGATCATCTTCAGGCCGTCCATGTTCGGCATGTTGAGATCGGTGACGATCGCGTCGAAGCGCCGGGCGCGGGCCTTGGCGAGGCCGTCGAGCCCGTCGACGGCCTCGGTGACGGTGTAGCCGGCGTCGGACAGCGCCAGCCGGGTGGTCATGCGGACGGACGCGGAGTCGTCCACGGTCAGGATGTGTGCAGTCATGCCGCGACCTCTTCGTGGAACCAGAAACGAGCGGACCCGCGCACGTCGTCGTTCGCCAGGCCGCACCGTTCGAGGATGGTGCGGACGTTGGCGCCGACGGGGCGGGCGATGAGCAGGGTCTTGCCGTTCTCTTCGGCGTAGCGACGCGCCGACTCGATCAGCTGCACGAAGCTGAGGTCGACCTGCGCGTCGTCGTCGATGTCGAGACACAGACGATTGGCACCGGCGAAGGCCTGGAGCAGCTGCTGATGGATTTCGGAGATTTCGCGAATGGTGAACTTCGGGATTTCCGAGTTCTGATCGGGGTCACTTGCCGTCGCATACATTTGGAATACCCTCCAAATTCGACTATCGAATCATCTCAGTGACGAGTTAATTCGACGTAAACCAAAGGTTGCTTCGCAACCGCTGACTGTTTTCTGGTTTGTTTTTCACAGAAGGAAGTCGTCGAGATCTTCGGACACGGGCGGTGGTGGTTCCGCTCTGCGTGCGGTGTCTTCTGCGGGTCTTCCGAGCCCCAGCACGGCGGCGTGGATCTCGCGCTCGCCGGCCATCGTGTAGTGTTTCGCCATCTCCTCGGAGAAGGCGCGGACGTGGTCGGCGTCGCGGCCTTCGCCGCTCCACAGGGCGGAGCGGTCGTCGCGCAGCAGGCGATCGCATTCGGCGAGCCGTTCGCCGAGGGCGGCCTCGAAGTCGAGCTGACGGGCGATGCCGGCGATGCGGCCGACGACGGTCTCGCCGCGCGAGGCGATGATCGCGACGTTGTCGCGGCTGGCGTCGTTGGCCCGATGGAGGGCGGCGAGGACGCCCGAGAGGTCGGCGGCGAGATCGGTCGAGGTCGTCTCGTCGCGGCCGCCGTCGAGGGTCATCCGGCGGAGATCGGCGATGCGCTGGAGCACCGCCTCGGCGACGGTGCCGAGCCGCTCGCCGGAGACGCTCATCTCGGTGGCGATGACGCCGACGGCGCGGCCGGCGACGCCGAGGCGCGAGCACTTGAGATAGGCGTTGATCGCCAGACAGCGGATGTCGTCGCGGACGGCGCGCAGGTTGCCGATGCTGCCGGCGTTGTCGAGCAGTTCTGCGGCGAGGCGGTTGGTCTCTTCGCGCGCCCGCTCGGCGCGATGGCGGGCGTCGTCGATCGAGGAGGCGAGGGCGACGGCGGCCTCGATGCCGTGTTCGAGCACCCGCATCGGGTCTTCTTCCGCCTGTTCGGTGCGGAACATCGCGGCGGCGAGATCGACGACGCCGGCGGCGTCGCGGCCGAGACCGTCGATGGTCTCGACGATCCGCCGGGTCTGGGCGACGAAGTCGCGGTTGAGGGCGGTGAGCTGGGCGGCGAAGAGCGCGAGCGCGGCGTTGCGCAGCACCTCGCGGTCGGCGCCGTCGAGGCCGGCGCGATCGACCATGCGGAGCCCGTCGCGAACATGCTCGATGCGCTGGCGGGTGACGTCGCCGATCTGCAGCGCCGAGAGCACCGTGCCGACGCGGCCGCGGACGGAACGCACCAGATCGGCGGTGCGTTCGGCGGCGGTGGCGAGTTCCTGGCGGCGGCGGTCGATCACCCGGGTGGCGCCGACGAGCGCCTCGGAGACGCGGGGGGCGTCGCGGTGGACGAGGCCGATGGCGCGGTCGCTCTCCGCCTTGGCCTGGCCGAGGCGATCGTTGATCGCGTCGACCTGCGAGGAGAAGCGGGCGACCTCGGCGGCGGCGTTGCCGGCATAGCCGGCGATGTCGTCGGCGAAACCGCGGAACTCGTCGCGGCCGGCGCCGGTGATCCGCGTCGCGGTGGCGCAGGTGCCGATGTAGGCGAGGACGCCGCGCATCTCGGCGAGCAGCGCGGGAATGGCGGCGCCGGCCTGCGACACGGCCTCGAAGGCGGTGCGGTCGAGACCGTCGTCGCCGTCGGCGCGTTGCCTGAGCCGCGTCATCGTGGCGGTCAGCACGTCGGTCGCGCGGCGGGCGTCCTCGTCGGCGAGCGCGCTGACGACGGCCTCGGTCGCGCCGAGCACCTCGGTGACGTTCTCCTGCGCCGCGACCAGCGCGGCGCCGCCGGCGAGGAAGCGGGCTTCGATCTCCTCGCGCGCCCGCTCGAGCCGGTCGAGCAGGTTCGCGAAGAGGACGTCGTCGGAAGTATCCGTCCGGTCGTCGCCGGCGGTGAATGTCGCGTGTGCGGTGGTCATCGGGACGCGCGCCTCCCCAGAGCGAAGACGACGGCGGCGGGCTCGCGTTCGGCCTCGGTCGCGATGGACACGATCGTGGCGGGCTCGATCGCCGGGGGCTCGGCCGCCGGCGGGGCGGCCGTCGGCTCGTCGCTGAGACGCGTCATGATTTCCTCGATGTCGGGCAGCAGGCGGATGAAGGCTTCGACGCAGGCGGGGTCGAAATGGCGCCCCGCGCCGCGCAGGATCTCGGCGACGGCCGTCTCGCGCGGCCAGGCGGGCTTGTAGGGACGTCTGGAGCAGAGCGCGTCGAAGACGTCGGCGACGGCGACGATGCGCGCCTCCAGCGGGATCGCCTCGCCGACGAGGCCGTCCGGGTAGCCGGAGCCGTCCCACTTCTCGTGGTGATGCCGGGCGATGTTGGCGGCGACCTGCAGCAGTTCCGACGAGCCGCCCTGGAGGATGCGGTTGCCGTGTTCGACGTGGCGGCGCATCTCGACCAGTTCGTCGTCGTCGAGGCGCCCCGGCTTGCGCAGGATGCTGTCGGTCACGCCGATCTTGCCGACGTCGTGCAGCGGCGCGGCGAGATAGACCATGTGGCACCAGTGCTCGTCGTGGCCGAGGCCGCGCGCCAACGTCCGGCTGATCTCGGCGACCCGCGAGATGTGGTGGCCGGTGTCGTCGTCGCGCATCTCCATGGCGCGGGCGAGACGCCAGATCATCTCCTCCTCGCGCCGGGCGACGGTCTGGACGGCGCGCTTGACGGTGCCGTTCAGCTCGTCGGCCCAGCAGGTCAGCCGGACCTGCGCCCGCCTGAGCGAGAGCAGGTTGGCGACGCGGGCCTGGAGCTCGAGCCGGTCGAAGGGCTTGGTGAGGAAGTCGGTGGCACCGGCCGAGAGGGCTTCGACGCGAACCTCACGCTCGAGCTTGGAGGTGACCATGACGATCGGGACGGTGCGGTAGGCCTCCTGCGCACGCAGGAGGCGGATGACCGAGATGCCGTCGATGCCGGGCATCAGGTAGTCGATGACGAGTGTGTCGTATTGGGTCTTCCGACACATTTCCTCGACGATGCGACTGTCGAGGCAAGTGTCGATGTCGACTCCGGGAAGACCGTGCAGCGCTTCGACCATGAGCGAAAGAAGCGATGGGCTGTCGTCGACGACGAGAATACGCGCGGCACTCTCGTCTCTGAAGCACCATGTAGCCGGTTCTCTTGCCATGATCACTCCCTCTGAATCAGTTTCGGCATCAACTTCGGGATCACGAAATCATCGCGTAGACCTCGGTGGCGCCCGAGCCCTCCGTTCGGCACGTGTTTCTACGTTGCTCCAAAGGGCTCTAATCCCGAGTCCCAGGGCATTCATCCTGCGTTTTTGCTGTTGCCATGGTTTCGTCGGTGGCCTTAATTTTGAGTTAAACTGAAAACGTATTCATTTACGTAGTGTCACATTTCTTGGGCTCGGCGGTCGATTTCGGCATCTCGAGTGGTGTTGTCTGAGCGAATACATTTCCATTTCATGCGATTTTGCTGTGACTGACGGAAGGTGTTTTGTTGGAACAACTGGTGTGCCGCAAGGTCTGTCGGTGCGGGTCGACCATGGTTCGGCCAATCGAACCGGCGTGAAACGATGGCGTCATCGAGTCGCCTCGCGAGTCTCGCGTCACCTGTCATCGAGTCAGGTCGTCGCGAACAGCCTGCGGCACGGGGCGTCGGGAGAAGGGTGATCGCTATGGTCGCCGCGATCATCGAGTCGTCGCGAGGACGAAGAACGCTGCCGCGGCGAGGGCGGAACTGCGGTGTCGCAGGCGCCCGCGCAGGGCGATTTTCGGCCGCTCGCACGTCGTGCGGGCAAGAAGAAACCCCTCGGCCCGGGGGGGCCGAGGGGTCGTCGCATGGGTCGTCGTCGATCGAGGCGCTTCGGCGCGTGGCGTCAGGGCGCCATGTCGAAGAGCAGGATCTCGGCGTCGGCGATGCCTTCGAGGGCGATGGTGCCGCCCGCGTCGACCGCCAGACCGTCGCCTTCGCGCAGGCGCTCGCCCGCCACGATCGCCTCGCCGCGGGCGACCTGCACCCAGGCGATGCGGCCGGGGGCGAGATCGTGCGAGACGGTCTCGCCGGCGTCGAGCAGCGTCGCATAGAGCGCGACGTCGGCATGGATCGTGACCGAGCCGTCGCGGCCGTCGTTCGAGGCGACGAGGCGCAGGCGACCGCGCTTCTCCTCCGGCTCGAAGCGGGTCTGCTCGTAGCTGGGCGCGAGGCCCTGGGCGTCCGGCAGGATCCAGATCTGGAGGAAGTGGACCGGATCGGTCGCCGAGGCGTTGAACTCGGAGTGCCGGATGCCGGTGCCCGCCGTCATGCGCTGGACGTCGCCGGGGCGGATCACCGAGCCGGTGCCGAGGCTGTCGCGATGCTGCAGCCCGCCGTCGAGGACATAGGAGACGATCTCCATGTCGCGATGGGGATGGGTCGGGAAGCCGCCGCCGGGGGCGACGCGGTCGTCGTTGATCACCCGGAGCGGGCCGAAGCCCATGTGGCGGGGATCCCAATACTCGCCGAAGGAGAAGGTGTGGCGGCTGTCGAGCCATCCGAAGTCGGCCCGGCCGCGATCTTCCGCGGCTCTGAGAGTGATGGTCATGTCGCTGTCTCCTCGCGCGGTCGAAGGACCGCGCCTGTCGACGACGAAGATGGGTCATCGCCGTTCGTGGAACAATTCGGCGGTCGGTCGACGAATTGATCGACGAACGGAGACGATGCGCCTCGGACGACCTGCGCCGGCGGCGCCGTCGCGATCGCCGGAGGGGATCGGCGGGGTGGCGGCACGAGCGTCCGACCCATCTTTCGTAGAGTGCCGTCTTCGCGCCGCAAATTCGCCGAGTGTCGCGTGTTCACATCATCTCACGCGGATCTTTTCGCATGTTTCGGGCGCTGGAAGATCCGATGGGAGGAGAACACGATGACTGCGACGCGACGTGACGTGATGGCCTGGGCTCTCGCCGCACTGCCGGTATCGGTGGTGGGCGCATGGCCCGAGGCGGCGCGGGCCGCGGAGCCGCCGAAGACCGATGGGCGCGGCGTCCGTTTCGAGCCGCACGTCCTGCGCGGTCGCGCTCGCGCCATGGCGGAAAAGCCCTTCGTGCCGCCGCAGACGGCGCTGCCCAAGGGTCTCGAGGATCTGAGCTACGACCGCTATCGCGCCATCGCCTTCCGCCCCGAGGACGCGTTCCTGCGCGAGGGGCCGGGGCCGTTCCGCATCGAATGGATGCCGCGCGGCTTCCTCTATCGCGACCAGATCGAGTTCAACGCGGTCGACGACGTCCAGTCGCTGAAGATCGCGCAGACCGACGCCTGTTTCACCTTTCCGCCCGACGTGCCGGCGCCCAAGGACGGCGCGGTGCTCGGTTGGTCCGGCTTCCGCGTCAAGGCGCCGATCAACCGGCCGGACGTGGCGGAGGAGTTCGTCGTCTTCCAGGGCGCGAGCTATTTCCGTGGCGTGGGGCGCGGCAACATCTACGGCACCTCGGCGCGCGGCCTGTCGATCGCCACCGCCGACCCCAAGGGCGAGGAGTTCCCGCTCTTCCGCGAGTTCTGGATCGAGAAGCCGCAGGCCCAGGGCAGTCTGCTGGTGGTGCATGCGCTGCTCGACGGTCCGAGCGTGACCGGCGCCTTCCGCATCACCATCGTGCCGGGCGAGACCACGACCACCACCGTCGAGGCGGCGCTCTATCCGCGCGTCGATCTCGACAAGGTCGGCATCGGCAATCTCACCAGCATGTTCCTCTTCGCGCCGAACGACCGGAAGGGCTTCGACGACTTCCGCCCGGCGGTGCGCGATGCCGAGGGTCTCGCCTTCCTGACCGCGGCGGGCGAGCGCTGCTGGCGGCCGCTGACCAATCCGCAGACTCTGCAGATGTCGGTCTTCGCCGACACCAACCTGCGCGGCTTCGGCCTGATGCAGCGCCAGCGCTCGTTCTTCGAGTACCAGGACATGGAAGCCGCCTACGAGAAGCGGCCGAGCGCCTGGGTCGAACCGCTCGGCGACTGGGGCGGCGGCAAGGTCATCCTGGTCGAGATCCCGACCAAGGAGGAGATCCACGACAACATCGTCGCCTTCTGGCGCCCGGACGAGCCGCTGCGCAAGGGCGGGGAATATCTCTATTCCTACCGCATCCACTGGGGCATGGACGGGCCGGTGAAGAGCGAACTGGCCTCCGTCGCGGCGACGCTCGAGGGCGGCGGCGACGACGAGCGCCTGTTCATCGTCGACTTCGTCGGCTCCGGCATCGAGGCGGCCAAGCCGGGTGAACTGGCGGCCGAGATCTCCTGCCGCCCCGGCGCGGTGGTCGAGCCGGTGATCGAGCCGAACCCGCACGTCAAGGGCCAGCGCCTCGCCTTCCGCATCAAGGTCGGCGCGGAGCCGTCGGTCGAGATCCGGGCGCGGCTGATGCGCGGCACCGAGCCGGCGACCGAGACCTGGCTCTATCGCTGGAGCCGCGCCGACTGACGCCGTCGAGCATTTGACACCGGGCGTGCGTCCGGGCCTAGTCTCGGTCGCGGAGCGGATCGTCGGGGGGACATCGCGCGGGCGGGGTCTCCCGGACGGGACGGGGCGCCCTCGGTCCGTCGCGCGCCGCCTCCCCCCGAAGACCCGTGAGGCGACGAGACGCGGACAGGGCGCGTCTTCCGGGGGGGCGAGCGATGTTCCAGTTCTTCGAAAAGGCTCGGCCCGTCGTCGAGGACCGCGGGCCGGGCTGGTTCTCGGCGGCCCGGCCGCTGCCGCCCGAGGTGCGGCTCGGCACGGTCGACACGCTGCTCGTCGCACGGCGGAACCTCCTGGCGATCTGGCCGGCGAGCGCCTATCGCGTCTCGGTCGACGACATCCGCCTGCTCGGACGGCAATTGGTGCTGGTCAACTCGCCCGATGGCGTGAAGCACGTGCTGGCCACCCGCAACGACAACTACGAGCGCAAGAGCCCGCAGATGCGGCGGGCGCTCGAGCATCTGATCGGCGACGGCCTCTTCATCTCCGACGGCGAGACCTGGCGCAGCCGGCGCCCGCTCGTCGCCGACATCGTCCACAAGAGCCGGGTGCCGGTCTTCGGCGAGACGATGGAGGCGGTGACGCTGGCGATGGCGGAGCGCTGGGCGCGGCGCGGCGGCGAGGCCTTCGACGTGCTGGTCGAGATGGCCGAGCTGACGGCGGAGATCATCGCCCGCACGGTCTTCGGCAACGACCTCGGCGCCGAGGCGGCGCACGAGGTGATCGAAGGCTTCACCCGCTATCAGGCCGGTGTCGACAGTCTCAACATTCCCTATTTCCTCGGCTTCGACGAGGGGCTGCCGATCCTGCGCGGACCGGGCCTGCGCAAGGCGGCGGCGCGGGTCGACCGGGTGATCCGGCGGGTGATCGACGACCACGTCGCCGGGCGCGGCGACGACAAGTCGATGATCGAGCTCTTGGTGCGGCGGCAGAAGAAGAACCCGGAACTCGGGCTCGACGTCTCGGCGCTCTCCAACGAGGCGGCGACGATCTTCATGGCGGGGCACGAGACCACGGCGGCGACGCTGACCTGGGCCTGGTATCTCGTCGCCAACGCGCCCTGGGTCGAGGAGGCGGTGCTGGCGGAGATCGAGCGCGTCTGCGGCGCGCGGCCGCCGACGGTCGCCGACGTCGCCGAACTCGACTGGTGCCGCGCGGTGATCGAGGAGACGCTGCGGCTCTATCCGCCGGTGCCGATCCTGGCGCGGCAGGCGCGCGAGGCGGACAGTTTCGCCGGGGTCGAGGTCGCGCCGGCGTCGCTGGCGGTGGTCGTGCCCTGGCTGCTGCATCGCTGCGCCGAACTGTGGGAGACGCCCGACCGCTTCATGCCGGAACGCTTCCTCGGGTCGCAGCGGCCGGCGCCCTACACCTACATTCCCTTCGCGGCGGGGCCGCGGATCTGCCCGGGTCTCGCCTTCGGCCTCACCGAGGCGATCCTGTGCTTCGCCATCTTGATCCAGCGCTTCCGGGTACGGGTGGTCGAGGGCCGTGCGGTCGAGCCGGTGTGTCGGCTGACGCTGCGGCCGAAGGGAGGGCTGCCGGTCGTGGCGGCGGCGCGGCGATGAGCGACGACGGGTCGACGAGCAAGACGCGCCGGCCGTGGATCTGGGTGCCGCCGGACATTCCCGGCTGGTCGGACCTCAGGCAGGGCGGTGCGCGGCGCCGCGCCTTCATCGCCTATTGGCGGGCGAACGGGGCGCGGTGGGCGTTCGAATACGGTCTGCACCGTCTCTTCCGGCTGCTGCCGATCGACGTCGTCTCCGGCATCGGGTCACTGCTCGGCCGTCGTCTCGGGCCGAAGCTCAGCCCCGGCGTGGCGATCCGTGCGCGTCAGAACCTGCCGCGGATCCATCCCGACCGGGACGCGGCGTCGATCGAGGAGGCGATCGCCGCCTATTACGACAACGCCGGACGGCTCCTCGTCGAGTTCGCGATCCTCGGCCGCCTGCTGCGGGCCGGGCGGATCGCGGTCCACGGCATCGAGGCGCTCGACGCGGCGCGCCGGGCTGGACCGGTGATCATGATCGCCTGCCATACCGGCAACTGGGAGGTCATGTTCCCGCTCTACCGGTCGATCGGGTTTCGCCCGGGGATCGTGCTGACGCCGCCGCCGATCCATGTCCGCGCCCACATCGCCCGCGAGGTGCGGCTCTCCTTCGGCGCCGATCTGCTGACGCCGGGCAAGGCCGGGACGCGCGAGGCGCTGCGGCGTCTCGAGGCCGGCGGCGCGGTCAGCATCTTCTGCGACGAGGTGCATGAAGGGCGGCTGATGGCGCCGTTCTTCGATCGTCCGGCCCATCTCGACGGCAATCTGGCGATCGCGCTGCGGCTGCGGCGGATGACCGGGGCGCGGCTCGTCGGCTATCATTGCCGGCGGGTCGACGGCGCGCGTTTCGAGGTGCGTTTCGCGCCGATCGACGACCTGCCCTCGGCGTCCGATCCTTCGGCGAGCCTGCTCGACGACGTCAAGGCGCTCGAGGCGCACGTCGCGCCGATCGTCCGGGCGGCGGCGGAGCAATGGTATTTTCTCGACGCCCGGTTCGAGTGACCGCGCCGCGGCGCCCGCGTGCTCGACCGTACGCGCGTTTCCGAGGCTTGCCGCGACGCGCGAAAAGTCCGAGGTTCTCGGCGCTCGCCGGTGGTCCGGCCGCGAGGCCGCGGCGACCGAGAGCGGGACATCCGGCCTCGCGCGGTGGAGAGTGATGGAAAACGCGGTCTCCCTGAGCTTCACGCTGATGCTGCAGACCTGCGGCTATCTCGTGGTGGCCTATCTCTTCTCGCGGACGCGGCTCTTCCTGCCCTTCATGCACGTGACGGTGCGCCCGGCCCACCGTATCGCCTGCTACGTCGTCTTCTCGCTCTTCTGCATCATGGGGACCTATCTCGGTCTCAAGATCGACGAGTCCATCGCCAACACCCGGGCCATCGGCGCGGTGCTCGGCGGCATGATCGGCGGACCGGCGGTCGGCTTCTTCGTCGGCCTGACGGGCGGCATCCATCGCTACTGGATCGGCGGCCCCTCGGCGCTCGCCTGCACCGTCTCCACCATCACCGAAGGCGTGATGGGCGGCATGCTGCACCTCTGGCTGACGCGCCACGGGCGGCTGTCGCAGGTGTTCGATCCGATGACCGCGGCGATCGGCACGTTCTCGGCCGAGGTGGTGCAGATGCTGATCCTGCTCGCGCTGGTCAAGCCGTTCTCGGCGGCGGTGCATCTGGTCGATCAGGTCGCGCTGCCGATGCTCTTCGCCAACACGCTCGGCGCCGGGCTCTTCATGAGCATCCTGCTCGACCGACGGCAGGCGCTGGAGAAGCAGTCGAGCATCTTCTCGGCCAAGGCGCTGAAGATCGCGGCGCGGGCGGAAGGGGCGCTGCGCGGCGGCCTCGACACGGTCTCGGCCGGCCACGTCGCCCGCATCATCTACGAGGAGACCGGCGTCGGCGCCGTGGCGATCAACGATCGCGAGAAGCTCCTCGCCTTCATCGGCCAGGGCGACGACCACCACATCGTCGGCCGGCCGATCTCGTCGCGCCAGACGCTCGAGGCGATGGAGAAGAACGTCGTCCTCTATGCCGACGGCAACGAGGTCGCCTACCAGTGCTCGATCGATCCGCACTGTCCGCTCGGCGCCGCCCTCGTCATGCCGCTGATCGGCGAGGAGGACCGAGTGATCGGGGCGATCAAGCTCTACGAGCCGAAGACGCGGCTCTTCTCGACCATCAACCGGACGCTCGGCGAGGGCATCGCACGGCTCCTGTCGGCGCAGATCCTCGCCGGCCGCTACGAGGCGCAGAAGCAGCTCCTGACCCAGTCGGAGCTGAAGCTCCTCCAGGCGCAGGTCAATCCGCACTTCCTCTTCAACACGTTGAACACGCTCGCCGCGGTGGTGCCGAAGGACCCCGAGCGGGCGCGCCAGCTGGTCCAGCATCTCGCCGTGTTCTTCCGCAAGAACCTGAAACGGCCGGCCGAGGAAGTGACGCTCGACGACGAGATCTCCCATGTCGAGGCCTATCTGGAGATCGAGAAGGCCCGTTTCGTCGGCAACCTCGACGTCATCATCGACATTCCGCCGGAGTTCGCCCACGTCCGCCTGCCGGCCTTCTCGTTGCAGCCGATCGTCGAGAACGCCATCAAGCACGGCACGTCGCAGCTGATCGGCAAGGGCGAGATCCGCATCACCGCGCGGCGCGAGGGCGACGATCTGGTGATCGACATCGCCGACAACGCCGGTCTCCACGACCCGCAGGCGGGCGCCTCGAAAGAGGCCGGGCTCGGCATGAAGCTGGTCGAGCGCCGCCTGCAGGCGCGTTTCGGCGCGTCCTACGGCGTCGGCGTCGCCTGCGATCGCGACGTCGCCACCCATGTCACCCTGCGCGTCCCCCTCCATTCGCCCGAGAGCGCCGCCGCATGAAGGTCCTGATCATCGACGACGAGCCGCCGGCCCGCGAAGAGCTCCGCCGCCTGCTCGCTCCTTACGACGACATCGAGATCATCGGCGAATGCGCCAACGCGATCGAGGGCATCGCGGCGGTCAACCGGCGGTCGCCCGACGCGCTCTTCCTCGACATCCGCATGCCGCGGATCACCGGGCTCGAGATGCTCGCCATGCTCGATCCCGAACGGCGCCCGCGCGTCGTCTTCCTGACGGCCCACGAGGAGCACGCGCTCGAGGCCTTCGCCGAGGACGCCTTCGACTATCTCCTGAAGCCGGTCGATCCGGCGCGGCTCGACAAGACGATCGGGCGGCTGCGCCGCTCCAGCGGGCCGTCGCCGTCGCTGTTCGAGCCGAACCGGCCGCTCGGCGTCATCCCCTGTTCGGGGCAGAACCGGGTCTATCTGGTCAAGGTCGGCGAGATCGACTTCGTCGTGTCGCGCACCAGCGGCGTCTTCGTGGTGACGAACGGCGGGCAGGAGCGCTTCACCGAACTGACGCTGAAGACCATCGAGGAGCGCACGCCGCTCCTGCGCTGCCATCGACAGGTCCTGGTCAACCCGGAGGCGATCCGCGAGATCGTCTTCCAGGACAACGGCGCCGCCGAGATCGTCACCCACGGCGAGGCGCGCATCCCGGTCAGCCGGCGGCATCTGGCGGTGCTGAAGGAACGGCTGTCGATCGTGTGAGGGCGGCGGAGGCGGTTCGACCTCAATGCCTCTGCGGAGGTCCTTCACCCTGAGGTGCCCGGCGCAAGCCGGGCCTCGTGAGGCGCGAAGGGCCGAGTGGCACGGCCCGTCGCGGCTTCGCACTTCGAGGCCCGACCCATGGTCGGGCACCTCGGTGTGAAGCCAACGGGCGAAGGGTCGGAAGACCGACCCGAAATGATCCGTATTTCCACGTAAGTCATTGAAAGTAGGCGATTAATCGAGTCGCTACGAGCGTTTTCGAGCGCCTTTTCCCGCCGCTCGCCCCGCGATCCCGACCGTTCGTCCGCCGGGGACGACCGCTCGCCGGAACGCCGCCCGCGGGGCCCCGACCGAGGCGTATCCCCTCCCTCGGAAAATTCAGGGAGAAACTCGATGACACATGCGCTCTACATCGTGATCTCGGCGGCATGCATCCTGATGATGGCATACCGCTTCTACGGCATCTTCTTCGTCAAGAAGGTGCTCCAGGCCGACGACCGCGACGTCACCCCGTCGCACCAGCTCGAGGACGGCAAGAACTACGTGCCGACCAAGAAGTGGGTCAACGCCGGCCAGCACTTCGCCGCCATCGCCGCCGCCGGCCCGCTGGTCGGCCCGGTTCTCGCCGCCCAGTTCGGCTATCTGCCCGGCCTCGTCTGGCTGCTCGTCGGCTGCGTCGTCGGCGGCGCGGTCCACGACACGGTCGTGCTCTTCGCCTCGATGAAGCATCAGGGCAAGTCGTTGTCGGAAGTGGCCAAGGCCGAGCTCGGCCCGGTCGCCGGCTGGTGCACCGGCCTCGCCATGCTCTTCATCATCACCATCACGATGGCGGGTCTGTCGATCGTCGTGGTGCATGCGCTCGAGCGCAATCCCTGGGGCACCTTCGCGGTGTTCATGACCATCCCGATCGCCGTGGCGCTCGGCCTGTGGGAGAAGTTCGTCGGCCCGTCGAAGACCGCGACCTATCTCGGCGTCGCCGCGATCGCCGCCTCCGTGCTCGCTGGTCCGCATCTCGCCGGCACCGCGCTCGGCGACTGGCTGACCATGAACGAGCACACCATCGCCTTCCTGCTGCCGGCCTATGCGTTCTTCGCCTCGGCCCTGCCGGTGTGGCTGCTGCTCACCCCGCGCGGCTATCTCTCGTCCTTCATGAAGATCGGCGTGTTCGGCGCGCTCGTCGTCGGCGTCGTCTTCATCAACCCGGAAGTCCGCTTCCCGGCCTTCACCCAGTTCGTCGCCGGCGGCGGCCCCGTGCTGAACGGCCCGGTGTGGCCCTTCATCTCGATCACCATCGCCTGCGGCGCGATCTCGGGCTTCCATGCCTTCATCGGCTCGGGCACCACCCCGAAGCTGATCGACAAGTGGTCCGACATCCTGCCGGTGGCCTTCGGCGGCATGCTGGCCGAATGCCTCGTCGGCATCATGGCGCTGATCGCCGCGATCGCCCTGCATCCGGCCGACTATTTCGCCATCAACGCCGCGCCCGCCGCCTTCAAGGCGCTCGGCATGCAGGTCGTCGACCTGCCGTCGCTCAGCGAACAGATCGGCCTCGACCTCTACGGCCGCACCGGCGGTGCCGTGACGCTGGCGGTCGGCATGACCACGATCTTCACCAAGATCCCGTGGTTCAGCCACCTCGCCGGCTACTTCTTCCAGTTCGTCGTGATGTTCGAGGCGGTCTTCATCCTGACCGCGGTCGACAGCGGCACCCGCGTGGCGCGCTACCTGATCCAGGATCTCGGCGGCCACGTCTATGCGCCGCTGAAGCGTCTCGACTGGGTCCCGGCCTCCGTCGGNNCTGGCCTGCTTCGCCTGGGGCTACCTGCTGATGTCGGGCGACATCAACTCGGTGTGGGCGCTGTTCGGCGTCTCCAACCAGCTGATGGCCTCGATCGGCCTCGTCATCGGCGCCACGATCATCCTGCGCCTCGCCGCCAAGCGCCGCTACGTCCTGACCTGCCTGATCCCGCTGGTCTACCTCTACGTGACGGTCAACTACGCCGGCTGGTGGATGATCACCAACGTCTATTTCAACAAGGCGTCCAAGGGCTTCAACGTCTTCAACGGCTCGATCTCGATCGTGATGCTCGCCCTCGGCGTGGCGATCATGGTGTCGGCCGCCCTGCGCTGGAAGGACCTCCTCTTCGTCTCCGATCGCTCGAAGCGTTCGGCCCTCGTGGCCGCCGCTGCCGAGTGATGGCCCGCGCCGGCCGGGTCAGCTCCCCGGCCGGCGCACCTCTCCTTCATCCCCTACC
>DBMN01000274.1 GCA_002298965.1 Rhizobiales bacterium UBA697 | reverse complement strand
CTCGACCCGGCGCTGCTGCGTCCCGGCCGTTTCGATCGTCAGATCACCGTGCCGAACCCGGACGTCAACGGTCGCGAGAAGATCCTCAAGGTCCATGTCCGCAAGGTGCCGACGGCGCCGGACGTCGACCTGCGCGTCCTCGCCCGCGGCACCCCCGGCTTCTCCGGCGCCGACCTGATGAACCTCGTCAACGAGGCGGCGCTGCTCGCCGCGCGGCGCAACAAGCGTCTCGTCACCATGGCGGAGTTCGAGGACGCCAAGGACAAGGTCATGATGGGCGCCGAGCGCAAGTCGATGGCCATGAGCGAGGAAGAGAAGAAGCTCACCGCCTATCACGAGGCCGGCCACGCCATCGTCGGCCTGAGCGTGCCGGCGGGCCTGCCCGTCCACAAGGCGACGATCATCCCGCGCGGCCGCGCGCTGGGCATGGTCAAGTTCCTGCCCGAGGGCGACCGCTATTCGATGAAGTACAAGGAATACACCTCGCATCTCGCCGTCGCCATGGGTGGCCGCGTCGCCGAGGAACTGGTCTTCGGCAAGGAGAACATCACGTCGGGCGCCGTCGGCGACATCGATCAGGCCACCAAGATGGCCCGCGCCATGGTCACCCGCATGGGCTTCTCCGACGAGCTCGGCCTCGTCGCCTACGGCGAGAACCAGGACGAGGTCTTCCTCGGCATGTCGATGGGCCGCCAGCAGAACGTCTCGGAGGCGACCGCCCAGAAGATCGACCGCGAGGTCCGTCGTCTGATCGAGGAAGCCTACGAGGAGGCCAAGCGCATCCTCACCGAGAAGCACGACGCCCACATCCGTCTCGCCGAGGCGCTGCTCGAATACGAGACGCTGACCGGCGACGAGATCAAGGACCTGCTCGACGGCAAGCCGCCGAGCCGCGACGGCGGGACCGCCGCCGCGACGCCGCGCTCCTCCTCGGCCGTGCCGCCGACCATCGGCCGCGACGCCAAGGGCGGCGAGCCGGGCACCGACCCGATGCCGCAGCCGAGCTGATCGGCCGCCTTCCGCGCAACCTTCGAAGCCCGCCCCTCCGGCGGGCTTCGTCGTTTCCGGTCCCGCGACGGGCTTCGTGGGCGGCCTCGGCGCCGCTGTATACGATCTGGCCCGGGACTTGCGAAGCCTCCGACGAAGCGCCGGGCCCGTGGGGGGCGGGCGCGTCCTGTTCGGAGGGATCCCGCATGTCGGACAAGGTCGAGCCGGTCGACGAACGTCTTCCGGCGCTGCGTCTCGGCGCACTCGGTCTGCAGCATGTCCTGGTGATGTACGCCGGCGCCGTCGCCGTGCCGCTGATCGTCGGTCGCGCCCTGAAACTGCCGCCGGAACAGGTCGCGGCGCTGATCGGCGCCGACCTCTTCGCCGGCGGCATCGCCACGCTGATCCAGGCCTGGGCCTTCCCCGGCGTCGGCATCCGCCTGCCGGTGATGATGGGCGTGACCTTCGCCTCGGTCGGCCCGATGATCGCCATCGGCACCAATCCCGAGTTGGGGCTCCTCGGCGTCTACGGCGCGGTGATCGCAGCCGGCCTCTTCGGCGTGCTGGTTGCACCTTTCGTGAGCAGGTTGTTGCCGCTCTTTCCGCCGGTGGTCACCGGCACGATCATCACGGTGATCGGCATCTCGCTGATGCGGGTGGGCGTCAACTGGGCGGGCGGCGGCATCGGCAACCCGGCCTTCGGCGATCTGCGCTTCCTCGGCATCGCCCTCTTCGTGCTGCTCGTCATCCTCGGCCTGTCCAAATGGGGCAAGGGCTTCGTCGCCAACGTCGCCGTGCTGGTCGGCATCGTCGCCGGCTGCCTCCTCGCCACCGCGACCGGGCTGATGCACTTCGACAAGGTCGCCTCGGCCGGCTGGGTCGGCATGGTCGTCCCTTTCCAGTTCGGCATGCCGAAGTTCGACCTCTTCTCGATCCTCACCATGTGCCTGGTGATGGTCGTGGTGATGATCGAATCGACCGGCATGTTCCTGGCGCTCGGCGAGATGACCGGCACGAAGGTCGACGAGAAGCGGCTGACCGCCGGCCTGCGCGCCGACGGTCTCGGTACGCTGATCGGCGGCATCTTCAACACCTTCCCCTACACGTCCTTCTCGCAGAACGTCGGCCTGGTCGGCGTCACCGGCGTCAAGTCGCGCTGGGTGGCGGTCGTCGGCGGCTTCATCATGCTGGCGCTCGGCCTGCTGCCCAAGCTCTCGGCGCTGGTCGAAGCGGTGCCGCAGTTCGTGCTCGGCGGCGCCGGCCTCTGCATGTTCGGCATGGTGGCGGCGACCGGCATCCGCATTCTCTCGGCGGTCGACTTCAAGGCGGCGAAGAACAACCTCCTCGTTGTCGCCATCTCGATCGGCTTCGGCATGATCCCGCTGGTGGCGCCGAAGTTCTTCGAACACATGCCCAAGGCGATGGCGCCGCTGCTCGAGTCGGGCATCCTGCTCGCCTCGATCTCGGCGGTGGCGCTCAACGCCTTCTTCAACGGCTTCGGCCGCGGCGACGCCCTCGCCGAGGCCGCGGAGGCCGCCAAGGCCGTCGACCACGCCTGAGGGCCGCCCCCGCCCTGCCCCGTCGTTCACCCTGCCCGACGATCGTCGGGCGGGGCGCGCGACGGATTTCTCGTCTCGGCGCGATCGGTGCTATAGGAGGCCCTTCATCGATGAGGCGGGGACCGCGCAGGCACCCCCGCGCGACGGAGAGACTTCGACGATGGCGCGCAAATTCTTCGGCACCGACGGCATCCGCGGTCGCGCGAATGTCTGGCCGATCACGCCGGAACTGGCCATGAAGGTGGCGATGGCGGTGGGTCTGTCGTTCCGCAAGGGGACGCATCGCCACCGCGTGGTGATCGGCAAGGACACGCGCCTGTCGGGCTACATGATCGAGACGGCCATGGTCGCCGGCTTCACCGCGGTCGGCGTCGACGTCTTCATGACCGGCCCGATCCCGACCCCCGGCGTCGCCATGCTGACGCGCAGCCTCCGCTGCGACTTCGGCGTCATGATCTCGGCCTCGCACAATCCCTATCAGGACAACGGCATCAAGATCTTCGGACCGGACGGCTACAAGCTCTCCGACGAGATCGAGGCCGAGATCGAGGCCCTGCTCGAAGAAGACCTGACCGGCCGCCTCGCGCCTTCCGCCGACCTCGGCCGCGCCAAGCGCATCGACGGCGTCCAGGACCGCTACATCGAGTTCGCCAAGCGCACGCTGCCGCGCAACCAGTCGCTCGCCGGCCTGCGCGTCGTCATCGACTGCGGCCACGGCGCCGCCTATCGGGTCGCCCCGGACGCGCTGTGGGAACTCGGCGCCGAGGTCTTCAAGATCGGCGTCGAACCGGACGGCCGCAACATCAACGACGGCTGCGGCTCGACCGCGCCGGGCCTCCTGCAGAAGAAGGTCCACGAGGTGCGCGCCGACATCGGCATCGCGCTCGACGGCGACGCCGACCGCGTCATCATCGTCGACGAGAAGGGCCAGATCGTCGACGGCGACCAGCTGATGGCGGTGATCGCCGAGAGCTGGGCCGAGGAAGGCCTCCTCGCCCGCAAGGGCATCGTCGCCACCGTCATGTCCAATCTCGGGCTCGAGCGCCATCTCGGCGGCCTCGGCCTCGAACTGGTGCGCACCGGCGTCGGCGACCGCTACGTCGTCGAGGCGATGCGGGCGGGCGGCTACAACGTCGGCGGCGAACAGTCGGGCCACATCGTGCTCTCCGACCATTCCACCACCGGCGACGGCCTGATCGCCGCGCTGCAGCTGCTCGGCGTGGTGCAACGGCGGGGCCGGCCGGTCTCCGAGATCTGCCATCGCTTCGATCCGGTGCCGCAGATCCTCAAGAACGTCCGCTTCAAGGGCGGCAAGCCGCTCGAGGACGCGTCCGTCAAGCAGGTCATCCGCGACGCCGAGGCGCGTCTCTCCGGTTGCGGACGCCTGGTGATTCGCCCCTCCGGCACCGAGCCGCTGATCCGCGTGATGGGCGAGGCCGACGACGCCTCGCTGCTCGGCGCGGTGGTCGACGACATCGTCGACGCTCTCGGACGCGTCGCCGCCTGAGATTGCATTTCTCGAAGCATCGCCGAAGCGGCGCGATCGCGCCTTCGCCCCCCGTGTTCGTCACGGGGGGCTTTTTCGTGTTCGAGCGACCGCCTTCAGTTTTCGTCAACCACGTTTCTCGTGGTTAATCGACACGGTTAAGAAATTATCGACGTTTCTACTCCAGAAACCGGCCTCGAAGCGCGGTGGCGAAGCCATTCGCGTCGGGCGCGTTTCGGCGCTCTTCGGCAAAAATTCGCGGAAATCGGGGGTTTCGTCTCGTCGTCGCACGATCGCTCGAACGCGGGCTTCCGCGACGATCGACAGATGTCGGGCGACGACAACGATGATCATGGTGAATGCGGCATGCCGAACACTGTCGAGACTAAACGCTTCATTAACCAAATGCGTGCTGAAATCGGCTCGATCGAGACAGCGGGTCGGTTCGCCGTGCGAGCCTCCGAAAACGGCAGGAATGTTCCGATGACCAAGATCATGACGTCTCTTCTGGCCGGTACGGCCTTCTTCGGCCTCGCGGCCGCGGCCCAGGCGGCCGACATGGCGTCGCCCCTGCGCGGCCCGACCGTGGTCCCCTCCGTCGCCGAACCGGCTTCGGCCGCCAGCGGCTGGTACCTGCGCGGCGACGTCGGCGTCGTGATCGACAACAAGTCCGGCTTCTCCGAATACGAGCCGGGCATTCCGAAGTCGATCGTCGCCGACAAGCTGTGGACCGCGCCGTCGATCGGCCTCGGCGTCGGCTATCAGTTCAACGAATACCTGCGCGGCGATCTGACCGGCGAATTCATCACCACCCGGACGATGAAGGCCACCGCCCGCTACACCGGCGGCACGCTGGCGGCCCCGACCAACAACACCAACGAGTACCACGGCGACGTCACCTCGGCCGTGCTGCTGGCCAACGTCTATGCCGAGCTCGGCACCTATTCCGGCTTCACGCCCTATGTCGGCGCCGGTGCCGGTGTGGCCTACAACCACATGTCGAACATCTACGAGTACGCCTCGTGGAACGGCTCGTCGTCGGGCACCAACTTCGGCATCATCCCGGGCGGTTCGAAGTGGAACCCGGCCTGGGCGCTGCATGCCGGCTTCGCCTACGACCTGTCGCCGAACCTGAAGCTCGACGTCGGCTACTCCTACAAGGACCTCGGCAAGGTCGCGAGCGTCGGCAACTCGAACTGCAACACCTCGGGCTGTCTGCCGGAGTCGATCGAGCTGAAGCGCATCCAGAACCACTCGCTGCACGTCGGTGCGCGCTGGATGTTCGATGCCCCGGCGCCGCGCCAGCACTACTCGGCTCCGGTCATCGCCAAGTACTGATCCGGTCCGATCCGATCCCTTCGGAGGGCGCGACGAGCGATCGTCGCGCCCTTCGGCGTTCCGGTACGGGATTCCGCGTGTGACGAAAGCTCCCGCGGTGCAGCGACGGATTCGTTTGCGTCCCGGTCCGGAAACCGCTATCGGCGACGGCGGGACACCCCTCCCCACCGAGGGGCGCCCATCTGAAAGGATGGAATCAATGACGATTGCTCGCCCGGCCACCAAGCCCGCCTGCCCGAACTTCTCTTCCGGCCCCTGCGCCAAGCGCCCCGGTTGGTCTCTCGATGCTCTCTCCGGCGCCCTCGTCGGTCGCTCGCATCGCGCCAAGCCCGGCAAGGCCCGCCTCCAGCTCGCCATCGACCTGACCCGCGAAGTGCTCGGCGTCCCCGCCGACTACAAGATCGGCATCGTGCCGGCGTCCGACACCGGCGCCGTCGAGATGATCATGTGGTCCGCCCTCGGCGCCCGCGGCATCGACATGCTGGCCTGGGAGAGCTTCGGCGAAGGTTGGGTCACCGACGTCGCCAAGCAGCTGAAGCTCGAGGACGTGCGCGTCTTCAAGTCGGCCTACGGCGAGCTGCCGGACCTCTCGACCGTCGACACCAAGACCCGCGACGTGGTCTTCACCTGGAACGGCACCACCTCCGGCGTCCGCGTGCCGAACGCCGACTGGATCGCCGCCGACCGTGAAGGCATCACCATCTGCGACGCGACCTCGGCCGCCTTCGCGCAGGACCTCGACTGGGCCAAGCTCGACGTCGTCACCTTCTCCTGGCAGAAGGTGCTGGGCGGCGAGGCGGCGCACGGCATGCTGATCCTCTCCCCGCGCGCGGTGGAGCGGCTCGAGAGCTACAAGCCGGCCTGGCCGCTGCCCAAGATCTTCCGCATGACCAAGGGCGGCAAGCTGATCGACGGCATCTTCGTCGGCGAGACCATCAACACGCCCTCCATGCTGGCGGTCGAGGACTATGTCGACGCGCTGAAGTGGGCGCAGTCGGTCGGTTCGCTGAAGGGCCTGATCGCCCGTGCCGACGCCAACACCAAGGTCATCGCCGACTGGGTGGCGGCGTCCAAGTCCTTCGCCTTCCTGCCGAAGGTCGAAGCGACGCGGTCGAACACCTCGGTGTGCCTGTCGATCGTCGACCCGCAAGTCGTCGCCAAGGGCGACGAGGTCGTCGCCAAGGTCGCCAAGGCGATCGTCGCGGCGCTCGACAAGGAAGGCGTCGCCTACGACATCGGCGCCTATCGCGACGCGCCTGCCGGCCTGCGCATCTGGTGCGGCGCCACGGTGGAAGCCTCCGACGTGAAGGCGCTCACCTCTTGGCTCGACTGGGCGCTGGCCGAGGAAAAGGCCAAGCTCTGATCGCATGATCTCTCCGGCGACGCGCGGGTCGCGTCGCCGGCCTTTCCTCTCATCGCCCATTTTCCAGGACGTCGCGGTCGCGGCGACACGACGCGCGCGGCTCCGTCCCGACGAGGTGCTCCCATGGCTCCGCGCGTACTCATCTCCGACAGCATGTCTTCCGCCGCCGTCCAGATCTTCAAGGATCGCGGCATCGAGGTCGATTACCTGCCGTCCCTCGGCAAGGACAAGGACAAGCTCGCCGAGGTCATCGGCGACTACGACGGCCTCGCCATCCGTTCCGCCACCAAGGTCACCGCCAAGCTGCTCGAGAAGGCGACCCGGCTGAAGGTCATCGGCCGCGCCGGCATCGGCGTCGACAACGTCGACATCCCGGCCGCCTCGGCCAAGGGCGTGATCGTCGAGAACACCCCCTTCGGCAATTCGATCACCACCGCCGAACACGCCATCGCGCTGATGTTCGCCGTCGCCCGCGAGATCCCCGCCGCCGATGCCTCCACCCAGGCCGGCAAGTGGGAGAAGAACCGCTTCATGGGCGTCGAGATCACCGGCAAGACGCTCGGCATCATCGGCTGCGGCAACATCGGCGCCATCGTCGCCGACCGCGCCCAGGGCCTGCGCATGAAGGTGATCGCCTTCGATCCCTTCCTGTCGCCGGAGCGTGCCGCCGACATCGGCGTCGAGAAGGTCGAGCTCGAGGACCTGCTGAAGCGCGCCGACTTCATCACGCTGCACACGCCGCTGACCGAGAAGACCCGCAACGTGCTCTCGGCCGAGAACCTCGCCAAGTGCAAGAAGGGCGTCCGCATCATCAACTGCGCCCGCGGCGGCCTGGTCGACGAGGCGGCGCTGCGCGCGGCGCTCGATTCGGGTCACGTGGCCGGTGCCGGCTTCGACGTCTTCGTCGAGGAACCGGCGACGGCCAACGTGCTCTTCGGCCATCCGAACGTCGTCTGCACGCCGCATCTCGGCGCCTCGACCTCGGAAGCCCAGGAGAACGTCGCCCTGCAGGTCGCCGAACAGCTGTCGGACTACCTGCTCACCGGCGCCGTCACCAACGCGCTCAACATGCCGTCGGTCTCGGCGGAAGAAGCGCCGAAGCTGACGCCCTTCGTCCGCCTCGCCGAACTGCTCGGCTCCTTCGCCGGCCAGCTGACGGAGGCCGGCATCACCGGCGTGCGCATCGAATACGAGGGCGACGTGGCGGGCATGAACACCCGCGCGCTGGGTGCCGCGGCGATCGCCGGCCTGCTCAAGCCGCAGCTCGACGCCGTCAACATGGTCTCGGCCCCGGTCATGGCCAAGGAACGCGGCATCGCCGTCGAGGACGTCCGCCGCGATTCGGCCGGCACCTTCGACAGCCTGATCCGTCTCGTGGTGAAGACCGAAGGTCAGGAGCGTTCGGTCGCCGGCACCGTCTTCGCCGACGGCAAGCCGCGCATCGTCGAGATCAAGGGCATCCAGATGGACGCCGAGTTCGCGCCGTCGATGCTCTACGTCACCAACAAGGACAAGCCGGGCTTCATCGGCCGTCTCGGCACGCTGATGGGCGAGGTCGCCGCCAACATCGCCACCTTCGCCCTCGGCCGCAAGGCGGCGGGCGAGGACGCGATCTGCCTGATCGCCGTCGACGGCCCGGTGTCGGACGAGTTGATCGCCCGCGTCGGTGCGCTCGAGGGCGTGGTGCATTCCAAGCGCCTGACCTTCTGAGATCGGCGCGCGTGAGAATCGAAACGGCGGCGGGAGCGATCCCGCCGCCGTTTCGCGTGGCGGGGACGTATGGCGCGGTCGGCGCGCCACGGGGGGCATGGCGTTTCCCATCCCGATCGGCTAATCGGAGCGCCATGGCAGCCCCTCTTCTCACGCTTCGCGACATCACCCTCACCTTCGGCGGTCCGCCGCTGCTCCACGGCGCCGAGCTGATGGTGCACGAGGGCGACCGCATCTGCCTCGTCGGCCGCAACGGCTCGGGCAAGTCGACGCTCCTCAAGGTCGCCGCCGACATCCTCCAGACCGACGGCGGCGAGCGCGTGGTCCAGGGCGGCGTCACCATCCGCTA
>DBMN01000221.1 GCA_002298965.1 Rhizobiales bacterium UBA697 | reverse complement strand
GCCGCCGATGCCGGCGGCGGCCCTTCCGAAACGTTTCGGGAGACCGCCATGTCGGATCGTTCTTCGCCTTTCGCGCCGGGCCCGCTGCCGGCCACCTGTGGCGTCGGCTTCAAGCCGCGGCACTTCGCCGAGATCCTCGCCGATCCGCGCGGGGTCGGCTTCTTCGAGGTCCATGCCGAGAACTATTTCGGCGCCGGCGGCCCGCCGCATCGGCAGTTGACCGCGCTGCGCGAGCGCCATCAGCTGTCGATCCACGGCGTCGGCCTGTCGATCGGCGGGGCCGGACGGCTCGATCGCGATCATCTCGATCGCCTCGCCGCGCTCGTCGCGCGCTACCGGCCCGAGGCGGTGTCGGAACATCTCGCCTGGTCGAGCCACGGCGGGTTCGGCTTTCCCGACCTGCTGCCGCTGCCGCTGACCGAGGAGACGCTGGCGCGGGTGATCGACCATATCGACGAGGCGCAGGTGGCACTCGGCCGGACGATCCTGCTCGAGAACCCCTCGACCTATTTCCGCTTCGCCGAGAGCACCATCCCCGAGACCGAATTCCTCGCCGAGGTGGCGCGGGCGAGCGGCTGCGGGCTGCTGCTCGACGTCGCCAACGTCGACGTCTCGGCGACCAATCACGGCTTCGATCCGCGGGATTATCTGGCGGCCTTCCCGGTCGAGCGGGTCGGCGAGATCCACCTCGCCGGCCGCTTCGAGACGGTCGACGACGCCGGCCTGCCGTTCTTCGTCGATGCCCACGACAGCCCGGTCGCCGATCCGGTGTGGGCGCTCTTCGCCGAGACGATCGCGCGGCTCGGACCGATCCCGACCCTGATCGAGCGCGACGAGGCGATCCCGTCCTGGGCGGAGCTCGCGGCGGAAGCCGGCCGGGCCGGGGCGATCCTCGAGCGTGCGCGGGGAGGGCGGCGCGATGCGGCCTGAACCGGTTGCCTCCCATGTCGATCGGCAGGCGGCGATCGCCGCGGCGCTGCTCGATCGCGCGCTCCCCCCGCCCGACGGGCTTCTGGTGCCCGGCGGCGGGCCGATCGGCCGGCGCTTCGCCGTCCATCGCGCCACTGCGACGCTCGGTCTCGTCTCGGCGCTGGCGACGCGACACCCGGTGCTCGAGCGGATGCTCGGCGCCGAGACCTTCGCCGATCTCGCCCGCGCCTTCGTCGCCGTCGACCGACCGAAGACGGCGCTGCTGCTCGATTGGGGCGGCGGCCTGCCGGACTTCGTCGCGGCCCACCCGGATCTCGCCGACTGGCCGTGGCTCGCCGACGTGGCGCGGCTCGAAGTGGCGTGGAACGAGGCCCATCACGCCGCCGAGGCGGTGCCGGTGACGATCGCCGCTCTCGCAGCGTTCGACCCGGAGGCACTCGCCGCCGCGCGGATCGTCGCCCATCCGAGCCTACGGTTCGTCGAGACGGCGTGGCCGGTCGCGGCGCTGTGGGCGGCGAACGGCGAGGCGGAGACGATCGCGCCGGGGGCGGAGTTCATCCTGGTGCTGCGGCCGGGCGCCGACGTCACGATCCATCCGGTCGACCGCGCCGGCCATGCCTTCGCTGCGGCGCTGGCGGGCGGGGCGACGATCGCCGAGGCGGCCGAGGCGACGCTGGCGATCGACGAAGCCTTCGACGTCGGCGCCCGCCTCGTCGCCCTGGTGCGGCTCGGTGCCGTCGCCGCCATCCGATGCGATCGTCCGCAGGAGGACATGCCATGACCGAAATCGATTTGGACGCGATGTCCTCCCGCCCGAACGTGTTCTTCCGGCTGCTCGCGCTGCCCGAGGCGCTGGTGGCGCGCACCGGCGGGATCGGCCGCGACGTGGCGTTGCTGACGACGCGGCTGGCGCTGGCGGTGCCGTTCTTCGCCTCGGGTCTCACCAAGTGGGACGGCGTCGGCCGGCTGTCGGCGGGGGCGCTCTACCTCTTCCGCGAGGAGTTCCGCCTGCATCTCTTCGGTGCGGAGTTCGCCTATCCGTTCCCGGCGGCCATGGCCTTCGCGGCGGGGACGGCGGAGATCGTGCTGCCGATCCTGCTGGTCGCGGGCCTCGCCACCCGCTGGGCGGCGCTCGGGCTCCTGGCGATGACGGCCGTGGTGCAGCTCACCGTGCCGGACGGTTGGGCGAACTTCCATCTGCCCTGGGCGGCGATGGCGCTGGTGCTGGTCGTCTTCGGCGGTGGCCGGGCGGGGTGCGATGCGCTCCTGCCCGGCGCGGCTCAGAAGATCAGGCGGTAGTCGAGGTAGGGCACCTCGTCGCCGGGCGCGATCTTGGTCGTCTCCTCGGCGAGTTCGACGAGACCGTCGGTGCGGGTGAGCGAGGTCAGCACGCCGGCGCCGTCGACCGGATACTTCTCGGCGACGGTGTGGCCGTCGCGGGTCGCCAGCGAGACGCGGACGTATTCGCGGCGACCGGCCTTCTTCGAATAGGCGAAGTCGGCGACGATCGTCTGGCGCGGAACGGCCACGACGCGGGCGCCGGAGAGCGCCGCCACGATCGGCCTGAGCACGTGGGCGTAGGTGACGAAGACCGCGACCGGGTTGCCGGGCAGGCCGACGAAGGCGGCGCCGGCGATGGTGCCGATCGCCACCGGGCGGCCGGGCTTGATCGCCAGACGCCAGAAATGCAGCGCGCCGCGGGCCCCGACGGCGGCCTTGACGTGGTCTTCCTCGCCGGTCGAGACGCCGCCCGAGGTGACGATCAGATCGTGGCCGGCGGCGGCATTCCCGAGCCGCTCGGCGGTGGCGGCGAGATTGTCGGGCAGGATGCCGAGGTCGGTGACGTCGCAACCGGCGCGTCGGAGCAGCGCCATCAGCGAGAAACGGTTGGAATCGTAGAGCGACGCCGGGCCGAGCGCGGTGCCGGGGTTGCGGATCTCGTCGCCGGTCGAGAAGACCGCGACGCGCGGGCGGCGGCGGACCTCGATCTCGGCGACGCCGAGGCGATCGCCGACTTCGTGCTCGGCCATGCCCTCGCCGACGCCGCGACGCCGGCATCGGCCCATCTCTGGCCCGGCGC
>DBMN01000166.1 GCA_002298965.1 Rhizobiales bacterium UBA697 | reverse complement strand
ACCAAATGCCGAAGGCCGGAGGCGTCACCGCCTCCGGCCTTCTTCGTTCATGCGCCGACGATCGCGCCGGGCGCGGCGGTCATTTCTTCGCCGGGCAGGTGTTGATGCCGAGAAGGGTGTAGGCCGGGCAGAAGCCGAAGATCGCGGTGGCGAGCGGCACCACGCCGATCCAGCCGATCCACTTCCAGGAGATCGTCGCCGGGCCGAGCAGGGCGAAGGCGATGAGGGCCAGGCCGACCACGATGCGCAGGATCTTGTCGATGCCACCGACGTTGGCGTTCATGGGAATTCTCCTCGTGTGTGTCGCGGGCGGAGGGGACGCGGGGGGTACGCCCCGTCTCCGATCGCAACCACCATAACGCCGCGGCAGGCCGGCGTCGGTGACCTAGTCACACGGCGGCCTCATCAGAAAGACGCGCCCTCGACCGCCTCGGCCAGCCGATCGAGCCCGACGCGGTCGACGACCTCGACGGTTCCCCGTCCGAGGCGGACCAGGCCGCGCTTCTCGAAGGCGGAGAGATGGCGGCTCACCACCTCGCGGGCGGTGCCGAGTTCGGCGGCGAGATCGCGGTGGGTGACGGCGAGGACGTCGCCGCCGCGACCGACGAGATGGCGGGCGAGGCGGGCATCGACACGGTGGAAGACCGCCGACTGCAGCGTCGCCAGGAGATCGGCGACGCGGCGGCCGTAGCCGGTGAAGACGAAGCGGCGGAAGGCCTCGGAGCGCGCCATCAGCGCATCGAAGAGCGCCGTCGGCACGGCGACGCCGGCGGTCGGCTCCTCGACGATGCCGTCGGCGGCATAGGCGTCGCCGGCGAGCAGGCAGGCGGTCGTCAGCACGCAGGTCTCGCCGCGGCGGACGCGATAGAGCACGATCTCGCGGCCGGTGTCGGCGATCATCTGGACGCGGACCGAGCCGTCGAGCACCAGCAGATAGGCGGTGCAGGCGCGTCCCGGGGTGAAGACCACGGTGCCGGTCGGGAGGTCGACCGCACGGGCGCCGGCGAGGAGCGCCGCGCGATCCTCGGATCCCAGGCCGCCGAGGCCGGGAAACCGTTCGGTCCAGTCGCTCGCAGCCACGCCATGCCCCCGATCGTCGCGAACCGCCCGGGCGGGCGGCCGGCGACAGGCTACTCCCCGGCGGTGGCCGGGATCAATCGACGAAGGCGGTGTCGTCGCCGTCCTTCGGACCCTTGCGGGGCACGATGCCGACATCGAAGCCGGGCAGGCCGCGCGGCAGGCGCGGACGTTCGGCGGCGGGCGTGATCGTCGCGAGGCGACGGGCGGCCGCCCCCTTGGCGACGTTCATGCGCAGGCGGGTGCGCAGCTGGTCGGGACCCCAGTAGCCGCCGGGGCCGGAGACGTAGGCATGGCGGGCGCCGAGCGCACGGCGGGCGTGNNCGGGCCACCGTCTCGGGCGCGAAGGGGCGCACCAGCAGGCTGTCGATGCCGGCGCCGACCGCCGGCTCCAGGGTCGAGCGGACGACGCAGGACGACATCATCACCACCGCCATGTCGGGATTGGCGATGCGGATGCCGCGGCGGACCGACTTCACCCAGTCGATGCCGGAGATGCCGGTCAGGGTCTGATCGACGAAGACGAGGTCGATCGGCGTGTCCATGACGCGCGCCAACGCCTCGTCGGCATCGCCGAAGACCTCGACGCGGCGAAAACCGAGATGGCGCAGCATGGCGCGCATCATCGACTGGAAGGTGCGGTTGGGGTCGAGGACGACGACACGGGCCTCGGCGAAGGAATCGGCGGCGAACATCGGACTCCTCCTTTCCCTTGCGTCAATCTCGTCGGGCCGACTGTCCACCCCGGCCGGTTGAGAAAGCGTTCACGCGGCAACGCAAAACGGCCGGACACGAGGTCCGGCCGTTCGATGATCGTCGTCGAGAGCGGCGTCGCTCAGACGGCCTTCTCGTAGCACTCCAGGACGTAGTCCCAGTTGATCAGGCTGTCGACGAAGGTCTCCAGGAACTTCAGNNCGCAGGTTGCGGTAGTCGATGTAGTAGGCATGCTCCCACACGTCCGCGGTCAGGATCGGCTTGGCGCCGACGGTCAGCGGGTTGTCGGCATTGCCGGTCTTGGAGATGACGAGCTTGCCGTCCTTGACCGAGACCCACGCCCAGCCGGAGCCGAACTGGGTGACGCCGGCCTGCACGAAGTCGGCGCGGAACTTGTCGTAGCCGCCGAGGTCGGAATCGATCGCGGCCTGGAGCTTGGCCGGAATCCTCTTGCCGCCGCCGTCCTTCTTCATGAACTTCCAGAATTCGGCGTGATTGAAGTGCTGGGCGGAGTTGTTGAACACCGCGACGTTCTTGCCGGCCGAGGCGACGATGACCTCCTCGAGCGACTTGCCCTCGAACTCCGTCCCCTTCACCAGGTTGTTCAGGTTGGTGACGTAGGTCGCGTGGTGCTTGTCGTGATGGAACTCGAGCTGCTCGACCGAGAAATACGGGGCGAGCGCGTCGTAGGCATAGGGCAGCGGGGCGAGTTCGAAAGCCATCGGAAGGACTCCTGCGGGATGACGGTCGCCGACGTCTCGGGTGAGCGGCGACCGGGAAGGGCCACGTGCAACATAGGGAGGACTACGGACCTCGGCAACCGCCGAGCCCGAATTCTTCCAGTTCGAAGCACCCTACGCCGCATCACGCGTGGGCGAAATCCCAATAGAGTCGGCGCGCCAGCCGATAGACCGGGCCGGGCTCCAGTTCGCGGTTCTCGAAGCGGACGATCGGCATCACCTTGGTGTAGTTGCCGGTCGAGAACATCTCGTCGGCGCCGAGGAAATCCTCGTAGCGCAGGGTCTTCTCGACGACCGGCGTGCCGGCCTTGCGCAGGAGGTCGATGGTGCGGGCCCGCGTGATGCCGGCGAGGAAGGTGCCGTTGGGGATCGGCGTCATGGCGACGCCGTCCTTGACCATGAAGACGTTGGCGGAAGCCAGTTCCGCGACGTTGCCGAGCATGTCGAGGACGAGGGCGTTGTCGAAGCCCTTGTCGCGTGCCTCGCGGGCGGCGCGCGCGTTGTTGGGATAGAGGCAGCTCGCCTTGGCGTCGGTCGGCATGCATTCGAGCGTCGGCCGACGGAAGCGCGACAGCGTCACGGTGATGCCGGTCGGCGGCAGCATCGGCGCCTCCCACAGCGTCAGCGCGAAGCGGGTGGAGGCCGGATCGGCGCCGATCACGAGATTGGGATGATCGTGCTCGCCCCAGTAGCTCGGGCGGATGTAGAGCTCGGCATCGCGGGAAAAGCGCGTGAGACCGTCCTTGGCGAGTTCGAGGATCTCCTCGTCGCGCATCGTCGGCTCGAGGCCGACGGCGCGGGCCGAACGGTTGGTGCGGGCGCAGTGACGATCGAGATCGGGCGTCACGCCCTCGAAGGCGCGGGCGCCGTCGAACACCGAGGTGCCGAGCCAGAAGGCATGGCTACGCGGCCCGATCAGGGGCGGATTGCCCTCCAGCCATTCGCCGTCGAACCACGTCCAGGTCTTCGGGTTCTCGATGCCGTGCGCCATGATGCCGCCTTTCGGGTGATGGGTGGGAGCCCCACCGATACGACCGTACAGCAAGCAATGCAAGGATCGACGGCGACGGCGGCCGATCCGCCTGTGACGCGGTACGTCGGGCGAACGGCGGCGGGGCGCGGCGATTGCCCCCTTTTCCTCGGCGGTCGGTTCGGTCCATTGTCGCCACTCCCGATCCACGGAGCGACGCATGTCCCACGCGATCTACGTCTTCGATGCCTATGGAACCCTGTTCGACGTCCACGCGGCGGTGCGCCGTCATGCCGACGAGGTGGGCCCCGAAGGACAGCTCCTGTCGGCACTGTGGCGCGCCAAGCAGCTCGAATATTCGTGGATGCTGACGATGATGGGCCGCTACAAGGACTTCTGGACGCTGACCGAGGAGGCACTCGACTACGCCTTCGCCCGGGTGCCGCAGGCCAATCGCGCCTCGCGGGCGGCGCTGCTCGACAGCTATCTCTCCTGCGACGTCCATCCGGACGTGCCGGAGGTGCTGAAGCAGCTGAAGATGCGCGGCGCCAAGATCGTCATCCTGTCGAACGGCACGCCGAAGATGCTCGAGGCGGCCTGCCGCTCCGGCGGCATCGACGAGGTGGTCGACGACATCGTCTCGGTCGACGAGATCAAGATCTACAAGCCCGATCCGCGCGTCTACGACCTCGTCACCACGCGCTATCGCTGCTTTCCCGAGGCCGTGTCGTTCCAGTCGTCGAACCGCTGGGACGCGGCCGGCGCCACCGCCTTCGGCTTCCGCTCGGTCTGGGTCAACCGCAACGACCTGCCGGAGGAATACAACGAGTTCCGCCCGGCCGCCGTGCTGCCGAGCCTCACGGGGTTGCTGACGCTCGCCTGAGACGACGGTTCGTCATCGAACCGTCGCACGGAACCCCCAAGGGTGGAGCGAAACGGGGCTGGCCGCCCCGCCCGCGCCCCGGGGGAACCATGACCATCGCCGACAGGACCCGCGCCCTCTCCGCCCTCGAAGGGCTCGCCGAGCCGATGCCGGGGCTGGTCTTCGCCCATGGTTTCGACGCGACCGGCCATGCGCGCGTCCTCACCGATGCCGAGGCGATCGGCGCGGCCCTCGCCGCCCGTGACGGCTGGGTGTGGATGCACTTCAACCTCGCCGACGTCCGGGCCGGCGAATGGATCGGCCGGTCGAGCCTGCCGGAGACGGCGCGCGATCTGCTGCTCGACCCCGACGACCATCTCCGCCTCGCCGCCGAGGACGAGGCGCTCTTCGGCGTCTTCGCCGACTTCCGCCGCGAGTTCGCCCGCGACACCCGTGGCGACATCGCCCATCTGAAGTTCGCCCTGCACGGCCGCCTGCTCGTCACCGGCCGACGTCAGTCGCTGCGCTCGATCGAGGGCGTGCGGCGGGCGATCGTCCGCGGCGAGGCCTTCGAGACCGGCGAGGCTCTGCTCGAATGGGTGTTCGACACCTTCGCCGACGAAGTGACCGCCACGGCGCGCGAACAGGCGGAGAAGCTCGAGGTGATCGAGGAGCGCGTGGTCGAGGACCGCGTCGATCCGGAGGATCTCCGCGTCGGTCCGATCCGGCGCACGGCGCTGCGCCTGTCGCGTCAGGTCGGCGCGCTGCGCATCCACTTCGCCGCCCTCGTCGACGATCGCGAACGCGATCTGCCCGAGGACGTCTTCGCCATGGCGGAACGGGTGGCGCTGCGCCTCGCTTCGGTGGCACGCGACGTCGAGGCCATTCAGGAACGGGCGCGGATCATCCAGGAAGAAGCCTCCGCCAAGGCGGCCGACCACATGAACCGGCAGCTCTCGACGCTGTCGGCGCTGACCGCCCTGTTCCTGCCGGCGACGCTGGTGACCGGCGCCTTCGGCATGAACACCAAGGGGCTCCCCTTCGGCGACGACGAGACCGGCTTCTGGCTCGCCTGCCTCGTCGCGCTGATGGGCTCGGGCGCGGTCTATCTGGTGCTGCGCCGCATCGGCATCATGAAGTGAGCGCGGCCTCGAGATCGGCCTGGACCGCCGGCTCGAGGTCGAACTCCAGATCGAGCCAGAGGAGCCCCGCCGCCGTGACGGTCACGACGTTGGCGGCGACGACGATCTCGAACTCCATCCCCTCGCCCTCGGTCTCTTCGAGGCGGGTGAAGAGCCGATCGCGATCGGCGGGCACGACCAGCGCCGCGGCGAGCGCCTCGAGACGGGCGCGATGGTCCGCAGGCTCGCCCTCCGGCAGACGCCACCAGAACCAGATGCGGGTGTGGTCGCCGAGCTTGCGATAGGGCGCGGCGCCGGAGCGGACGATCTCGACGCCGTGAGGCGCGAGGATCGCGTCGAGCAGCGCCCGCGCCCGCGCCTCGTCGGAGGCGTCGAGCACGGCGGCGCAGGGCGCGATCGGCCGGGAGAGCGTCATCCGCCCTCCCCTCACGCGAGGTTCTTCAGGATCCGCGCCCACGACCGGATGCCCTTGTGGAAGCTCTCGAGGTCGTATTTCTCGTTGGGCGAGTGGATGCGGTCGTCGTCGAGGCCGAAGCCGACGAAGAGCGTCGGCATGCCGAGATACTTGGCGAAGGCGTTGCCGACCGGGATCGTGCCGCCCATGCCGGTCATCAGCGCCGGCACGTTCCATTCGTCGCCGAGCGCACGGCGCGCCGCGTCGAGGACCGGGCTGTCGAAGGGCATGGTGAAGCCGGCCGAGCCGCCGTGGGCGTGGAAGGTCACGGTCGCGTCGGGCGGCAGCATCTCGGTGACGCGGGCGCGGAAGGCTGCGCGGATCTTCTCCGGGTCCTGACCGCCGACGAGGCGGAAGGAGACCTTGGCCGAGGCCTTGGCCGGCAGCACGGTCTTGAAGCCGTCGCCGGTGTAGCCGCCGGTGACGCCGTTGAACTCGCAGGTCGGCCGCGCCCAGATCTGCTCCAGCACCGAACGACCCTCTTCGCCGGCCGCGGTCTTCAGCCCGACCGGGCCGAGGAAGCTCTCTTCGGTCGCCCCGAGCGCCCGCCAGGAGGCGTCGACCTCGGCCGGCAGATCGTCGACCCCGTCGTAGAAGCCGGGCAGCGTGACGCGGCCGGTGTCGTCGTGGAGGCTGGCCAGGATCTTGGTCAGGACGCGGATCGGGTTCCACGCGGGGCCGCCGAAGAGGCCGGAATGGAGGTCGCGATCGGCGCAGGCGATCTTCACCTCCTCGCCGACGAGACCACGCAGGCTCGTCGTGATCGCCGGGCGGCCGCGTGCCCACATGTTGGTGTCGCAGACCAGCGCGAGGTCATGCGACAGCTCGGCGGCATGGGCCTCGAGGAAGGGCTCGAGCGAGGGCGAACCGCTCTCCTCTTCACCTTCGAGCAGCACCGTGACGCGGACCGGCAGACGGCCTTCCTCGGCGAGCAGCGCCCGCATCGCCTCGATGAAGATCAGGAACTGGCCCTTGTCGTCGGCCGAGCCGCGGCCGGTGATGACCTTCACCCCGTCGCGCTCCTCGACCTTCGGGTCGAAGGGATCGGCGTGCCACAGCTCCAGCGGATCGACCGGCTGGACGTCGTAGTGGCCGTAGAAGAGGACGTGGCGGGCGTCGTTTTCGACCGCGCCCTTCCAGTGGGCGACGACGATCGGGTGGAACGGCGTCTCGCGCAGGGAAGCCTCGAAGCCGAGGTCGGTGAGGAGCTTCACGCAGTGCTCGCCGGTCGCGCGCACGTCGCTTGCGAAGGCCGGATCGGCGGAGATCGACTTCAGCCGGACGAGATCGAACAGACGGGCGAGGCTCGCGTCGAGATCGGTGTCGACGCGGGCGAGAACGGGATCGATGGACATGGCTTCCAATCTCACTTCAGGAGCGAACCGAGCACGCCGCGGACCAGCGCATTGGTGATCTGGCGGCCGGCGGCGGAGGCGGCGGAACGGGCGGCGGACTTGACGATCGCCTCGCCGAGGGTCTGCGAGCGCGGACCACCGGTCTTCATACTCGCGACGCCGCCGACGGTCGACAGGATGCCCCCGAGGACGCCGTCGAAGAAGCCCCCGCCGGTCGGGGCAGGGTTGTCGCCACCGGGCTGCGCAGGGCTCGCCTCGATCTTGCCGCGCAGCTTCTCGTAGGCCGAGATCCGGTCGACCGTCTCGTCGTACTTGCCGGCGAGCGGCGAGGTGTTGACCAGCGTGGCGCGCTCGTCCGCCTTCAGCGGCCCGACGCGGGCCTCGGGCGGGCGGACGAAGGTGCGCTGGACGATCGAGGGTACGCCCTTGCCGTGCAGCATCGAGACCAGCGCCTCGCCGACCGCCAGTTCGGTGATCGCCGTCTCGGTCTTGAAGGCCGGGTTCTGACGGAAGGTCTCTGCGGCGGCGCGCACCGCCTTCTGCTCGCGCGGGGTGAAGGCGCGCAGCGCGTGCTGGACGCGGTTGCCGAGCTGGGCGGAGACGGTGTCGGGCACGTCGAGCGGGTTCTGGGTGACGAAATAGACGCCGACGCCCTTGGAGCGGATCAGGCGGACGACCTGCTCGACCTTCTGGATCAGCGCCGGCGGCGCCTCGTCGAACAGCAGATGCGCCTCGTCGAAGAAGAAGACCAGCTTGGGGCGGTCCATGTCGCCGACCTCGGGCAGCTCCTCGAACAGTTCGGAGAGCAGCCACAGCAGGAAGGTCGCGTAGAGCCGCGGGTTCGACATCAGGTCGTCGGCGGCGAGGATGTTGATGCGGCCGCGGCCCTGCGCGTCCGTCGCCATGAGATCCGAGATCGCCAGCGCCGGCTCGCCGAAGAAGGCGTCGCCGCCCTGCTGTTCCAGCACCAGCAGCTGACGTTGGATGGCGCCGACCGAGGCCTTGGAGACGTTGCCGTAGTCGACCGTCAGCTCGTCGGCGCGCTCGGCGACATGGGCGAGGACGGCGCGCAGATCCTTGAGGTCGAGGAGGAGGAGCCCCTCCTCGTCGGCGAGCTTGAAGACGATGTTGAGCACGCCTTCCTGCACGTCGTTGAGGCCCATCAGGCGCGCGAGCAGCAGCGGCCCCATCTCGGTGATGGTGGCGCGGATCGGGTGGCCCTGGACGCCGAAGACGTCCCAGTAGACCGTGGTGAACTTCTTCGGCTCCCACTCGGCGAAGCCGATGTCGGCGCAGCGTCTGGCGATCCAGTCCTTCTCCTCGCCCTTGGCGCCGATGCCGGAGAGGTCGCCCTTGACGTCGGCGGCGAAGACCGAGACGCCGGCCTCCGCCAGACCCTCGGCGAGCACCTGCAGCGAGACGGTCTTGCCGGTGCCGGTGGCGCCGGTGACGAGGCCGTGGCGATTGGCGAGCTTCAGCTCCAGCCACTCCGGCTCGACGCTCTTGCCCAGATAGACGCCGCCCTCGATGTGCATCGGATTCTCCCCGGAAATCGACATGCCCTTCCATAGCTCGCGCGGGTCCGGTTGGAAACAGAGCCGGGACATGACGTCGGGGCAGAGAAGGGTCGGGGAGGCCCTTGTTCGATCCCCTCGCCTTGTGGCAGGTTCGGCCGCCGACGGACTTCAGGGTGGATCCCGTAGAGCGCGCGCGACGCCAGATCGAGCGCGGCGGGAATGGAGCCTCCGGCAGCCATGCCGCGGCCGTCCGGTCGCGGAAGGGGGGATGAGACCACGAGCCACCCCTCCGACGACATTCGACCGGCGTTTCCCGACGCCGTGGCCTTCGAGGACAGGTCCCATGCAGGAAATCATCGACAAGATCGCCGCCCAGGTCGGCATCGACCCCGCCACCGCCGACAAGGCCGTGGCGATGATCGTCGACTTCATCTCGAGCCATGCTCCGGCCGAATACGTCGACATGGTCAAGCAGTACGTTCCCGGCTTCGACCAGATGGCGACGGCGGGCGCGGCCCATGCCGAAGCGGCGGCGGCCGAGGCCGGTGGCGGCGGCGGCCTGATGGGCGCGCTCGGCGGTCTGATGGGCGGCGGCGGCATCGCCGGAGCGCTCGGCAGCCTGATGGGCGGCTCGGAAGGCGGCGGCATGGGCGCGGGTCTGGCGCTGCTCGGCAACCTCCAGAAGGAGGGCCTCGACATCGGCCAGATCAAGGAGATCGGCACCAGTCTCATCGGCCAGCTGAAGCAGGTCGCCGGCGACGAGAACGTCGACAAGCTGCTCGCCAACATTCCCGGCGCGTCGCATCTGATCGGCTGACGGCGTCCGTCCGGACAATATCGCGCCCGATCCTCTCGACTTCCGCTCGGGGGGATTGTGGAATCACGGTTTTCGGGATCAAATCCCCGACCATAATCTCTCGAGCCGACGCCGGTTTCAGTCCGGCGCGGCGATCCAGCGAGGAACCGCGCAATGACCAACATCGTGGACATCGAAGGCATCGGCCCGGCCTACGCCGCCAAGCTGACGGCGATCGGCCTGAAGACCGTGGAGGCCTATCTCGAGGCCGCCAAGGACCCGAAGGGCCGCAAGGACATCGCCGAGAAGACCGGCATCTCCGACAAGCTGGTGCTGGCCTGGGCCAACAAGGCCGATCTCTTCCGCATCAAGGGCGTGGGCTCGCAGCTCTCCGACCTGCTCGAGGCCGCCGGCGTCGACACCGTCAAGGAGCTCAAGCACCGCAACGCCGCCAACCTCCATGCCAAGATGGTGGAAGTGAACGCGGCCAAGAACCTCGTGAACCACATCCCGGGCGAGAATCAGGTCGCGGCCTGGATCGAGGAAGCCAAGACGCTTCCGGCGATGCTCACCTACTGAGGTTCGACGCGAGCGCGGCCCTCGGGCCGCGGACAGCGCGCGACATGCGGGCCGGATCGGGCGACCGATCCGGCCCGTTCGCGTTTCCCGGTCAACGCCTCGCGGATCCGCCCGCCGGCGATCACAGGGTGATCTGGCCGTGGCGCAGCGCCTCGATGACCGTGTGGGTCTTGTTGGAGGCGTTCATCTTGTCGGCGGCGTTCTGGAGATGGGCGTGGACGGTGCGCTGCGAGATCGCCAGCAGCTCGGCGATCTCGCCGGCGGTCTTGCCGATCGCCGTCAGCGACAGCACGTGACGTTCGCGATCGGAAAGATCGCCGGGGCGGGCACGTTCCAGCCAACCGACACGTGCAAGACCCTGCAGGGCCGCCCTGCAGAAATAGGAGAGCTCGTCGAGCGCCTCGGGCGTGGTCGGGAGATTGGCGCCGGCGAGAATCACGCAGCCCTGCCAGGGGCGCGGCTCGCGCATGGGCAGGACCACCAGGGAGGCCGCCGCGCCGCCGGCGGCGGCGAGCAGGTCGGACCCGACGACGGCGGGCGAGGACGCCGACGCCTCGTCGGGCGCATGGGGGTGCACGACACCGCCGCGCAGGACGAAGGGACGATCCTTGGCGAGGCAGCACGACAGCAGCGGATCGCTCGACACGACGTCCAGGAGATGGCCGCCGGAGCGCAGATCCGGCCAGTCGATGCGGACGACGAGCTTCGCCATGCCCCGGCGTGGCAGGGGCAGTCCGGTGATCAGCACATGCGTGGCGCCCAGTCGTCGCAGACGGCTCACGAGTGCCTCCAACACCCGACCGCCGTCGCTCTCCACGGAGAAGCGCGCCGCCTCTCCGTAGAGTCCTCCAGACTCTCCCCTGCCCATCCTCTGGTCTCCCCTCGAAGGGACACTGAGACCGTTCCCCAAATCGTTCAATTGTCGGTTTTACGAGGGGTTGACGTAAGCGTCACCCTACGAAGGTTTCACGGCGGAAAGGGCCGATTTCGCGCCTCCCTACCATCGTCTAATTCCAGATTCCGCGGAAATCCCCCCTATCGGGGCAGCGATCGAGGCGCGACACTGTCGCGCGGGCGGAAGCGCTCGCAGGGGGCGACCTTCGTCCTTCCGTGACGCTACGGATACCGACGATCGCGCCGGGGAACCATCGTTCGTCGTCGACGGACGAAAGTTCCGAGGAAGACGCCGTGCCCCTCGCGAGGGGCCGCGTCAGACGTGGGAGACGACGGTGAGCGCGAAGGCTACGGGACTGATGGGGTCTTTCGACCCGCGCGGCTGGGACGACTGGGTCGGCGTGGCGACCAAGGCCTTGAAGACGGTGCCGTTCGATCGGCTGAAGTCCTCGACCGCCGACGGCATCACGATCGAGCCGATCTACGAGGGCAACCCGACCCCGGCGCCGCTCGGCGCGCGCACGGCGGGCAAGCCCTGGACCGTCATGGCCCGCATCGACATCCCCGGCAACAAGACCGCCAACGCGCAGGTGCTCGACGATCTCGTCGGCGGCGCCTCCGGCCTCGACCTCGTCTGCGCCGAGAGCCCGAACGCCTACGGCCACGGCCTGACGATCTCCTGCGACGGCTGCGTCAAGACGCTGCTCGGCGGGGTGCATCTCGACCTGATCCCGATCCGGCTCGACGCCGGCCATCGCAGCGCCGATGTCGCCGACATCCTCCTCGGCGTGGCGCGCGAGCAGGGCAAGACGCTCGATCTCTCGGTGATCAACGATCCGGTCGGCCTCCTCGCCGCCACCGGCAAGATCGGCACCAAGGCGGAGGACGCCATCGCCGCCGCCGCGGAGGCCGCGAAGCGCTTCCCCGGCACCGCGCTCGAGGCCGACGGCCGCGTCTGGCACGGCGCCGGCGCCTCCGAGGTGCAGGAGCTCGCCGGCCTGATCGCCACGGCCGTGACCTATCTGCGCGCGCTCGAGGCGGCCGGCTTCGACGTCGCGGATGCCGCGTCGAAGATCGGCTTCACTGCGGTCGCCGACCAGAACCAGTTCCGCTCGATCGCCAAGCTGCGCGCGCTGACGCTCTTGTGGGCTCGCGTGCTCGAGGCCTGCGGCGTGGCCGCGAAGGCGCCGCGCATCCATGTCGAGACGGCCCGCCGGATGATGGCGCGGCGCGATTCCTTCACCAACATGCTGCGCACCACCATCGCCACCTTCGCCGCCGGCGTCGCCGGCGCGACCTCGGTGACGGTGCTGCCCTTCACTCAGGCGATCGGCCTGCCGGACGCCTTCGCCCGCCGCGTCGCCCGCAACACCCAGTCGGTGCTGATCGAAGAGTCGAACCTCCACCGCGTCGCCGACCCGGCGGCGGGCTCCGGCCTCGTCGACACCGAGACGGCCGAGATGGCCGAGCGCGCCTGGGCGCTGTTCCAGGTGATCGAGGCGGAAGGCGGCATCGTCGCGGCGCTGCGCTCCGGTTCGCTCCATGCCAAGGTCGCCGGCGTCGCCAAGACCCGCATCGACGCCATCGCCAAGCGCCGCGAGCCGGTGACCGGCGTCTCCGAGTTCCCCAACATCGCCGAGGGCGCCGTCGCCGTGATGGACACGCCCGCGCCGACGCCGCGCACCGTGCCGCCGGTCGAACACGTCACCGCCTTCGTGCCCCATGCGCTGGGCGAGGCCTTCGAGGGGCTGCGTGATCGCGCCGACGCCGCCGGCATCCGGCCGACGGTCTTCCTCGCCAATCTCGGCCGCATCGCCGACTTCACGGCGCGGTCGACCTGGGCCAAGAACGTCTTCGAGGCGGGCGGCATCCAGGCGCTGACCAACGACGGCTTCGCCTCGATCGAGGCGCTGTCGGCGGCCTACAAGGCGTCCGGCGCCCAGGCCGCGGTGATCGCGTCCTCCGATGCCGTCTACGACGAGCAGGCGGTGAAGGCGGCGACCGCGCTGGCGGACGCCGGCTGCGAGATCCTCTATCTCGCCGGCAAGCCCGCCGACGCGGAGAAGAAGGCGGCCTACGCCAAGGCCGGTGTCACCGGCTTCGTCCATGTCGGCATCGACGTGGTGGCGACGCTCTCCGACGCGCTCGACAAGCTCGGCGCCTGATCGACCCCGAGGGGCGGACGACGCCCCTCGCCTTCCGATCGTCGATCTTGCGCGAAGCGTGATCGACGGGAATTCTTCCCCGCGGGGCCGAGGGCGCGCAGCGCGACCCGGCACCGGAGACCGAGGAGAGGCCGATGAGCCGCATCCCTGACTTCAGCAGCGTTCCCTTCTCCACCGTCGCCGTGCCGGCTTCCGCCGAGGGCGCCGAGGTGTGGACGACGCCGGAAGGCATCGACGTCAAGCCGGTCTACGGCGCGAGCGACCTCGAGGGCCTCGACTTCCTGAAGACCTGGCCGGGTCTGCCGCCCTTCCTGCGCGGCCCCTACCCGACCATGTACGTCAACCAGCCCTGGACGATCCGCCAGTACGCCGGCTTCTCGACGGCCGAAGACTCCAACGCCTTCTATCGCCGCAACCTCGCGGCCGGTCAGAAGGGTCTGTCGGTCGCCTTCGACCTCGCGACCCACCGCGGCTACGACTCGGATCATCCGCGCGTCACCGGCGACGTCGGCATGGCGGGCGTGGCGATCGATTCGATCTACGACATGCGCACGCTGTTCTCGGGCATTCCGCTCGACCAGATGAGCGTGTCGATGACGATGAACGGCGCTGTGCTGCCGATCCTGGCGCTCTTCGTGGTGGCGGCCGAGGAACAGGGCGTCGACCAGTCGAAGCTCTCGGGCACCATTCAGAACGACATTCTGAAGGAGTTCATGGTCCGCAACACCTACATCTATCCGCCGATTCCCTCGATGCGGATCATCGCGGACATCTTCGCCTATACCTCGCAGAACATGCCGAAGTTCAACTCGATCTCGATTTCCGGCTATCACATGCAGGAAGCGGGCGCGACGGCGGACCTGGAACTCGCCTACACGATCGCCGACGGCATCGAATACATCCGCGCCGGCCGCGCCGCGGGCCTCGACGTCGACGCCTTCGCGCCGCGCCTGTCGTTCTTCTGGGCGATCGGCATGAACTTCTTCATGGAAGTGGCGAAGCTGCGCGCCGCCCGCCTGATCTGGGCGAAGCTCGTCCAACAGAACTTCCAGCCGAAGTCGGACAAGTCGCTCTCGCTGCGCACCCATTCCCAGACCTCGGGCTGGTCGCTGACGGCGCAGGACGTCTTCAACAACGTGGTGCGCACCGCGATCGAGGCGATGGCGGCCACCCAAGGCCACACCCAGTCGCTCCACACCAATGCGCTCGACGAGGCGCTGGCGCTGCCGACCGACTTCTCGGCCCGCATCGCCCGCAACACCCAGATCCTGCTGCAGCAGGAGAGCGGCACCTGCAAGACGATCGACCCGTGGGGCGGCTCGGCCTATGTCGAGCGGCTGACGGCCGAGTTGGCCGAAAAGGCGATGGCCCACATCGCCGAGGTCGAGGAACTCGGTGGCATGGCCAAGGCGATCGAGGCCGGCATCCCGAAGCTGCGCATCGAGGAAGCCGCCGCCAAGACCCAGGCGCGCATCGACAGCGGCTCGCAGACCGTCGTCGGCGTCAACAAGTACAAGCCCGAGAGCGAAGCCGCGATCGACGTGCTCAAGGTCGACAATTCGGCCGTCCGCGCGGCGCAGATCGAGAAGCTGAAGCGCCTCAAGGCCGAGCGCGTCGAGGCCGACACCCAGGCGGCCCTCGCGGCGCTGACCGCCTCAGCGGCTTCCGGTGAGGGCAACCTGCTCGACCTCGCGATCAAGGCGGCGCGCGCCAAGGCGACCGTCGGCGAGATCTCGATGGCGCTCGAGCAGGTGTTCGGCCGGCACAAGGCCGAGATCAAGTCGATCCAGGGCGTCTACAAGCGCGAGGTCTCCCGCATGAGCGATGCCGTCGAGAAGGTGCAGCAGCTCGTCGCCGAGTTCGAGACGAACGACGGTCGCCGTCCGCGCATCCTGGTCGCCAAGATGGGCCAGGACGGCCACGACCGCGGCCAGAAGGTGATCGCGTCCGCCTTCGCCGACCTCGGCTTCGACGTCGACATCGGACCGCTGTTCGCCACGCCCGAAGAGGCCGCCCGTCAGGCGGTGGAGAACGACGTCCACATCGTCGGCGTGTCGTCGCTCGCCGCCGGCCATCTGACGCTGGTGCCGGCGCTGAAGGCGGCACTCGAAGCGGAAGGCCGCGGCGACATCATGATCGTCGTCGGCGGCGTGATCCCGCCGCAGGACTTCCAGGCGCTGATCGACTTCGGCGCCGCGGCGATCTTCCCGCCCGGCACCGTGATCGCCGACGCCGCGGTGAAGCTGATCGCCGACCTCAACGCCAAGCTCGGCTACGGCCCGGCCGCCGCGGCGGAGTGATCGACCATCCTGCTTCGTGCCCCGACAACAGAAAGCCCGCCCCGAGGAAGCCGGGGCGGGCTTTCTGTTTTGCGGACAGCGACAATGGCGCGTGGTTCGGCGATTCAGGTCTTGAGGCGTTCGCCTCATCTGTTCTTAAGGTTGTCGCGCCAACAGTCACACGCACCTCAGCAGGAACGGCCGACCGCACGCAGCTCGCCGCTTTCCGCTCGAAATCGTCACCTCGATCACTCCGGAATGATCGCCATGTTCCTAGCTATCGTGCCAATTGTCTTCGTCGTATCTCTCAGCCTCGGCGCGTACGTCGGCATGAAACTCCCCAGTGGCAGCCGCTGGGTGACCTGGGCCGTAGGAGCCGCTCTCCCTTTGATCACCCTGGCTTTGAGCGCCTTCAAAGTCATCGCCGACGGTGCCGACAACCATGGCGGGACCGGCCTCGCCTTCTTCATGATCGGTATAGCGGCCGGCTCCGTGTCGGTCGGTTGGACACTGGGCATGATGTTCGGTTCGGCGATTTCGCAAAATTGAGCCGACACTTCCTGTGGTGGACGACCCCACGGTAATCTCGGGCGCCACGTCGATGGGCGTGACAGCGCCGCCGCGTCGCCTTATTCGACATTCAAAGCAAGACGAACGTTGATTCGAAAGGGCATCGGATGGCGAACCAGCCTGTCGATCGGAGTGGCCTGCGCCTCGGCGCGGCCTCGGTTCTGGCCATGACCATGGCGGCCCTCGCCGCCTGTTCCCCGGCCGGCGAGACCTTCGGCTCGGGCGCCTCCCGCCCCGCCTTCCAGGCGACCGGCGACACGTTCCTGCAGATCACGGCGCAGGGTGCCGGGCCGATCGGCGCGGCGACGCCCTTCTCCTCCAAGGCGGTCACCGCCCAGCTGCCCGGCTATTCGACCGGCACCGTCACCATCGGCCTCGAGACCTCGACGCCGGAAGCCATGGTGCTGTTCAAGGACGCCTACGGCGGCCGCATCCAGGTTCTGCACATCCTCGGCCAGGGCGGGCGGATCGCCCAGATCCACGGCGTCACCCATCACGTCGTCGGCCCGGCCGGCGAGCGCGCCGGCATGACCTTCCGCGAGACCGGCACCGATCCCTCGACCTGCCGCATCGGCACCGACCTGTGGCTCGGCATGGCGATCTGCAAGTCGCGCGGCGCCTCGAACGTGACGCTGACCTTCTCGTTCCAGGGCGAGGCGGCGATGAGTTCGCAACTGCCCCCGCGCCAGATCCTCGACACCGGCATGCTCCAGAGGATCATCTGGACTCCGCCGGGCTGAGCAGGCAGGAACGAGGGAACGCGCGACGCGCGATCCCTTGCGAGAAGACGCCGATGTCCACCTCCTCCTTCGCCCCGCCGACCGCGGGCCTCGCCCATGTCTCGGTCGACGCCGCCGGCGACGTCTCGATGACGCCGCCCGAGGCGAAGCCGACGCCGGTCCATGCCGCCCGCGACGTGCCGGTCGAGGAACTCGCTGCCAGAATCGTCGCCGGCGACCGCTCGACCCTCGCCCGCGCCATCACGCTGGTGGAGAGCCGCAAGCCGGAGCATCAGGCGAAGGCGCGTCTGCTCGTCCAGGCGCTGCTGCCGCATACCGGCAGGGCGCATCGCGTCGGCATCACCGGCGTGCCCGGCGTCGGCAAGTCGACCACCATCGATCAGCTCGGCGCCAATCTGACCGCGGCCGGCCACAAGGTGGCGGTGCTGGCGGTCGATCCGTCGTCGACCCGGACCGGCGGCTCGATCCTCGGCGACAAGACGCGCATGGCGCGGCTGGCGGTCGATCGCAACGCCTTCATCCGCCCCTCGCCCTCCTCCGGCACGCTCGGCGGCGTCGCCGCCAAGACGCGCGAGACGATGCTGCTCTGCGAGGCGGCGGGCTTCGACGTCATCCTGGTGGAGACCGTCGGCGTCGGTCAGTCGGAGACGACCGTCGCCGGCATGGTCGACTTCTTCCTCGTGCTGATGCTGCCGGGCGCCGGCGACGAGTTGCAGGGCATCAAGAAGGGCGTGCTCGAGATCGCCGACATGATCGCGGTCAACAAGTCGGACGGCGACAACGCGGTGCGCGCCCGTCAGGCGGCGTCGGAATATCGCGCGGCACTCAACATCATGGCGGCCAAGTCGGCCGCCTGGACGCCGCCGGTGGTGCTGATCTCCGGCCTCGCCAACCAGGGCCTCGACGCCATGTGGGAGCAGGTCGAGACGCATCGCACCAAGCTCGAGGCGACCGGCGAACACGCCGAACGCCGCCGCGTGCAACAGGTCGCCTGGATGTGGTCGATGCTGGAAGAACGGGTGATGCAGGCGCTGCGCCACGACACCCGCGTCGCCGGCCGCCTGACCTCGCTCGAGGCCGGCGTCCGCGACGGTACGGTCTCCGCCTCGCTGGCGGTCGACGAGATCGCCGGGGCGCTGGGGATCTGATTCCCCGGCACGCGGCTCACTCGAAGGCGGCGAGGAAGCGGGCGAGCAGCGCGTCGAGGGCGCGGCGTTCGTCGTCGGAGAGCGCACCGACGAGTGCGACCTGCGTCGCCACGTGATCGGTCACCGCCGCCTCGACCCGCGCGAGCCCGGCCGGCGTCAGCGCGACCAGCACGCCGCGACCGTCCTGCGGATTGGCGAGACGTTCGACCAGACCGGCGCGCTCGAGCTGATCGATGCGGTTGGTCATCGTTCCCGACGTGACCATGGTCGTTGCGAGGAGATCGCCGGGCGACAGGCGATGGGGCGCACCGGCGCGGCGCAGCGTCGCCAGGATGTCGAAACTCGACGGCGACAGGTCGTGACGGGCGAGCGTGCTCTCGATGGCGTGGCGCAGATGGGTGGTCAGACGCGTCATGCGTCCGAGCAGCCCCATCGGCTCGACGTCGAGGTCGGGCCTTTCGCGCCGCCATTGGGCGAGGATCGCATCGACATGGTCCATGGCGCGACGTGACAACGAAGCCCCGATCGGGTCAAGCGTCGAGATGTCTCGACATCGAGATATTTTCATCTATCTTGACGTCGAGAGAAATGGAGCGACCATGAAACTCGGCGACCTCGCGACGACGGCCCTCGCGCCCGCGATCTGGGGCAGCACCTATCTCGTCACCACCGAATGGCTGCCGCCGGATCGGCCGCTGACGCTCGCCTTCCTCCGCGCGCTTCCCGCCGGGCTGATGGTGCTGGCGCTGACGCGGCGACTGCCCTTCGGCGTCTGGTGGGGGCGCGTCTTCGTGCTCGGCGCGCTCAACTTCACGATCTTCTGGGCCTGTCTCTTCGTCGGCGCCTATCGCCTGCCCGGCGGCGTCGCCGCGACGCTCGGGGCGGTGCAGCCGCTCGTGGTGATCGTGTTGCAGCGCGTGATCGCGGGCACGGCGATCAGCCCGGCGCGGGTGGCGATCGGCGTCGTCGGCATTCTCGGCGTCGGCCTGCTGGTGCTCGGGCCGAAGGCGGCGCTCGACGGGGTCGGCATCGTCGCGACGCTCGCCGGCGCGCTGTCGATGGCGCTCGGCACCGTGCTGACCAAGCGCNNTTGCTCGCCGGCGGGCTGATGCTGGCGGTGCCGGCGCTCCTGCTCGAGCCGACGCTGCCGATGCCGACGGCGTGGAACCTCCTCGGGTTCCTCCACCTCGGCCTGATCGGCGGGGCCTTCACCTATTGGCTGTGGTT
>DBMN01000085.1 GCA_002298965.1 Rhizobiales bacterium UBA697 | reverse complement strand
CCACCGCGGCCACCTCGGCCGGCTCGCCCTCGGCCGCGCCCTCGGCCGCCTCGCCGTCCCCCTCCCCCTCGGCCGCCTCGGCCGACTCGTCCAGCTCCTCCTCCTCGGACTCGCCCTCGCCGTCGGCGCTCTGCTCGTCGCCGGCGTCCTTGATGATCTCGCGGACCCGGATCTTCCCCTTGCGCAGCCGCTCGCCCAGCTCGGCGATCTCGCGGATGGCGATGGAGGAGGAGAGNNCCATCCTCGATCCGCTTGGCGATCTCCACCTCGCCCTCGCGGGTGAGCAGCGAGACCGACCCCATCTTCCGCAGGTACATGCGGACCGGGTCGTTGGACTTGCCGTAGCCGGCGTCGTCGTCCTCGTCCTTCTCCTCCTCGGCGTCCGCCTTGGCCTCCGGCTCGGGCGGCTTGTCCGGGAGCTTCATTTTCTTCTCGGCGCCGTCCACGACCTCGATGTCGTGCTCGCCGAACATCGACATCACGTCGTCGATCTGGTCGGAGCCGATGTCGGACGGGAGGGCGTCGTTCACCTCGTCGTAGGTGAGGAAGCCCTTCTCCCGCCCGCGGGCCATGAGCTCCTTCACCTCGGACCGCTCGGTGATGTCGCTCATGTCGTCCTGGGGCAGGTCGTCGTCCAGGTCGTCGTCGTCGTCCGCGGCGGCGGTGGTGGTGGCCTCCTCGGCCTCCTCCCCCTCCTCGCCCTCCTCGCCCTCGCCGGTCGCCTGACCGGGCGCGACGCCGACTGACCACCGTCCACCCATCGGCCGATTGCGGTGCGGCGGGGGGTTCGCTAGAGCATGGTCCGACCCGGTCGGACGTGCCCTCGCGCCCGAACCGACCACTGCCCGATCGACCTCGCCGGAGAGCCCGCCATGAGCATTCGTCCGCGCCGCAGCGTCCTCTACATGCCGGGTTCCAACGCCCGCGCCCTCGAGAAGGCCAAGACGCTCCCGACCGATGCGGTCATCCTCGACCTCGAGGACTCCGTCGCCCCCGACGCCAAGCTCGTGGCGCGCGAGCAGGTGGCGGCGATCGTCAAGGGTGGCGGCTTCGGCTCGCGCGAGGTGGTCGTCCGCGTCAACGGGCTCGCCGGCCCCTGGGGTCGCGACGACCTCGCCGCCGCCGTCGCGGTCGCCCCCGACGCCATCCTGATCCCCAAGGTGTCGAAGGCCGAGGACGTGTTCGAGGCGGTCGCCGAGCTCGACCGGCTCGGCGCGCCCGAGAGCGTCAAGATCTGGGCGATGTTCGAGACCCCGCTGGCGGTCCTCAACGCCCGCGACATCGCCGCGGCGGCGAGCGTTCCGGCGGGCCGTCGCCTGACGGTCTTCGTGCTCGGCACCAACGATCTCGCCAAGGAGACGCGCGCGCGCTTCGTGCCCGGCCGCACCACCATGCTGCCGTGGCTGACGACGGCCATCGCCGCCGGTCGCGCCTTCGGCCTCGACGTCATCGACGGCGTCTACAACAACCTGTCGGATGCCGAGGGCTTCGCGGCGGAATGCGCCCAGGGCCGCGATCTCGGCATGGACGGCAAGACGCTGATCCACCCCAACCAGCTCGAGGTCGCCAACGCCACCTTCTCGCCGTCCGAGGCGGAAGTGGAGGCCGCGCGCAAGATCCTCGCCGCCTTCGCCCTGCCGGAAAACGCCTCCAAGGGCGTGATTTCGCTGGACGGACGGATGGTCGAGCGGCTTCATGCCGAGATGGCCGAACGCGTCGTCGCCATCGCCGACGCCATCGCCGCCAAGGCTTGAGGCAGTCCATCCATGAAGCTCTACCGCTATCTCACCGGTCCCGACGACAGCGCCTTCTGCAAGCGCGTCTCCGCCGCCCTCAACAAGGGCTGGCAACTGGCGGGCAATCCGACGCTGACCTTCGATCCGGTGCAGGGGCGGGTGATCTGCGGCCAGGCGATCGTCAAGGACGTGCCGGGCGTCGCCTGGAACGACGACGTGACGCTGTCGGACTGGTGAGCGGGAGACGTGCCCGAGAATTGCGCGGGGCGGCCTATGGGGCCGCCCTCGTCGTTTCTGGGGGCCGATCCGCCGGAGCACCGCCCGCTGCCGCGAGAGAGGCGTCTCAGCCGATCTCGCGCGCCGCCTCGGCGATCAGGATCGGCACGCCGTCGCGGATCGGATAGGCGAGCTTGGCGACCGGCGAGATCAGCTCCTGCGCCGCCTCGTCGTATTCCAGCCGCCCCTTGGTCAGCGGGCAGACCAGAAGCTCGAGCAGTTTCGGGTCGATCCGGCCGCGCCGGCGATCCTCGGGCTGGAACGCGTCGCTCATCGCGCCGTCTCCCTCATTGCAGTGGGCCGGTGGGGCCGCCGGCGGCGCCGAGAGACCGCTCGGTGATGGCGACCAGCAGGTTCGCCCGCTCCGCCACCGTGGTGGCCTCCAGCAGCGCCTGCTTCTCGCGCGGGCCGCAGGGCGACATCATCGCCAGCCCGTCGACCAGCGCCTCGTTGCCGGCCTCCGAGAAGGTCGAGCGGTCGATCTGCGGCGCATTGGCCTCGAGCCAGGCGTCGAGCGTCGACAGAACCGCCTCGCGATCGACCAGATCCTCGCCGAGCCCCGGCTCGAAGTCGGCGGCGAAGGGCGCGCTGTCGAAGCGGCAGAGCCGGTAGGGCGTGGTCGTCGCCAGTTCCTCGACGATGGTGAACCGGGCGACGCCGGTCAGGCCGATCGTCAGCCGCCCGTCGCCGGTCTCGCCCCACTGGGTGATGCGTCCGACGCAGCCGACCTGCTCCAGCGGCGGCCGCGCCGCCACGGTGACGCGCCCGGCGTCGACCTTCGGCTGGATCATGCCGATCAGCCGATGGCCCGAGAGCGCCGCCTCGACCATGGCGAGATAGCGCGGCTCGAAGATCATCAGCGGCAACACCCGTCGCGGCAGGAGCAGAGCCCCCGCGAGCGGAAACACCGGCAGCACCGCGGGCAGATCGCCCGGACCGTCGTAGACCTCGTTGCCGGCGCGCGTCATCGGCCCGTCCTCAGGAGAAGAGAACCGAGGACAGCCGCCGACGCCCGTAGAGCGTCGCCGGATCCTTGGGGCCCCAGGCGTCGAAGAAGGTGAGGAGCTGCCGGCGCGCGCCGTCGTCGTTCCAGGTGCGGTCCTTGCGGAAGATCTGGATCAGATGGTCGACCGCCTCGTTGGGATGGCCCTTGGCGGCGAGCAGCAGGGCGAGGTCGAAACGAGCCTGATGATCGTCGGGATCGCGGGTGATCCGCGCCTCGAGTTCGGCGGCGTCGCCCAGGCTCGCGGTCTGCTCGGCGACGGCGATGCGCGCCTCGAGCGCCGCGACGCGCGGGTCCCTGGCGGCGGCCGGCGGCAGCGTGGCGAGGATCTGCTTCGCCTCGTCGATCTCGCCGGCGTCGACGCAGACGCCCGCCAGCCCGAGGGCCGCCTCGAGGTTCTCCGGGTCCTGCTGCAGGACGGCGGCGAAATACTGCGACGCCGTCTGCAGATCGCCGGCGGCGGCGGCGGTCACGGCCTCCGCGATCAGCTGGTCGACCGGCGAGGGCGCCGCACCCGCGGTCAGCTTGTCGACGAAGGCCTTGATCTGGCTCTCCGGCACCGCACCCATGAAGGCGTCGACCGGCTGGCCGCCCTTGAAGGCGACCACCGCCGGGATCGAGCGGATGCCCATCTGGCCCGCCACTTCCGGGTGGTGGTCGATGTTCATCTTGACGAGCTTCACCTTGCCCTTGGTCGCCCTGACCACCTTCTCGATCGCCGGGGCGAGCTGCTTGCACGGGCCGCACCACTCCGCCCAGAAGTCGACCAGCACCGGGACCTCCATCGAGGCGTCGATGACGTCCTTGACGAAGTCGCGGGTGGTGGTTTCGCGCACCGTGTCGTCACCGCCGACGGCCGTCGCCTGGGCGGGCTTGGCCGTGAGGCCGGGGGAGAAGGTGAAGCTGGGACCGGACATGGCGGGCTTTCTCGGGACGGGCCGGTCGCACCGCGACGCGCGGGACCGGCGGATGGATCTTCGGCACTCAACATGGTGCGATCGGCGGCGTTCCGCAACGCCTCGCCCGCACGGCGAGGGCGCCCGCGTCAGTCTTCCGCGGCGATCTTGCCGTCCGACACGGCGGCGACCAGCGCCGGATGGCCCTCCGCCTCGAGGAAGCGGAGGAAGTCCTCGCGTCGGATCGCCGTCGTGGCGGTGTTCTCCAGCGGATGGAAGTTGAGGATCTCGTGCTCCAACATGGCTGCGTCGACCACCACGGTGACGACCCGCTCGACGTCGTTGATGATGCCGAAGGGGGTCACCGAGCCGGGCGTGACGCCGAGCAGCTCCATCATCGGCTCCGGCTTGCAGAAGGTGACGCGGCCCGAGGCGCCGATCTTCTCGGAGATCGACTTCAGGTCGATCGCCGCATCGCCCTCGGCGGTGACGAGGAAGATCCGCCCCTTCTTGTCCTTGATGAAGAGGTTCTTGCTGTGCCCGCCCGGCAGCGCCGCCTTGATCGCGTGGCTCTCGGCCACGGTGAAGACGGCGGGATGATCGTGGGTCGTCGTCTCGATCCCGAGCGCGGCGAGGCGATCGAGGAGGTCGGCGCGGGAGAGCGGCATGACAGGGGTCCGAACATCGTCGTTGGCGGGTGGCCGGACCTTACGGGAAGCCCCGCCGCGCTGGCAAGGCGGCCGCGCGCGCGACCGCGATGCATCCGCCCGCCCCTCGCCGCCCGTCGACGACACAAAATCGCCCCGCGCGCGGCCCGTCGCACAATTTGCCGGCGCAACGTGCATCGCCTTGAATTTACTGGCATTTGATTTCGGCAGCCCTGTGGAAAACGCTTTCCCGGGCGATCTTCCGAAAAAAGGGGGTTGCCATGTGCCTCGGGCTTTGGCATAGAGGCGCCCGTCCGGCGGCGACGCCGGGCGGTACCCAGGATGCGGGTGTAGCTCAGGGGTAGAGCACAACCTTGCCAAGGTTGGGGTCGAGGGTTCAAATCCCTTCGCCCGCTCCATTTTCCCTCCTCGCGAGGGAATGTCGACAAGGCCGCCTTCGGGCGGCCTTCGTCGTTTCGGGGCCCCGTCGAGGCCCGGACGGAGACCCGCCGTCCCGCCGCTCAGGCGAAATAGTCGGGTTCCATCTCGTGCAGCTTGTCGAGCAGGTCGGAGAGACCGTCGAGATGGGCGTCCATCAGACGGCCGGCCAGCTCGGGATCGTGCGCCGCGATCGCCTCGACGATGCCGGCGTGTTCCTCGATCGCCCGGGCGATGCGATGCGGCCGCGGCAGGGTCAGCCGGCGATAGCGGTCGAGCTGGACCTTGATCTGCTCGATCATCGACCAGATGGTCGCATGGCCCGCCGTCGCGGCGATCGCCGCGTGCATCGCCTCGTCGGCGACGTGGAACGCCGCCGTGTCGCCGGCCGCCTCGGCCTCGCGCTGGCGCTCGACGATCGCCCGGAGGTTGGCGATCTCGCTGCCGAGCGCCTTCTCCGCCGCCATCGTCACCGTCTGCCGCTCGAGCGCCCGGCGCGCCATGATGATGTCGGGCAGGACCGCCGCCGGGATGCGAGCGACGATCGTCCCCGACTTCGGCACGATCTCCACCAGCCGCTCGTCGGCGAGCCGGAGCAGCGCCTCGCGCACCGGCGTGCGGGAGACGCCGCAGTCGGCCGCGATCTCCTTCTCGTTGATCCACGAGCCGGGCAGGCGGCGCATCGACACGATCTCGTCGCGCAGACGCCGATGGATCGCCTGCGACGCGGTGCGCGCGCCGTCCTCGCTCGAGGAACCGTTGGTCATTCGTGACATCGAGATCCGCCTGCCGCCCCGTCGGGGCTCGGTGAAGATACTTTCCCGCCTGATTACAGCATCGCCGCCCGGCCGGCCAAGTCCGCACGGCCCCGCGGGGGGCCGGCTACCGCAGGCGAGACGCCTTCCGGCAGGGGCGTGAGCCGTTGCCCGGAGGTCGATCCGCCGAGCGCCGCCGGGCGGCGACAGATCCGCGGCGATCACGGGCACGAGCCCCGCCGTCGTCGCGTTCCGCCCGACCGAAACACCGCGCCGTCTGAATTGTATATCTGATATACAAGACCTATAGAAATACGATCCGATCGATCTATGCTTCACGGCGTCCACGATGGGACGTTCCCGGCACCGTCGAAAACGACGTATTGCGTGCCATGCACAATAGAATAGACGATATTTGTTATTTCGACTGCGTATTCACGTATTGTTGTTCGATATGGCGAGGTGTAGATACTCGATCACCAAGAAGACGACGCCGCGGGCGGAGCGAATCGGGAGGCCGAGAGCCTCTTTCGATGCGAGACTGCTCGCCCCGACGGCCAGCACGGCGCCCGACGCCGGGGAGAAGACGATGCCGAAAGCCCCGTTCCGATTCGTCGCGATGGGTGAATGCATGGTCGAGCTGCAGACGCGGCCCGACGGCACGATCACCCAGACCTTCGGCGGCGACACGTTCAACACCGCCGCCTATGTCGCCCGCCTCGGCCGCGACCACGGCGTCGCCGTCGACTACGTCACCGCCATCGGCGACGATCCCTTCTCCGACGAGATGGCCGCCTTCTGGCGCGCGAACGGCGTCGGCGACGGTCACGTGCTGCGCCGCCCCGGCCGCCGCCCCGGCCTCTATGCCATCCGCACCGATGCGAAAGGCGAGCGCCGCTTCTTCTACTGGCGCGGCGAAGCGGCCGTGCGCGAGTGTTTCGAGACCGAGGGCTCGGACGAGATGCTCGAAGCGCTCGGCGGCTTCGACATGGTCTATGTCAGCGGCATCTCCCTCGCCGTGCTGAAGCCCGCCAGCCGCGAGCGCCTGCTCGCCCGGCTGGAGACGCTCGCCGCCGCCGGCACGGCGATCGCCTTCGACTGCAACTGGCGTCCGATCCTGTGGGGGTCTCCCGAAGAGGCCCGCGCCGTCTACGAGCGCGTCATCGCCGTCGCCCGCTACGTGCTGATGACGATCGAGGAACTGGCCGTGCTCGGCCTCGACCAGACCCACGAGGCGGCGATCCTGCGCTTCGGCGTCGCCGGTTCCCCGGAGGTCGTCGTCAAGGACGGCGCCGCCCCCTGCCTCGTCGTGCGCGGCGTCGTGTCGGAACTCGTCCCCGGCGTGCCCGACGTCGCCGTGGTCGACACCACCGCCGCCGGCGACAGCTTCTCCGCCGCCTGGCTGCTCGGCCGCGCCCTCGGGCTCGAGCCGGCGGAAGCGGCGCGGCGCGCCCATGTCGTCGCCGCCGCCGTCGTGCGCCACCGCGGCGCCATCATTCCCGAGGCCGAGACGCCGCGCGTCTTCGCCGACCTCGCCTGACCGTTCCCGTCGTCGAAGATCATCGGCCGCGGCGACCTCCGTCGTCCCGGCGCAAGAAGACCGAAAGACAAAGACGACCGTATCTCGGAGGACCACACCATGCAGATCAAGAAAGCGATCGACCGCATCCCCGGCGGCCTCATGTTGGTACCGCTCCTGCTCGGAGCGCTGTGCAAGACCTTCTCGCCCGAAGCCGGCAAGTTCTTCGGCTCCTTCACCAACGGCCTGATCACCGGCACCGTGCCGATCCTCGCCGTGTGGTTCTTCTGCATGGGTGCGACGATCGATCTGCGCGCCACCGGCACGGTGCTGCGCAAGTCCGGCACGCTGGTGATCACCAAGATCCTCGTCGCCTGGGTGGCGACCGTGATCGCGGCGAAGTTCCTGCCGGTCGAAGGCATCCAGTCGGGCCTCTTCCTCGGCTTCTCGGCGCTCGCCATCTGCGCCGCCATGGACATGACCAACGGCGGTCTCTACGCCGCGATCATGCAGCAGTACGGCTCGAAGGAAGAGGCTTCCGCCTTCGTCCTGATGTCGGTCGAGTCCGGCCCGCTGGTCTCGATGCTGATCCTCGGCGCCGCCGGCGTCGCCACTTTCGAGCCGCGCCTCTTCGTCGGCGCCGTGCTGCCCTTCCTGCTCGGCTTCGTGCTCGGCAACCTCGACCAGGACCTGCGCGAGTTCTTCGGCAAGGCCGTCCACACGCTGATCCCGTTCTTCGGCTTCGCGCTGGGCAACGGCATCGATCTCGCCGTCATCCTCAAGACCGGCCTCGGCGGCGTCATGCTCGGCGTCCTGGTGATCGTCATCACCGGCATCCCGCTGATCCTCGCCGACAAGCTGATCGGCGGCGGCAACGGTGCGGCCGGCCTCGCGGCCTCCTCCACCGCCGGCGCCGCGGTCGCCAACCCGGTGATCATCGCCGAGATGGTCCCGGCCTTCAAACCGGCCGCCGCCGCCGCCACCTCGCTGGTCGCCGCCTCCTGCCTGATCACCGCGATCCTCGTGCCGATCCTGACCGGCATCTGGTCGAAGCGCTTCGCCAAGCCGACGGAAGCCGCGGCCCCCGCCCCGGCGGAGTGATCGAGACCCGCGCCGTCGCCCCCGGCGCGCATCCCGAACGGTCGCCCCCGGGCGACCGTTCCACCCCCGAACACCCGGCCGTCCGCGGCCGCCCTCCCCGGAGGCCGAAATCATGATCCTCTCCCGTCTCGCCCATCTCGACGCCGAGGCCGCGACCATTCCCGCCGCCGTGCTCGAGGGCCTGCGCTTCCTCGCCGCGACGGACTTCGAAAAGGCCGCCCCCGGCCGCATCGACATCGACGGCGACCGTCTCTTCGCGCTGGTCCAGGACTATGCCAGCGCCCCCAAGGCCGAACGCCGGGCCGAATCCCACGCCCGCTACATCGACATCCAGTACGTCGCCTCCGGCCGCGAACTGATCGGCTGGGCGCCGCTCGACGGAGCCGGCACGATCTCCGAAGACGCCTTCGCCGATCGCGACGTGCGCTTCTACGCGGCCCCTGCCGGCGAGACCGACTGCCTCGTCGAGGCCGGCTCCTACGCCGTCTTCTTCCCCTGGGACGTCCACCGTCCCGGCTGCGCCGCCGGCGCCTCGGCCCCGGTGCGCAAGGTCGTCGTCAAGATCCGCGCCTGACGCGCAAATCCCCCGAACAGGATCCGCCCGCTCCCGACGCGGCGGATCGGAGAAACGCCATGGACATCCGCTATTCCGCCAACCAGCGCGACTTCAAGCGCTGGACCACCGAAGAGATCCGCAGGGAGTTCCTGGTCGAGAACCTCTATCGCCCCGACGAGGTCGTCGCGGTCTATTCCCACGTCGACCGCATGGTGATCTTCGGCTGCATGCCGGTGACGAGCGCCGTGCCGCTCGACCGCGGCATCGACGTGATGAAGAACTTCGGCACGACCTTCGTGCTCGAGCGCCGCGAACTCGGCCTCTTCAACCTCGGCGGCGACGGCGTCGTCCATGTCGACGACGAGACCTTCGAACTGACCCGCGGCGACTGTCTCTACGTCGCGCAGGGCTCGCGCTCGGTCGCCTTCTCCTCGAAGGACGGCGGAAAGCCCGCGAAGTTCTACATGGTCTCGGCGCCGGCCCATCGCCGGGCGAAGACCACCTTCATCCCGATCTCGGGCGCGAAGAAGAAGCCGCTCGGCGCGGTCGAGACCGCCAACAAGCGCGTCATCAACCAGTTCATCCACCCCGACGTGCTCGACACCTGCCAGCTGTCGATGGGCCTGACCGTGCTCGATCCCGGCTCGGTCTGGAACACCATGCCCGCCCACACCCACGAGCGGCGGATGGAGATCTACACCTATTTCGACATTCCCGAGGGCCAGGTGGTCTTCCACATGATGGGCGAGCCGACCGAGACCCGCCACATCGTGGTGCGCGAGGGCGATGCGGTGATCTCGCCGTCCTGGTCGATCCACGCCGGCGTCGGCACCGGTTCCTATGCCTTCATCTGGGCGATGGGCGGCGAGAACCAGACCTTCGACGACATGGACCATGTCGCCACCCCCGACCTGCGCTGAGCGCGACACGAGGACGAGATCATGACCCTTCCCTCCGCCTTCTCGCTCGCCGGCAAGGTCGCGCTGGTTACCGGCGCCTCCTACGGCATCGGCTTCGCGCTGGCCTCGGCGCTCGGCGAGGCCGGCGCCACCATCACCTTCTGCGACCTGAACCAGGACGCCGTCGACAAGGGCCTCGCCGCCTATGCCGCGGCGGGCCTGAAGGCCCACGGCTACGTCTGCGACGTCACCGACGAGGCCGGCGTCACGGCGATGGTGGCCCGGATCGCCGCCGAGGTCGGTCCGGTCGACGTGCTGGTCAACAACGCCGGCATCATCAAGCGCATCCCGATGCACGAGATGAAGGCCTCGGAGTTCCGCCAGGTGATCGACGTCGACCTGACGGCGCCCTTCATCGTCGCCAAGGCGGTGATCCCGTCGATGATGGCGCGCGGCGCCGGCAAGATCATCAACATCTGCTCGATGATGAGCGAGCTCGGCCGCGAGACCGTGTCGGCCTATGCCGCCGCCAAGGGCGGCCTCAAGATGCTGACCCGCAACATCGCCTCCGAGTACGGCGCCTTCGGCATCCAGTGCAACGGCATCGGCCCCGGCTACATCGAGACGCCGCAGACCGCGCCGCTCCGCACGCCCGGCCACCCGTTCGACGCCTTCATCCGCGCCAAGACCCCGGCCAACCGCTGGGGCACCACCGACGACCTCAAGGGTCCGGCGGTGTTCCTCGCCTCGTCGGCGTCGGACTTCGTCAACGGCCACGTCCTCTACGTCGACGGCGGCATCCTCGCCTACATCGGCAAGCAGCCGTGATGTTTCGGGGACGGGCGACGCCCGTCCCCCCCGCCCCTCGCTGACCCCGGGGGGCGCCCCCGTCCGGGACCGAGGGCCGCGCGGCCCTCCTCCCCCGCCCCGTCCATCGATGCCGTTCCCTCCCGCCCCCGCGGAAGAACGATCGCGCACGCCAAGAAGACGGCCGCCACGAGCCGTCGCCATCAGGAGAGAGAGATGAACGACCTGATCAGCACCCGCCGCGGCGCCCTCGCCGCTCTCGCCGCCACCGCCGCCGGCCTCGCGGCGACTGCGACCGCCGTCCGTGCCGCCGAACCGGCCGCCGACGTCGCCGCCACCGTCGCCAAGCTGCGCGACGCGATGATCGGCGGCAAGGCCGAGATCCTCGACGCGCTGCTGTCGGACCGGCTCGTCTACGTCCATTCCGACGCCCACGTCGACACCAAGGCGTCGCTGATCAAGTCCCTGGTCGGATCGACCGCGATCAGGACGCTGACCTTCTCCGACCAGATCGTCGACGTGGTCGGCGACGACGCCATCGTCCGCCACACCTACGATTCCGACGTCGGCCAGCCCGACGGCTCGGTGAAGACCGCCCATATCCGCGTGCTGCAGGTCTGGAAGCTCGACAAGGGCGCCTGGCGCCTGATCGCCCGCCAGTCGACGCCGCTCAAGTCCTGAACCCTGCCCTCGGGACGGGCGGCGACGCCCGTCCTCGCCCTCTCACCCCCGAGGTCGTCATGAACACCGCCCGCGACGCCGCCATCGACGCGATTCTCGCGCTCGCCCCCGTCATTCCGGTTCTGGTGATCGACGATCCCGAACGCGCCCTCGGCCTCGGCCGCGCCCTCGTCGCCGGCGGCCTGCCGGCGCT
>DBMN01000058.1:1259-10566 GCA_002298965.1 Rhizobiales bacterium UBA697 | reverse complement strand
CCCGGTCGTCGACCGGGGCTCTCTTCGTCTGCGGGTCTGCCGCCGATCTCATTCGAAGGCGCAGCCGGGCTTGGCGCCGAGCTTCTTCAGGATCATCGCCAGCGGGCAGAAGCCGGTGAAGGCCGCCTGTAGCATGTTGGCGCCGACGAAGGCGGTGAAGAACAGGAAGTACGGGTGGACAGTCCAGCCGAGCGCCAGTGAAATCAGGATCATGGCGCCGGCGAAGGCGAGAACGATGCGGTCGATGCTCATGGGGAAACTCCGGAGCGACGAAGCGCCGATGGCGCCGCGTGCGGAAAAGTCGGACACTGCTCCCGGCGCCGGGCTCGGGGAGCTACGAAAGAACCATGCCGCCCCCTTGTTGGATTAGCAAGATCTAATATATACGATCGAAGCAAGAATCCTCGGTCGGGGGGAGAGTGCCGTCGGACGACGGCCGCCTCGATCGGACACAAGCTTGGAGCACTCCGCGGCATGCCTCGTTCCGTTCCTCTCCTCGATCCGTCGGCCGGCGCCTTCCGTCGACGTGTCGCCGCCTCGCGTGCGGCGCTCGCCCTCGCGCTGGTCCTCTCGGCCTCCGCGGTCGCGGCGGCCGAGGTCGTGACCGTGGCGCCGGTCACGGTCGACGACGCCAAGGAGGTTCTGGCGACGGTCGAGAGCGTCCGCGCGCCGCTCGCTCGCGCTCGTATCGGCGGCACGCTGGAGAAGGTGGCGGTGGTCGAAGGCGATCGTGTGGCGAAGGACGATGTCCTCGCCGTCGTCGTCGATCCCAAGCTGCGGCTCCAGCTCCAGGCCGCCGATGCCCGCATCGGCGCGCTCGAGGCCAAGCTGATGCTGGTGCAGATGGAACTCGACCGCGTCCGCCAGCTGCGCACCACCGGTGCCGCGCCGCAGGCCAAGCTCGACGACGCCCAGACCCAGCTGGTCGTCACCAAGGCCGAGATCGCCGCCGCCCAGGCCGAGAAGTCGGTGGTCGAGCAGCAGGTGGTCGAAGGCCGCGTGTTGGCGCCCGATGCCGGCCGCGTGCTCCGGGTGATGGGTGTCGAGGGTCAGGTGATCTTGCCGGGCGAGCCGGTGGCGAGCCTCGCAACCGCGACCTACGTCCTGAAGCTCCGCCTGCCCGAGCGCCACGCCCGCTTCATCCGCCAGGGCGACGCGATCGTCGTCGCCGGCCGCGGCCTCGACCGCGCCACCGACCCCCGCCCGATCGCCGGCAGGATCATCCGCGTCTATCCCGAGCTCGACCAGGGCCGCGTCGTCGCCGACGCCGAGGCCCCCGGCATGGGCGACTATTTCGTCGGCGAGCGCGTCTCGGTCTTCGTCTCGACCGGCAAACGCGAGACCTTCGTCCTGCCGAAGGACGCCGTGATCAACCGCGAGGGCCTGACCTTCGTCCGCCTCGAGGGCGTCGGCGAGGTCCCGGTCCAGATCGGCGTGCCCCGCCCCGCCACCGGCGACGCGCCGGCCGGCGTCGAGATCCTGACCGGCCTGAAGGCCGGCGACCGGGTGGTGCGTCCATGAGCGGTCCCAACGATCACGCGAGCGGCGCCGAGCCTTCGAAGAAGGCCCTCGGCCTCGCCGGCCACCTGACGGCCGCCTTCATCCGCTCGGCCCTGACGCCGCTGCTGCTCTTCGCCTCGATCGCGCTCGGTTCGCTGGCGCTGATGTCGCTGGCGCGCGAGGAGGAGCCGCAGATCTCGGTGCCGATGGTCGACGTCCTCGTCCAGGCCGACGGTCTGGCCGCCGACGACGTGGTCGAGCTCGTCACCAAGCCGCTCGAGGGCGTGCTGAAGGGCATCGACGGCGTCGAGCACGTCTACACCTATTCCTACGACGACCGCGTCATGGCCGCCGCCCGCTTCATGGTCGGCACCAAGTCGGAGGACGCCATCCTGCGCGTCCACGAGAAGCTGCGCGCCAACTACTCGCGCATGCCGCTCGGCATTCCCGAGCCTCTGGTCGTCGGCCGCGGCATCAACGACGTCGCCATCGTCACGCTGACGCTGTCGCCCAAGCCCGCCGTCGCCGACCGCTGGTCGGACAACGCGCTGAAGAAGCTCGCCGACAAGCTCCTCTCCGAACTGGTCAAGATCGACGACGTCGGCCTCACCTACACGGTGGGTGGCCGCGCCGACCAGATCCGCGTCGAGCCCGATCCCGAGAAGCTCGCCCGCTACGGCATCGCCCTCAACGACCTCGTCGAGAAGGTCAAGAACGCCAACCGGTCGTTCCTCCTCGGCACGCTGCGCGACGCCGGCCGTCAGGTCCCGGGCGCCGCCGGCCAGACGCTGCAGGGCATCCCCGACGTCGGCCTCTTGCTGCTCACCACGCGCGACGGCCGTCCGGTCTACGTCAAGGACGTCGCCGACGTCGTGCTCGAAGCACGCCCCGAGGAGGCCCGTGCCTGGACCATGGCGCCCGACGGCAAGGGCGGTCTGACCACCACCCCGGCGGTCACCATCGCCATCGCCAAGCGCGCCGGCGCCAATGCCGTGACCATCGCCAACACGATCGAGCATCGTCTGGCGAAGATCGAGCACGAGATCCTCCCCGAGGACGTCGTCGTCTCCAAGACCCGCGACTACGGCGAGACCGCCGACGAGAAGGTCGGCGAACTCCTGTTCCATCTGGCGCTGGCGACGCTGTCGATCGCCGCGCTGGTCGCCTTCGCGGTCGGCTGGCGCGAGGGCCTGGTGGTGCTGGTGGTCGTGCCCACGACCATCCTCCTCACCATGTTCGCCTCGTGGATCCTCGGCTACACGATCAACCGCGTCTCGCTCTTCGCGCTGATCTTCTCGATCGGCATCCTGGTCGACGACGCCATCGTGGTGGTCGAGAACATCGATCGCCACTGGTCGATGCCCGACGGACGCTCGACCGTCGCCAAGGCGATCGACGCCGTGGCCGAGGTCGGCAACCCGACCATCGTCGCGACGCTGACGGTGGTCGCGGCGCTGCTGCCGATGATGTTCGTCTCCGGCATGATGGGCCCCTACATGAGCCCCATCCCGGCCAATGCCTCGGCCGCCATGCTCTTCTCCTTCTTCGTCGCGGTGATGCTGACGCCGTGGCTGATGGTGAAGATGCGCGGCAAGAGCGGCGCACCGGCCGGTCACGGCGAACACGACGAGGGCGCGCTCGGCCGCTTCTATCGCCGCGTCGCCGGCCCGATCGTCGCGACGAAGGCGAAGTCCAAGCGCTTCCTGATCGCCGTGGGTGTGGCGACCGTCGTCTCGATGCTGCCCTTCGCCACCAAGTGGGTGACGGTGAAGCTCTTGCCCTTCGACAACAAGTCGGAGCTGCAGGTGGTCTTCGACCTGCCGGAAGGCACCTCGCTCGAGGCGACCGACCGCACCCTGATCGAGGCCGCCAAGGCGATCGCCGACGTGCCGGAACTCGCCTCGATCCAGGCCTATGCCGGCACCGCCGCCCCCTTCAACTTCAACGGTCTGGTGCGCCACTACTTCCTGCGCTCGGCGCCGTCGCAGGGCGACCTCCAGGTCAACCTGACGCCGAAGTCGGAGCGTTCGCGCCAGAGCCACGCCATCGCTCTCGACATCCGCAAGAAGATCGACGCGAAGGTGAAGATGCCGCCCGGCTCCTCGGTCAAGGTGATCGAAGTGCCGCCGGGGCCGCCGGTGCTCTCGACCCTGCTGGTCGAGGTCTACGGTCGCGACGCGGGCGAACGGCGCGCCGTCACCGCCAAGGTGCGCGAGGCCTTCACCCGCGTCCCCTTCATCGTCGACGTCGACGACACCGTGCGTGAGCCCGGCGAACGCATCCGCTTCCGCCTCGACGAGGCGGCGCTCGAATGGCACGGCGTCTCCGAACAGGCGGTCTACGACACGATGCGGGCGGTGCTCGGCGGCGTTCCGGTGGGCTATTCCCACCGCGGCGCCGGGGTCGAGCCGATCGAGATCGCCGTCCGTATGCCCAAGGCCGATCTCGCGGTGACCGAACGCCTGCTCGCCACCCCGGTTCCGGGCGCGCGCGGCAACGTCGAACTCGGCTCGCTCGTCCGCGTCGAACGCGAGAAGGCCTCCCATACGATCTTCCGCCGCGACGGTCGTCCGGCCGAGATGGTGACGGCGGAACTCGCCGGCGCCTACGAGGCCCCGATCTACGGCATGCTCGCGGTCTCCGACGAGCTGAAGAAGATCGACTGGGGTCCGAACGGCGCGCCCCCGGTGTCGCTCCACGGCCAGCCCGAGGACGAGGCCCACGCCAGCCTCCTGTGGGACGGCGAGTGGGAAGTCACCTGGGTCACCTTCCGCGACATGGGCGGCGCCTTCGGCGTGGCGCTGGTCGGCATCTATCTGCTGGTCGTCGCCCAGTTCGGCTCCTTCCGCGTGCCGCTGGTCGTGCTGACACCGGTGCCGCTGACGCTGGTCGGCATCGTCATCGGCCACTGGCTGTTCGGGGCGCCCTTCACCGCGACGTCGATGATCGGCTTCATCGCGCTCGCCGGCATCATCGTGCGCAACTCGATCCTGCTGGTCGACTTCATCCGCCACGCCGCAAGGCCGGGTGCGACGCTGCGCGAGGTGGTGCTGGAGGCCGGTGCGATCCGCATCAAGCCGATCCTGCTCACCGCCATCGCGGCGATGATCGGCGCGGCCTTCATCCTGGCCGATCCGATCTTCCAGGGCCTCGCCATCTCGCTGCTCTTCGGCCTCGCCTCGTCGACGGCGCTGACGGTGCTGGTGATCCCGGCGATCTACGTCGTCATGCGCGGCTCCGACAGCCTGCCGGCCGGCCCGGCGGTGGACGACGAGGCCTGATCGGCGACTGAGCCTGAGCGAAACGAGAGAGGCCCCGGACGGTGACGTCCGGGGCCTTGCTCGTCGTAGGGGGTGTCGCGGGTCAGGCGACGAAGAGTTCGGGCCGCGCCGCGGCGAGGTCGAGCAGCATGGCGGTGTAGGACGCGACATGCGCCTCCATCTCGCGCGCCGCCGCGTCGCCGTCGTGCGCTGCGATCGCCTCGGCGATGCGTCGATGACCGGCATGCGAGGCGCGGACGGCCTCGAGGTCGGGCTTGAACGGCTCCTGACAGCGTCGGATCGTCGCCAGTCCGAGATCGACCTGATGGGCGACCTGCGGATAGGGCAGAGCCCGTGCCAGCGTCATGTGGAACTCGCGGTCGAGCACGAAATAGGCGTCGGTGTCGTCGGCCTCGATGGCCGCGACCTGCCGTGCCAGGATCTCGTCGATCCGCGCCCGGAGTGCCGCGTCGTCGGCCTGCGCCAACCGTCGCACCGCCGCCGTCTCGAGCGCGCCGCGCACGAACAGGCTTTCGCGCATCGCGCCGAGGCGCAGCCGCGCGACATAGGTGCCGCGTTGCGGGTAGATCTCGACGAGACCTTCCTGTTCCAGCCGCGTCAACGCCGCCGTCACAGGTTGTTTCGATACACCGAGTTTTTCGCAGACCTCGACTTTGTCGATGAACGTCCCCGGTTGCATGCCGAACGACAGTATTTCGTCCCTGAGCCAGAAATATGCGCGTTCCGATTTGCGAACGACTTGTGAAGCGTCGCTTTCCGCATCGGATTGCGATCGCATGTCGCGATACATGTGTCTCTCCCCCGAAGTCCGTCGGAAAGCCCGCCAATTGGCCTTCCGACCGTTTGCCGGCGTCTCTCGACGACGGCCTTCGACGAGAGATGCTAGTCCGATCGCCGTCACGAGGGTATCGGAGCAATTACAGATATTCTCATGTATACGGATAAACCACATGCGTAGTCCAAAGTAAATTTCTAAAAAATCGGCTGAATTCGGCCCTGGAATCGGCCTCCTTACGTGAACCCCCTGATGGCGTCGTCTTGCATCGATCGAGGCGCCATCGCGTCGCCCGCGGCTCGCGGCGCGCCTCCGCGGATGTGGTCAAGACGGCGGCGGGCGTGTATAAACCCGCCTCCGGTTGCCCTGGACAGAGGGCCGCCGGGACCCAAATTCCCAGTGGATGGACAACGCGAGCCCGCATCGAGACGGGCGGAGGATCTTGAAATGACGAAGTCCGGGAACTCGGCCGACTGGTCGCCGACGAGCTGGCGTGGCAAGCCGATCGTCCAGGTGCCGGTCTATGCCGATCAGGCCCTGCTTCAGGCGGTCGAGGAAGACCTGCGCACCTGGCCCCCGTTGGCGATCGCCGACGAAGTGCGCCGTCTGCGCAAGAACCTCGGTCGCGTGGCCGAGCGCAAGGCTTTCCTGCTCCAGGGCGGCGACTGCGCCGAGAGCTTTGCCGAGCACTCCGCCAATCAGATCCGCGACTTCTTCCGCATCTTTCTGTCGATGTCGGTGGTGCTGACCCATTCGGCCGGCCTGCCGGTCGTCAAGGTCGGCCGCATCGCCGGTCAGTTCGCCAAGCCGCGCTCCTCCGACATCGAGAAGCGCGACGGCGTCGAGCTGCCGTCCTACCGCGGCGACATCATCAACGGCTTCGACTTCACGGCGGAGTCGCGCATCCCCGATCCGCAGCGCATGCGCATGGTCTACCGCCAGTCGGCGGCGACGCTGAACCTGCTGCGCGGCCTCGCCAACGGCGGCTACGCCAAGCTCGAGCGCGTGCAGAAGTGGATGGTCGAGTTCCTCGCCGACAGCCCGGTCGCCGAGCGCTTCTCGGAAGTCGCCGAGCGCATCTCCGAGGCGCTGGAGTTCATGGCCGCCTGCGGCCTGACCGCCGAGACCGTGCCGCAGCTGCAGACCGTCGACTTCTACACCTCGCACGAGGCGCTGCTGCTTCCCTACGAGGAGGCGCTGACGCGTGAGGACTCGGTCGAGGGCGGCTGGTACGACACCTCCGCCCACATGCTGTGGATCGGCGACCGCACCCGTCAGCCCGACCACGCCCATGTCGAGTACATGCGCGGCATCGCCAACCCGATCGGCCTCAAGTGCGGCCCGAGCCTCGACATCGACGGCCTGCTCCGCCTGATCGAGGCGCTCGATCCGAAGAACGAGGCGGGTCGCCTGACCCTCATCGCCCGCTTCGGCTCGGAGAAGATCGGCAAGCACCTGCCGGAGATGGTCCGCGCGGTGGCCCGCGAGGGTCGCAACGTCGTGTGGTCCTGCGACCCGATGCACGGCAACACCGTGACCTCGGCGACCGGCCACAAGACCCGTCCCTTCGACAAGGTCCTCTCGGAAGTGCAGAGCTTCTTCGAGGTCCATCGCGCCGAAGGCACCTGGGCGGGCGGCGTCCATCTCGAGATGACCGGCAAGAACGTCACCGAATGCACCGGCGGCGCCGTGGCCATTCAGGAGGCCGATCTCTCCCAGGCCTACGAGACCGCCTGCGACCCGCGCCTCAACGCGGCCCAGGCGCTGGAACTGGCTTTCCTCGTCGCCGAGGAACTCAAGAAGGATCGCGCCGGTCGCCCGGCGCTCGCCGCCGCGGCCGAGTGAGCCCGGCGGACGATCCGCCCCGATACGAAAGGATCGTTCGAGAAGATCGAACGATCCTTTCTCGTTTCCGGTGGGCCGTCGTCGTTGAATTCGCGGCCGTCTCGGCCGATTTGTGAAGACGAAAGAGGCCTTCCCGTCGCGATCTCCCATCGGACGATCCGGGGTGGCCGAGGATCGTCATCATGACCGACACCGTGACCCCGATCGCGCCGATCTTCGTCTCCCACGGCGCCCCCAACATGATCCTGCACGACAGCGCCACGCGCTCGTTCCTCGCCGGTCTCGGCGGGGCGATGCCGCGGCCGAAGGCGGTCGTCTCGGTCTCCGCCCATTTCATGGCGACACGCCCCGCCGTCGTCGTCGACCCGCGGCCGGAGACCGTCCACGACTTCGGCGGTTTCGAGCGCGAGCTCTATCGCATGCAGTATTCGGCGCCCGGCGATCCGGTGCTGGGTGAGCGCGTGCTGTCGCTCCTCGGCGAGGCCGGGCTCGACCCCGCCCGCGTCGAGAGCCGCGGCTTCGACCACGGCACCTGGGTGCCGCTGAAGCTGATGTACCCGGAGGCCGACATCCCGGTCGTCCAGGTCTCGGTGCAGCCGCGCCGCGATCCGCGCCATCACTACGAGATCGGCCGGGCGCTGGCGCCGCTGGCGAAAGAAGGCGTGCTGATCCTCGGGTCGGGCTCGCTCACCCACAATCTCCACGCCGCCTTCGGCCCGCTCGGCGGCCTGCGTCCGATGACCGAGGCGGCCGAGCGCTGGGTCACCGACTTCGCCGACTGGGTCGCCGAGAAGGTGGCGGCAAACGACGTCGAGGCGCTGATCGACTACCGCGCCCGCGCCCCCTTCGGCGGTCGCAACCACCCGACCGACGAGCATTTCCTGCCCTTCTTCGTGGCGCTCGGCGCCGGCGGGGCGGGGACGGTGATCCACCGCGAGACCCAGTTCGCGGTTCTCGCCCTCGACGCCTACCGCTTCGCGGCCTGAGCGTCGATCGCATCCGGCAGGTGATCGAGCGGCAGCGGCGCGCCGCTCTTCACCGTCTGGATGGCGAAGTTCGAGCGGATGTCGCTGACCCCCGGCAGCTTCAGCAGCGTGCCGAGCAGGAAGCGTTCGTAGCCGGCGAGGTCGGGCACCACCACCTGCAACAGGAAGTCGGCCTCGCCCGAGACGAGATGGCAGGAGACCACCTCCGCCAGCCCGCCGACCGCGTCGCGGAAGGCGGTCGCCTGCTCGTCGTGGTGGCGCTCCACCTTGACGCCGACGAAGACCGTCAGCCCCAGCCCGACCGCCTTGCGCTCGAGCGTGGCGTGATAGCCGGCGATCACCCCGGCCTTCTCCAGCATCTTCACCCGCCTGAGACACGGCGACGGCGACAGGCCGACCGCCTCGGCGAGGTCGACGTTGGAGAGCCGCCCGTCGCGTTGCAGGGCGGCGAGAATCCGGCGATCGATGGCGTCGAGCTTCATTCCGGCATGACTCCGTCGTATTTCACAGAAGATTGGCAGGATATGCCGATCGCACGCCGACATGAAGCACGAAACGCAGGGATCGGCCCCGGCCCTCGGTGCTATCGCTTCCTCTCCGAGGAGGTGATCCGATGGAAGCCACGAGCCTTTCGGCCTTCGTCGTCGCGCTGGCGCTGGTCTATCTCCTGCCCGGCGCCGACATGATCCTGGTGTTGCAGACCGGCATCCGCGACGGCCGCCTCGCCGCGCTCGCCGCGGCGGCGGGACTGGCGGTCGCGCGTGCGATCCATGTCGCGCTCGCCGGTGCCGGCCTCGCGGCCCTGCTGCGCTCGTCGCCGGCGCTCTACGACGCGATGCGCTTCCTCGGCGCCGCCTGGATCGCCTGGCTCGGCATCGAGATCGCCCGTTCGCCGGCACTCCTGTCGGTCGAGGCGGGCC
>DBMN01000058.1:0-1212 GCA_002298965.1 Rhizobiales bacterium UBA697 | reverse complement strand
TTCTGCTCGGTGCTGCTGCCGCAGTTCGTCGCCGCCGACGAGAGTGCGGTCGGCGCCCGGTTCGCCCTGCTCGGCGCCGTGCTGGTCGTGGTCGGGATGGTCTTCGATCTCGCCTATGCGCTCGGCGGTACGGCGATCGGCCGCCTCGTCGCCGGCCGCCCGCGCCTCGCCCGCCTCCAGGCGCGCGGCTTCGGCGCGCTGCTGCTGGTCTTCGCCGCCGCGCTCGCGGTCGAACGGATGACATGAAGAAAATCGAGTGTACACTCTGGAATTGCGGGTTCGTTCGAATTTTATCTTTCGCATTCGATCGAATCGAACGGATCGGCCGCTACCGTCGCCGCATGGGAGGTCCGTCGCCGCATCTCGCGGCACGGCGCGTCGAACGGAGGCGTCGCGATGCACGACGTCGTGGAAGTCGTCAAGAAGGTCGGATACGCGATCGGCGTCGGCTATTGGATGGTCGAGCTCGAGCGCCGGCTGGTCTACTGGCCCAAGGGCCTCGGCCGCCCACGCGGCGGCGACGAGAGCGAACGCGGCTATCAGGTCGCGCCGCTCGACAAGCTGATCGCGCGCATCGTGCCGGACGATCAGGGGCGCTTCCGCGCCTTCCTCGTCGGCATTCTCGACGGCCGTTGCGACGAGCCCGTCGACCTCGCCATCCAGACCACCTGGGGGACGATCATCCACGTGCGCATGGCCGGTCGCAAGGTCGGCCAGGGTCACGACGCCAAGGTGATCGGTCTGGTCGAGGTGACCGAGCCGCTGCACGAGGCCGAGAGGCTCGCCAAGAGCCTGTCCTTCATCGTCGAGGCGCTCTTCATCTCCTCCGACAGCGGCATCGTCATCTTCGACGACCAGCTGCGCGTGCGCCGGCTGAACCGCAACGCCCTCGACCTCTTCGGCGTCACCGACGAGGAGGAGACCTCGGGCGACTGGGCCGCCGTCATCGAGAAGCGCATGCCCAAGGGGACCCGCGAGCTCCTGCTCGAGGCGATCCAGAATTCCTCCGCCGTCTCCGGCACCCTGTCGCTCGGCGGCCTCGGCAGCCCGCGCCTCGCCTGGCGCGCCAACCCCTGGGGCGACGGCGTCGGCGACATGTCGGGCCTCGTCATGACCTTCACCGCCAAGCATCGCGCCGTCGCCGCCGAGGCCGGCGAGCGTCCCGTCGCCGCGCTCGCCCAGGCGATCGAGGCGGGACTGGCGATCGCCGCC